>CALDCF010000070.1 GCA_937937635.1 uncultured Collinsella sp.
AGACCCAGCGGCTCGGCCATACGTGCTTGATTCAGACACGTACCGAGCAGGTAGCTGTTCTCGTCGTCGCCCTGACCCTTCCAGTCACGACGGTATCCCCAACCACGCGCATCGGGGCAGACGGTCACGTAACCCATGCGCGCCAAACGCAGACCGTAGTCGTAATTGAACTTACGCACGGCATCGTCGACCGCCGGCACGCCCGCAACGCCGGCTATGCTTGCAGCACCCGCCCCCTGGTGACCATGCGGGCAGATATAGCAGCGCTTGAGTCCCCGCTCGTCAAGCTTGGGGCGGGACGGCTCCAACAGGTAAAACGGCATCCACACATCGTGCTCAACCTGCAACACCGCATGAGTACGCACGATGCTGCCGGCAACCCGCACGCGATTGAGCTCACGAATCTCAATCGGGGCGCGGTCCATAAGCGAAAGACCCAAAATATCGTACAGACGAGTCCTGGTCGCAGCCTTCCATGCCTCAAAGTCTGTGGGAGTCTTGCCCGTAAATGCGGCCGAGCGCCCTTCGCGCTTCAGTCGGGTGCGCAGCGCAGGCTCGTCCTCGTAGTACGTCTCGATGTGCACGGTGCGGCCATTGGCAGATAGCCCGGCCGTCTCTACCGCATCACCGTCGCCGCCCTCGGGATCCCAACCATCCGTGCCGGCAAGCACTCGGTCACGCGCATAGCGTTCGGAATCCTGACCAGTCAGGCAATGCGCCCACGGCACCCAAGCGACAGTTTCGCCCGCCGGGCCAAACAGGGTACCACCGGCATACAGGGTGCCGTCATGTGCCGCTGGCTTATTCCAATCCCACCAGCCCTCGAGTGAAATATGGGGGCCCAGCCAGCATTCGAGCAAAACGGTCTGGGCCCACTCGCGCCATGGACGACCCAGATAGACCGATCCGGGGGCAATGCCCTCATCGGCTGTAAACGAACAGCCATGAAACACAAATCCGTACGGCTCGCCCTGAGGCGTGGAGGCTGCCGTTACATACCCGTTGACATCCATATCGCGGTTGAGCGAGCGAATCTCACACCCCTCAAAGTAGGCACGCGCGCCGCCAAAGATAAAGTCGACATCGCCCTCGATC
>CALDCF010000071.1 GCA_937937635.1 uncultured Collinsella sp.
CTTGCGCAGGACTGTAGAGCAGCAAACTTAACCCCCGCCCCCAGCCCCGGAGACCCTCCCTGCCGTCACTTTGTTCGAGTCGTTGTTGTTCCTCGCCGCTTCGCGGCTCGGCGGCCCCGTTCTCCGCGGCGGGGTTTGTCTAAGGATCTTGCTGAAGCTCTGCCTTTGGCTCAAATGGAAACGGGGGACGCATCTGCATCCCCCGTTTTTGTTGCGGTTAGTCCAAGTCAATAAACTTGGTGCTTAGGATCTTGCCGTCTTTTACTAGCATTCTGGCCATGGTGGGGCCTCGGGTGCCTCTGGGGTAGCTGGCGCTGCCCGGGTTGAGGACTAAGCAACGGCCCACTTGGGCTTCTTTGGTTACGTGGGTGTGACCGTTGATGGCTACGTCTACGGATCCCACCGGAAGGTCTTCGCGGTAGTGGGCTACGGCGAATTTGAGGCCTTCGTAGGTAAAGAGCGCAAGACGGTCTACATCGGGGCCGTAGTCGCGGTAGTAATCGTTGTTGCCCAATACGGCCCGCACGGGGGCGATGGTGCACAGGTGCTCGTAGTCCATCTCTGACGTGAGGTCGCCGGCGTGGATGATCAGGTCTGCGCCCTCAAGCTCACCCAAGAGCGCAGGCGATAAATAGCCGTGGGTGTCCGAGATGATGTCGATGCGCTTGGCGCTTGCGCTGTTCATGGAATCCCTTCCGCAAAAAAACGATTCGGCAGATACATACAAAAAAGGCCCCACGGCTCCGCAGACGATGGGTCTACAGGGCTGCGGGGCCAGTGTGCTAGAGACTCAGAGCCTTCTTGAGCGGCACGACGCGGCGGCGCGAAACCGGCACGCGTTCGTCGACGCCCGTAATGCCCAGCTGGATGGCGCCCGAGGGCACCGTCTCAACGTCCGTGACGCACGCCAGGTTGACGATATAGCGGCGGTGAACACGGAAGAAGCCAAAGTCGCAGAGCTTGGCCTCAAACTGCGCCAGCGAGGTCGTCGACAAAAAGCGATCATCGACGGTATAGATGCAGGAGTAATCGTCCTTGGCCATGATAAAGCGAATGTCGTCCACGGGAATGAGCACCTTGCGGCCGCCCTTTTCCACCGGGATACGCTCGATGGTCACCTTGCTGTCCGTGACCGGCTTGGCGCGCTGCATGACCTTCTCGATCGCGCGATCCAAGCGAGCTTCCTCGACAGGCTTCATCAGATAATCGACGGCATCCACGTCGAATGCCTCGACGGCATGGTCGCTATACGCAGTCACAAATACGATCGCCGGCGGATTTTTGAGCTTATGCAGCGCCTCGGCAAGTTGCAAGCCCGAGGCACCGGGCATCGAGATATCGAGAAACACGACATCCACGCGACTTTCCATAAGCATCTCGATGGCGGAGCGGACGCTCGACGCCTCCGTGATCGTGCCGATCTTGCCCGTTTGCTCGAGCAAGAAGCGAAGCTCCGAGCGAGCCGGCGCCTCATCATCCACAATCATCGCACGCAGCATAGGGATAAAACCTTTCGTCAACTAACTACGCCGGGCATCCGTCGCATGACGTTGAGCCCGTAGCCTTTTATTTTACTCTTGAATGTCAAAGATGCTCTCTGACAAATCAAGATGAAGAAGCACTTTGGTGCCCTTGCCCGGCGCCGATTCGACACGCGTATAGGAGTGCGGCCCAAAAAAGCGATGGATGCGCTCCGAAATATTGTGCATGGCCACACCGGCGCCGCCACCCTGGGGAGAGCTGGCGTCGGGACGGGCAGAGCGCTCGTCAAACAGTCTGGCGGCGGTACCCTCATCCATGCCCACGCCATTATCGGCCACGGCAATCAAGATTGCATCCTCGCCGTCTTGGTGAACGGTCACGTCGATCCTCAGGGCGTCGTCATCGCCCATACCATGACGCACGGCGTTCTCGACAATCGGCTGGATCACGAACGCCGGCACCAGCGTATCTTCCACGTCCTCGGACACATCGAACGTCGCAAGCACGCGGTCCTCGCCAAAGCGGGCCTTCTCAAAGGTAAGGTAGCGCTTGGTCTGTGCGACCTCGCGCGAGACCGGAATAAGCGATCCCGAGTTGTCGAGCGTGGCACGATAGAACGATGAGAACTCACGAAGCAGTTCGCGGGCCCGCAGCGGGTCGGTGCGCGTAAACGATGCAATGGTGTTCAGCGTGTTGAACAGGAAGTGCGGGTTAATCTGCGCCTGCAGCGCACGCACCTCGGCGCGCGCTGTGAGTTCCTTTTGCACCTCGAGCTCGTGGATGGCGAGCTGCGTGGACAAGATCTCGGCAAAGCCCGAGGCAAGCGCGTACTGGGTACGGTCGACGGCGCGCGGGGTCTTGTAGTAGAACTTGAGCGTGCCGACGGTACGATCTCCCACCTTGATGGGGGCGATAATGCCGGCGGGGACTTGGTTGTGCGAGCCGTCCGAGCCCACGACATCCACCATACGGTTGAACGACTGCACGATACCGTGCTCGATGACGTAGCGCGTGGCAAGCGTGTGAATGGGAGAATCGGGCAGCAGCTTTTCCTCAAACTCGCCCGCGCACGCCAGCACGTTGTCCTCGTCGGTGATGGCCACCGTCATGGCGCGCGTCTCGGGCAAAATGCGCTGACACACCAAACGCGCCGACTCCTGCGTCAGACCGCCCTTAATGTCCTCGAGCATGGCCGAGGCCACCGAGAGCGTCTCCTCGGTGTACTGGGAGCGCACCGAATCGGGATTGAGCGTCAAAAAGATAAAGATGCACAGAAAGATGCACAGCAGCGCGCAGGCAATCACCGTGGCAATCGGCTCGATACCGGTCACCAGGGCAAAAATAAAGTACATCAGCACGCAAATGGCGCAGGCAACGGCAATGATGCGAAAGATTGATAATGAACTATCGCGCTGGGCGCGGCGGTCGATCATTCGGCCCCCTCCAGGATACTGATCAGTTGTGCGTCACGCCAAAGCCCGTCCATGATCTTGGGCCAAAAGCTCTGGAAACGCAGGTAGCTTGCAGCGTTTTGGCGCGCATAGGCCTTTGCCTCGTCGATACCATGGCGCCAGATGCGCAGGTAGCCCTCATGCTCGCGGGTAAACACGCTGCGGACCATAGCGGTCTTGCGCACGCGGTCGTCGAGCTCGCGCGAAATCCACGGGCCCGGGTAGGGCATGAGCGATGCCGCCGTAACGGGAATGAGCTCCTTTTGATGCGCGGCGAACGTCAACTTGGCCCGTTCGTAGTACCAGCGGTATACATCCTGCATAAAGCGCGGTGAGCGCTTTTCGGACTCCGGAGGCAGATGGCGCACGGTCCACTCGTTATCGAACCACACGTCGTAGCCAAACATGCGCATGTTAAAGAGGTAATCCAAGTCCTCGCCGCGGGTGATAAACGGGTCAAAGGCCACACGCGTAAAGGCGCGGGCGTGCAGGGCCATCAGGCCGCCGCACACGTAGTTGGAGCGCGAGATGCGGGTGCCCGAGAGCGCCTTTTTCATCCAACGGTTGAACTCGATGCGCTTGGTCCACCAACGATGGCAGATGCCCGCCTTGTCCGTGGGAGCCAACGGCGAGCCGTCGCGATCGTAGAAATAGCCGCTCTTGACCAAGATAGGCAAGCCCTGACGCGTCTGCTGCCCCAGCGCGTAGGTCGCGCGCTTCATAAAGTCGGCGTCGATGACAGTCTCATCGTCATCCAAAAAGATAACCGCGTCATGCCCCAGCACAGCGGCACAGGCCAGCCCCATGTTGCGGATGGCACCGTAGCCTCGCAGGCTCACGCACTCGCCCGAACCCTTGGGCGCGATCTGAGCAACCCGGTCTGCGATGCGCGAGGCCTGGGTGTTGGTGACAACGGTGACCTTGAGCGTGGGATGCGCGTCGACAATCTCGTGCACGCGCAGCGACACATCGGCTGTGGCGGAAACGGGACAGACCACCAAAAGGATGATGCGCGGGATGTCGCGCACCTGCTCAAGCGAGGCCAGACAGCGGTCGAGTTCGGGATTGTCGGCGTTGAGTCGTGTCGAATGGTCATAGGTGCCAGGGGCGTTTGCGCGAGCGTCATCGCCCGCCCAATACGTTGGAATCACGACCGTGGCGTTCATGCCTTACCCTCCCTGCAACACAAAAACGGGACGCCGCCAAACACAGGCGACGCCCCGCGACCTAGCTGACTCCATCATACCCACTTGGGCTAATCATTGTTCGAAAGTCAGAATGTTTATTGCGGATAACCCCAAAAGAGTATCGCGGCGGACGCAATTACCGGCCAGTTCCTATGCGGCCTGCTCTGCCGTCTGAGACATGCGGGACAGACGGACCAGCAGCACAAAGCCCACCACCAGCAGCACGCCGATAGACAGGACACCCAGCGAGGGGTTGCCGGTCAGCGAGGTAACGACCGACACCAAGAAGGTGCCCATAACACTTGCATAGCGGCCAAAGATATCAAAGAAGCCGTAGTACTCGTTGGACTTTTCCTTGGGAATAATGCGGCCAAAGTAGCTGCGGCTCAGCGCCTGCACGCCGCCTTGGAACAGGCCGACCAAAATGGCAAGCACCCAAAACTCAAAGGCGGTCTTGAGGAAGAACGCGGCAAAGAGCACGATACCCATATAGGCGGCGACGGCCACCAAGATCATATTGAGTGTGCCCACGCGACCGGCAAGCTTGCCGTAGATGATGGCGGACGGAAAGGCCACAAACTGCGTAACGAGCAGAGCCAGCACCAGTTGGGTCGAGTCGATGCCCAAAGCCGATCCATAGCTGGTTGCCATGGAAATGACCGTGTGCACACCGTCGATGTAGAAGAAGAACGCGATCATGTAGACCAGCACGGTCTTGTTGTGGGCGATCTCGCGCATGGTGTGTCCGACCTCGGAGAACACGCCGCCCACGATGTGGCCGATGGTGTCCTCGGGACCACGCTCGCGACCGTACTTCTGCTTATAGGTGCGAATGAGCGGCAGGGTAAAGATGAGCCACCAGGCGCCGGTGATGACAAACGACAGACGCGTTGCCAGCATGGTGGGGATACCAAGAGCGGAACCACCCATGATAAGCGCCAGGCAGATGATGAACGGCACGGTGGAACCGATGTAGCCCCAGGCATAGCCCGAGCTGGACACGGCGTCCATGCGCTCGTCGGTGGTAATGTCGGGCAGCATGGCGTCGTAGAACGTCATAGAAGAGTTAAGGCCGATGGTGCACAGCACGTACACGGTCAAAAATGCCATGGCGGACATTGGGATAGCCTGCGCCAGGCAAAGAACCAGGCCCGTGAGGAAGAAGCCCAAGAAGAACTTGATCTTGTTGCCGGCGTAATCGGCAAGCGCGCCCAGAATGGGCATGAGCATGGCAATGACCAGCGAGGCAATCGTCTGCGCGTTGCCCCAAGCGACCACCAGGTCTGCCGAGGAAGCACCGGTATTGATGGCGTTAAAGTAGATGGGCACCACCGAGGTATTGAGCAGCACGAGGGCCGAGTTTCCCACATCGTACATGACCCAGTTACGCTCGAGCTTGGTGTATTTCATGGACAGGGACCCTTCGTATTCGCCCGATATGCAGTTAGTTCATCGTACCCCAATTGCACAGAGGCACCGGTAAGGATTCGGCAAAGAGACAGGAGCGGACCCTACTCCTCGCGGTCGAACTCCTCGTCGGTGCCGAGCACGCGACCGCTGTAGTTGACGTGACTGGTCACGGCCTCCATGTCACCGGTCTCGATAAAACGCGCGACCGTGCACTCGTAATCGACCAGCGCGCGATCAAAGACCTCGGGGAAACTCTCGTTCGAGACCTCATCGGTAAAGGGATTCTTCCATGTCAGATGGCCCAGGTTACCGGTGCGCTCGGGCAGCTCCGTCGTCACGCGATGGGCAAGGCCGTCGAGCAGCGAGTAGTCGTGCACCAACCCCTCAACCAGCGAGATCGCGCGCGTCTTTACGGAGCCGGCCGGCTCAATCGCACGGTAAAGTCGCTGCATATTGGCAACGGCAGCACCGTACTCCCCCGCCGGAATGTCAATGCCGTACACGCGTCCGGCAACATAGCTCATCAGCACGCCGGCCACGCGACTGATGCGATCGGTGGTGACGATCTCGCCCGCCGGCGGGTAATCGTCGACCGTAGCGCCATCGCGCTTAAGCTGCAGCATCAGCACATCCAGGTCGCTCTCGATCACGGCATGGACCTGACTGCTCGAATCCTCAAGCTCTGAATCGGACTCCACGATGCCAAACTGCTGCTCATAGACAAAGGGGTGGGCGTTGCGGTCGAGCACGTAATGAGACAGCAGACCCAGCGCAAAGGCGCGACCCAAGCTGGCGTCGCGCGGCAGCAGATGCGACACGCCGTCGCGCAGGCACGCGAACTGGCGAGACATGCGCGAGCGATGCATGACCTGCGCCAGCAGCGTACAGTCGGAAACACGCGGTGTCAGAATGTGAAAGAAAAACGGGTCGGGACCTTGGTTGCCCAAGATAAAGGCAATGCGCTCTTCATCGGACGTGATGACGCCCTGCGGAAGACGGTCGATGCTTTCCTCGCCAAACAGATGATGGGTGATAAGCGCGGGCATAATAATCCTTTCGATTTCATTCGATTCCACCCATTATGCCCACCGCGCGCCCATGCCAAACCTGCGATGGTAAACGACGACACGCAAGCCTCTTACGCAAGCCCCAGGTGCGACTTGACCTCGGCGGCACGACGACGGGACACCGGCACCGTCGAGCTCACGCGGTCGAGCCTGAGCTCCATCAACCCCGTGGAACCAATCTCAACATTGTGCACGTCTTCCAAATTGACCAGATAGCTCCGATGAACGCGAATAAAGCCCTCGGAGCCCAAGCGACGCTCGAGCGAAGAGATCGACTCATTGATCAGGTAGGTTCCCTCGGCGCAGATGGCGTTGCAAAAATCGGCGCGCGCCTCAAAGTAACAGACGTCTGCGGCGGGAATGAACACCTTTTTGCCCCCGCGATCCACCGTCAGACGCAAAGGCTGGCGCGGAGCGTGGACAACACGACGGGCACCCAAGGCTGCCTCGATCTTGCCGAGTGCCTTTGACAGGCGTGCGTCCTCGACCGGCTTGACGATATAGTCGACCGCATCGAGGTTATACGCATCGGCGGCGAACTCGGCAAACGCCGTCACAAACACAACCACCGGCGGCGTCTTTAAGTTCTGCAGCGTCTCGGCAAGCTCAATTCCCGAGCGGCCGGGCATCGTGATGTCCAAAAACAACACGTCGGGCTTGCTCGAGAGAATCGACTCCACGGCCTCGGTGACATTGCCCGCCTCGGCAATATGCCCCACGCGCGCGTCCTTCTCCAATAGATAGCGTAGCTCAGCCCTGATGGGAGGCTCGTCATCAACCACCAGGATGTTCCAGCCCTCGGACATGTGCGCTTCCTCTCTCTCCTCAATATACTCGCGTGCTACGCCGTCAACGGCGCCGGCTCATGCGGCTCGCCGTTCAGCTCGACGATAACCTGCGTCCCCACGTCCTCCTGGGACTCCACGCGCATGCCGGAATCTTCTCCGTAAAAGAAATGGATGCGCTGAAGCACGTTGAAGAGCGCCAGGCCGCAACCTCGCTTGATGGAGCCGTCGGCGGTAATGCTCTCGGGCTCCTCTCGGCGATGTTGCTCAAACAGATGCGCGCAGACTTCTTCGCTCATACCGATGCCGTCATCTTCGACGATGATCTCCAAGCCGTCATCGGTCTCAAAAGCCCTAACACGAATAGAAAGCGGCTCGGTCTCGCGCTGCGCATGCTTGATGCAGTTTTCGAGCAGCGGCTGCAAGATAAACGGCGGCACCAGGCTGTCGCGCACCTCAAAGTCGATGTCGACCGAAACGCGCAGACGGCCGTCGCCATAACGAGCCTGCATTAGATTGATATAGCGAGTGCCCTGTTCCACCTCGTGCTCGAGCGTGGTGAGCGTATCGGAATCAGAAAGCGTCTGACGATAGTAATTGGAAAAGTCGATCAGCAGCGACCGCGCCTTGTCGGGCTCGGTTCGAACGAGCGACACGATGGTACTGATGGTGTTAAACAGAAAATGAGGATCGACCTGCGATTGCAAGGCGCGCAGCTCCACGCGGGCCGTGAGCTCGTCCTGGCGCTCGAGCTCAAAGCTCGCAAGCTGCGTGGAAATGAGGTCGGCAAAGCCCGAGGCAAGCGCCGTCTGGCGCATATCGATGCTGCTCAGACGGGGATAATACAGCTCGAGCGTGCCCACGCAATGCCCGCGCACGGTAAGCGGTGCGACAATACCGGCGCGCAGGCGCGGAAAGTAGCCACCCGTCTCATTGGAGGCGTCGCGCGAAAACACGCTTTGCTCACCGCTGTTGATCACGTTGAGCGTGGTCTTGAGCACCACCGGGGTGCCGGCGGGACACTTTGCCGAATCCTCGCCCCAGCTTGCCAACACCTGCTTGCCGTCGGTAAAGCAGATGGCAGAGGCGATAGTTTCGGACAGGATGATCTTAGAGGCGCCCAGGGCAGCTTCGGGCGTAAGGCCGCGCGACGTGTAGGCGAATATTTTTGAAGCGATGGCGAGCGTGCGGTCGGTTGCGCTCGATGTGAGATCGTCGGGAACGACAAAGACGTACGAGAAGAAGAAGCACAGCATGACCAAGCCGGCAATGACGACAACGGCCGGAACGGGATTGGGATTATCAGTTAGATCCCAGATGAGCAGCAGGATAAGCAGCGGAACGACAATACCGAGCAAGATGGCTTGAACCACATGCTGAGCGGTACGAAAGACCTTGGTAGAGTTGTAGCTCTTGCCCAGAATCAGCCTATTGAGATCCACCGTCATCCCCTTCTTACTGACGCACCCATAGCAATAAAGAGGGCCGCAAGCGACCCTCTCCATTGCATTATGCAATCAAATACTGTGTTTTACATCCAGCCATCGATGAACGGTAGCTTAGGCGCTGTACTTGTTTGCCTCGCCGAAGCTGCCGGCCTCGACAATCCAGCCGTCCTTCATGATGACGTCCATGTTGTCGGTGTTGAGCACGTGGATGTCGGCGGCGACGTCACCGTTGACGACCAGCAGGTCGGCGCACTTGCCGGCCTCGATGGAACCGGTCTCGTCCTCGATGTGGCACATCTTGGCACCGTTGAGGGTGGCGCAGGTGATGGTCTCGACCGGGGTGAAGCCGATCTTGTCGACGAACTCGTACATCTCCTCGATGGAGCAGGTGCCGTACGGGGTGACGAAGGAGAAGGAGTCGGAGCCGATCGTCATGACGACGCCGCGCTTCTTGGCCTCGCGCAGGCAGTCGTAGTTGCGCTGCAGCTCCTTCTCGACCAGGGTGCCCTCGTACTTGTCGTGCAGCTCGGGGACGTAGACGGGCGGATAGGTGGCGTACCAGGTGGGCAGGAAGGCAATCGTCGGGGTGAAGAAGGTGCCCTGCTCGGCCATAAGGTCCATGGTGCGCTCATCGATATCGAAACCGTGAATCAGCTGCTCGCAGCCAAAGCGAACGGAATCGTAGGCAGCGGCGTGGTTGTTGTAGCAGTGGCTCCACACGGGGATGCCGACCATCTTGGCCTCTTCGACCACGGCCTGAATCTCCTCGGAGCAATAGTGCTGGTCGCGACCGGAGTCCCAGCGCCAGATGCCGCCACCGGTAGCCCAGATCTTGATGGCATCGGGGTTCTCGCGCAGGCGACGACGGACGGCCTTGCGCAGATCCCAAGGACCATCGACCTGGTCGCCCCAGGGGTGGGATTCCTTGTTGAGCTCCTGGGTGCAGTGGTGGGAGTCACCGTGACCGGCAACGCGGCAGAAGCCGAGGCCGGTGGCCAGAACGCGCGGGCCCTTAAAGACGCCCTTGTCGATGCAGTCACGGATCTGGATACCAAAGCGGCCGATCTCGCAGACGGTGGTGAGGCCGTGGGTGAGGCAGTCGTAGGCCTGCTTGACGGCGACGGCCTGCTTCTCGAGGAGCGGCTGCATGACCCAGTCGGTATCATCGTCGGTCAAGTTGCCCGAGAAGTGCAGGTGGGTGTCGATCAGGCCGGGAAGGACGGTCTTGCCGGCGGCGTCGATAACCTCAACGCCCTCGGGAAGGTCCTGCATGGCGCCGGCGTACTCGATCTTGCCGTTGTCGTCGACGAGAACGAGGGAGTTCTCGACCGGCTCGGCACCGGTACCGTCGATGAGCTTGCCGCCAACGATTGCATACTTAGTGGACATGGTTCCTCCTTATGGATCCATATAGTGGGCGAGGCCGTGTTGGGTTAAGGCCTCACAAAGCTACCCAAGTGGCACCGGGTTCGGTGCGCGGGAGAGAGGATTCCGCGCACCCGATCCGCCCCGGCTCGGCGTTACTTTTTGCGGGAATTGGTGAAGGCCATGAGAGCCAGGCCGACGACCAGCCAGCCGATCACGATGCTCCACTCCACCATGTTGAGGGAGGCGGGAGAGAACGGGACCACGAGCAGGCCGATGATGATGGCGCAGGCAGCGATAGCGAGGCCGATGCCAAACTTGCCGCCGGGAACTTCGTAGGGACGAGGCAGGTCGGGCTCGGTGAAGCGCATACGCAGGCATGCGAGGGCGACCATGCCGCAGGAGAAGATGAAGGCGAGAGCCGACACATTGGTCAGAGGGATGAGCATGTTCTTGCCCAGGAACGGACCGACGACGGTGATGACGCCCAAGACGACGCAGGCAAGCTTGGGAGCGCCGGACTTGGGGTCGACTTCGGCGAACTGCTCGGGCAGCTGGCCCTTGCGGCCCATAGCGAGCATGATGCGGCTCGTGGCGCCGTAGAAGGAGTTCATCGGGCCCATGGGTCCAAGCGTGGCGATGACGAGCATGGCCAGGTACAGGAGCATGTTGATGCCCTTGAGGCAGGCAAGCGCGGGAACCGGGCTCTTAACAAACTCATGCCAGTCGAGGATGGTGCCGAACGAGTAGATGCAGACCATGTAGAAGCCGCCGGCGGCCAGCAGGGCCAGAGAGATGATCTTGCCGAACTTGTTCCAGTTGAGGCCCTCGGCCGCTTCCTCAGCCTGCTGAGGAATGGTGTCGAAGCCGGCGTAGAAGAACGGGGTCAGAACCAGGACCGACACGATGCCGGCAAACAGGCTGGTGCTCTCGGTAGCGGCCTTGCCGCCACCAGCGCCGGTGACCTGGGAGAACACAGGCATGGCATTGTCCGGCGAGCCGGTGAACAGCGAGACGCCCATGGCGAGCAGCATGCCGCAGAGCAGGGCCTTGGTCAGGAAAGCCTGGAGCTTGGCGGCCGAGCTGGCACCGCGGAAGTTGAGGAAGATGACGTAGACTGCAAAGCCGAGCGCGATCAGCGTCGGGAACAGGTAAACGTCGGCCCCCAGGATGGTGTAGAGCTTGACGGCGCGCAGCCACTCAAGGCCGGGCAGGCTGCCGAACATCTCGGACACGAGGGTCGAGATGGCGATGGCCTCCCACGGGCACAGGATGCCGTTGCCCAGGGCCAAAAGCCAGCCAGTGATGTAGCTCAGCGTACGGCCAAAGCTACGATCGACATACTCGACGATGCCGCCCGAGATGGGGATGGCAGCCGTGAGCTCACCGAAAACAGCTCCGACGGGCACGAGGAAGATTGCACCCAAGAGGAATGCAATCATAGCGGGAACGGGACCGCCGCCCACGACCATCCAGTCGCCGACCTGCAGAACCCAACCGGTACCGATGATGGCACCGAAACCGATGGTGAAGAAGTTCCAGAGCGAAAGCGTTTTCTTCATACCGCCGTTATCCTCGACTGCAACTTCCGCGTTCTTGTCCGCCATTGTTCCCCTCCTTTCCTTTTTGACGCCCTTTGGCGTCACCCCTTGCGCAGCCTGTCTAGCTGTGCGCTTTTATTTCGTGGCTTTACAATACGGCCTTGGAGCCGCGGCACCGCCTATAGCTCGACCGAAGGCAAAACCGCGTAACGAACGGCGCCGTTTTTGGGACGAACGGCTGGGGAGACCATTTGTCTTGGATGCCCATTTGCCTGTCTTTGAACCGACGCCGCCACAGCAGCCGACGCGCGGCGCGGCAACGTTCATACCGTTTGTAGGGCTTTTGGCGCACATGCCCATGCGTCGTACATCTTTTTATGTAGGATAGACAAGTTACACACGAGGCAAGGTGATTCGAATGGCATACGGATACAATGACGGCGACCAACGGCCACAAAGCGTGCGCCTTGCCGGCCGCACCACGCCAACGCCCAGAAGCACCTCCGACAACGACAACCCGCAGCGCCCCCAAGAACAGCTCGGGGCTTCTTCGCGGAAACAAAGCCGTACCGTGCAGCAGTCAGACCGCGTGAGTACGAGCACACGCCAACGCCAGAGCGACACATCGCAGCCACGCCGCTACGATAGCCGTAAGACCGACTACTACGTTAAGCGTTCCTTTTCGCGACCTCAACGCGATCGCGGCAATTCCGCCCCTCGCCCCGCGTCGCATACCACAAGCCACGCGCTTCCGGCCCGCCGCCTACGCCTTGTGCTTTGCTCCATCGCCGCCTGCCTCGTCTTTGTGTTTTTGGGATCCTGTATCTCTCACGGATCAGCCGGTCTCGAGCCCACTGCCGAGGACAAGCTGCTTAAAGCTCCCGTCGCGCCCGGTTACTCCTTTGCGTTCTCGACCCCACGCTCGCAATGGCAGGCCGGCACCATGCCCCGCATCTACCAAATTGACCCCGCATGGTCGGAGCTGCCCTATGCCGGTGGCACTATTCGCGAAAACGCTTGCGGTCCCACTTGCCTCACCATGGTCTATATCTTTAAGACCGGCCATACCGATAAGACGCCGGTCGATATATGTGCACTGGCCGAAGCCGGCAACTACGCCCCCACTGGTGCCACCGAGTGGTCGTTTATGACAGGCGGTGCGTGGCAGCTGGGGCTCAACGGAACACAGCTCTATAACGATCGCGAATCAATTACCCAAGCACTTCGCTCGGGTGCGCCCGTCATCGCCGCAGTGCGCCCCGGTACGTTTACCAACGTAGGCCACTACATCGTGCTCTACGGCATCGACGATGCCAACCAGATTGGCGTCTACGACCCCAACTCGGCCAGCCGCAGCGCCCGCCGCTGGGGCGTGGTGGAGATCCTCAACGAAGTCGAAGCCATGTGGGCCTACTACTAGTCATTGGGGACAGACTTAAATGAGTGGTCATTGGGGACGCTCTTGTTTGACTAGTCGTTTAAGAACGTCCCCAATGACTAGGTGAATAGCAAAAGCCCCGCAGTCGGAGCGGACTGCGGGGCTCATGAAGAGAGGCTAGTTTGTGGGCGCTTTGCCTGGCGCCCACGAGAGATGCAACAGAGTAGAGACTACTCGTGGATGCGGGTACCGGAGAGACCGGCCATGGTCTCGGCGGCCTTGTCCAGAGCGCCGATGATGCAGGTGCGGCCCTTGCGGGAACGGGCAAACTTGATGGCAGCGCGGACCTTGGGCTCCATGGAACCCTTGCCGAACTGGCCCTCGTCGGCCAGGCGCTCGGCCTCGTCGGCGGTGAGGTCCTCGAGCTCCTCCTGGTTGGGCTTGCCAAAGTTGATGGCGACATGCTCAACGGCGGTCAGCAGGAACAGGACGTCGGCGTCGCAGTCCTCGGCCAGCAGCTCGCCGCCCAGGTCCTTGTCGATAACGGCGGGAACGCCCTTGTAGCAACCCTTGTTCTCGTAGTCGCGGACGACGGGGATGCCGCCGCCACCGCAGGCGATGACGATGAACTCGTTGTCGAGCAGGTTGAGGATGGAGTCAGCCTCGACGATCTTCTTGGGATCGGGGGAGGCGACGACGCGACGCCAGCCGCGGCCGGAGTCCTCGACGAAGACCTTGGAGGGATCCTCGGCCATGAACTCCTTGGCCTGCTCCTCGGTGTAGAAGGGGCCGATCGGCTTGGTCGGGTTCTTGAACGCGGGATCATCCGGATCGCACTCGATCTGGGTGACGACGGTGGCGGCGTGCCAACGCTTATAGCGCTTGTGCATCTCGCGGCCGATGCCCTGCTGCAGGTGATAACCAATGTAGCCCTGGGACATGGCGCCGCACTCGGGCAGCGGCATCTCGGGGGTACCGATGGCATCGTGGGCAGCGGCGAAGGCGTTCTGGATCATGCCGACCTGCGGGCCGTTGCCGTGGGTGATGATGATCTCGTTGCCCTGCTCGATGAGACCGAGGAGAGCGTGGGCGGTGTTGCTCACGGCCTCGATCTGCTCGACGGGGTTGTTGCCGAGGGCGTTGCCGCCAAGGGCGACGACAATACGATCGGGCTTGCCAAGAGGCTTAGACATTGCTGGAATCCTTTCTGTAAAAGGCCTACAACCCATTAATAACCCGCGTCCGTGCGATACGCGAGTTTATTAAGGTTTATATTCTCTTTATCGCTCATTTTATTCATTTTGAAAATAGCGGAACGGTGAACGGTCGTTTTTATCCGCTCAGCGTACAGAACCCCAGCTCAGACATATCTACGCCATTTACGTGCAACTTTATTTAAATGCAGCGAGGATTATGTCGGATTATGCAAACTACATCTCTGCTAAACACAAAACGGACAGCGCAATATCTTACTCGCACTATACGAGATTCTATGCACTTATAAGACGAGTATGCACCCCTGCAAAAACATGGGGCTTTTCATCCAGCAAAAGGGATAGCCGAACGCGCTTCACTTTGCGGCAAGCGACCGCGAGTAGAGTACACCACTTTGCTTGAAGCACTTGCCGACCAAATGACGCTCGAGGAGCCACGCGATATCGACTATATGCGCCGCCGCAAGCTCGACACAAGCCGCGACCTCTACGCCCAGGTCGAAACCCACGAGCAGTTTGCCACCCTCACCCGCGCCACCGAGCGCTATCTGGTCCAGCTCCAATCTTGGGTCGACCGCCAGATTCCCTGGCCGGCCATCAGCGACCTGGTCCACGGCTACCGCCTACGCACAGAAAGCGGCGAGACAAGGTACAACAAGCAGGTAGCACTAACAAAGTCCCACCACGGGACCCAAAGTAGCAATCAGAGGGCTGGAGACGCCAACAACAGCGTCCCCAGCCTTTTCGTATGGCACTGCGCTGGTTCGATAGCCCAGAGACCTAAGCATATCTTTGCTATCTGCCAATCTTTGTATGATTAGAACCAAATCTATTTGCCAATTTTTGTATGATTAGGGGCAAATCTATTTGCCAATTTTTGTCATTTGGGGGTTTTAATGCTACGCCGTAAGGTCACTAATAGGCTTTTGAACTGGAAAAATAACTCTCATAAGGCATTGCTTGTTACCGGTGCGCGTCAAATTGGCAAGAGTTATGCGATTCGCGCGTTTGGTAAAGACAACTACGCGTCGTATTTTGAGGCCAATTTGCTGCTCGATGCCGAGGCAAGAGATGTGCTTATTGGCGCTAAGAACGCCGTTGACTTTATCAACCGCGTGGCCCTTCTTGCGGATGCACCGCTTGTTGAGGGAGATACGCTTATCTTTGTCGATGAAATACAGGAGTATCCGCAGATCGTCACGCTCATGAAGGCGTTGGTCGAGGACGGGCGCTTTAGCTATGTCTTCTCGGGGTCTATGCTTGGGACTGAGTTTAAGGGGATCTCTTCTTTCCCGGTGGGGTATGTCGAGCACATTGTTATGCGGCCAATGGATTTTGAAGAGTTTTGTTGGGCAAACAGCGTCAGCGAGAATGTGCTTGCAGACATTCGCAACTGCCTTGTCGAGAGACGTCCCGTCGAAAACTACATTCATGAGGCAATGCTCAAAAACTATAGAGCTTATATCGTTTGCGGTGGCATGCCGGAGGTCGTTCAGAACTATATCGATTCGGGTTATTCGCTCGTGAGAACGCGTGAGCTTCAAATTCAGCTGGTCGATCAGTACAAAAGCGATATCTCTAAATATGCATCGACTCGAGCGTTTAACGTTCGCTCGATTTTCGAACAAATTCCCGTTCAGCTTGAAGCGGAGTCCCATCGCTTTGTTGTTTCGTCTCTGGGCGAGGGGGCTCGCCTTCAAAAATACGAGCAGGATTTCCTATGGCTGGTGAACGCGGGCGTCGGTTTGATGGTTGCCCAGGTGACGGAGGCCCGGAGTCCTCTTAAGAGGACAGAGAAGACGACCGCCTTTAAACTATACGAGTCTGATACAGGCATGCTCGCATCACGGTATCCCGGCAGCACGGCACGAGCTGTCTATCTTGATATGAAAACTCCCAACCTCGGCGGTCTCTACGAGAACGTGGTCGCTCAGGAGCTTGTCGCCCTTGGGGCTGATGCATGGTACTACCAGACACGCGAGGTCGGCGAAGCTGACTTTGTGATCGAAGGCACCCGCGGGCACGTTGTCCCAATCGAGGTCAAATCGGGCAAGAAGGTTCGAGCGCATGCGGCTCTCGATCGCCTAATGAGTGTAGACGAGTACAAAATTCCCGAGGCTGTTGTGCTAAGCCACGAGAATCTCGGCAAAGAGGGCAAGGTCCTGTACGTTCCAATCTATATGACATTCTGCCTCGATGAGTTTATGGAAAAGGACGACCCCAACAACGATTTCTCGTTTGCACCCATATCCCTCTAGGTCATCTGGGTCCGCAACCAGGTCCCCCTCTATGCCCAAAGCCGCGAAACAGCGACCGGGACAAGGCACCCCCACAACCACGTCCTTCATCCGCCCACACAATCCGAGGACGTAGTCATAGCAGGATCTGAGGGCTAACCTTCGCGGACACTCCGCAGGACGAAAGAACCCCCGCCGCACGTAGTGCGCAGCGGGGGTTCTTTCATGTCCGAGGACGTCCGCGAAGGTCAGCCCTCAGATCCTGCGGTGGGAGACCTAGGCCTCGTTGTACACCGTCTTGAGCTTCAGCAGGTGAGCGTAGCGGTCCATAGCGGCCTGCTCGTTCTCCTTGAAGAGCTCCTCGGCGCGCTCGGGGAAGGAACGCGTCAGCGAAGCGTAACGGGCCTCGTTCATCAGGAACTCCTGATAGCCGCCCGCGGGCTCCTTGGAATCGAGCGAGAACTTCTTGCCGGCAGCAGCCTCGGGGTTGAAGCGGAAGAGGTTCCAGTAACCGCACTCGACAGCCTTCTTCATCTCGGCCTGGCAGTTCTGCATGCCACCCTTCTTGATGGAGTGCATCTCGCAGGGGCTGTAGCCGATGATGAGGGACGGGCCGTCGTAGGCCTCGGCCTCGTGGATGGCCTTGAGGGTCTGAGCCGGGTTGGCGCCCATGGCGACCTGCGCCACGTAGACGTAGCCGTAGCTCATGGCGATCTCGGCCAGGGACTTCTTCTTGGTCACCTTACCGGCAGCGGCGAACTGAGCGACCTGGCCCAGGTTCGAGGCCTTGGAGGCCTGACCGCCGGTGTTGGAGTAGACCTCGGTGTCGAAGACGAAGACGTTGACGTTGTGGCCGGAAGCCAGGACGTGGTCCAGGCCACCGAAGCCGATGTCGTAGGCCCAACCGTCGCCGCCGAAGATCCAGAAGGACTTCTTGGTGAGGTAAGCCTTGTCGGCGAGGATCGCCTTGGAAGCGTCGCAGCCGCACTTCTCGAGCTCGGCAACGTAGGCAGCGGCAGCGGTCTTGGAGGCCTCGGCGTCGTTGACGGAGTCGATCCAAGCCTGGCCGGCGGCCTTGAGCTCATCGGACGGACCATCGGCAGCGATGATGTCCTGGGTAGCGGCGATCAGCTTGTGCTGAACGGCCTCATAGCCAACGGCCATGCCCAGACCATGCTCGGCATTGTCCTCGAACAGGGAGTTGTTCCACGCCGGGCCGTGACCGTCCTTGTCCTTGCAGTAAGGAGCGGTGGCAGCGGGGTTACCCCAAATGGAGGAGCAGCCGGTGGCGTTGGAAATGAACATGCGGTCGCCGGCGACCTGGGTCACCAGACGTGCATAGGCGGTCTCGGCACAGCCGGCGCAGGAACCCGAGAACTCCAGGTAGGGCTGCTTAAACTGGCTGCCCTTGACGTTGGCCGCGATGAGCTCCTTCTTCTCGGAGACGTTCTCGACCATGTAGTCCCAAACGGGCTGCTGGTCCATCTCCTGCTCGGTGGGAACCATCTCGAGGGCGCCCTTGGGGCAGACCTTGACGCAGTTGGTGCAACCCATGCAGTCGAGCGGGGACACAGCCATGGTGAACTTCATGCCCTTGGCCTTGGGGCCCATGGCGTCGAGCGTGCGGGTAGCCTCGGGCGCGGCGGCAGCCTCGTCCTCGGTCATCGCGAACGGACGGATGGTGGCATGCGGGCACACATAGGCGCACTGGTTGCACTGGATGCACTTGGCCTCGTCCCAGTGAGGAACGACCACGGCGACGCCGCGCTTCTCGTATGCGGAGGCGCCCAGCTCAAACTGGCCGTCGGCGCAACCGACGAAGGCGGAAACGGGCAGGCTGTCACCATCCATGCGATCGATGGGCTCGAGCAGGTTCTTGACCTGCTGGGCGATAGCGGACTTGGTCTCCTCGGAGAGCTCGACGGGAGCGGCGTCCTCGGCGGTAGCCCAGTCGGCCGGAACCTCGAACTTACGGAAAGCGGTAGCGCCGGCATCGATGGCCTTGTGGTTGGCGTCGACGATAGCCTGGCCCTTCTTCATGTAGGACTTGGTAGCCGCGTCCTTCATGTACTGCAGGGCGTCCTCGGCGGGCAGGACCTTGGCCAGCGCAAAGAAGGCGGACTGGAGCACCGTGTTGGTGCGCTTGCCCATGCCGACCTTAGCGGCCAGGTCGATAGCGTCGATCAGGTAGACGTTGACGTTGTTGTTCGCGATGTAGCGCTTGGCCACGGCGGGCATGTGCTCGGCGAACTCCTCGTCGCTCCACTGGCAGTTGACCAGGAAGGTGCCGCCCGGCTTGACGTCGCGGACCATCTTGAAGCCCTTAACGATGTAGCTGGGGTTGTGGCAGGCGACAAAGTCGGCCTTGGTCACGTAGTACGGCGAACGGATCGGAGAATCACCAAAGCGCAGGTGCGAGACGGTGACGCCGCCGGTCTTCTTGGAGTCGTACTGGAAGTAGGCCTGGACGTACTTGTCGGTGTGGTCGCCGATGATCTTGATCGAGTTCTTGTTGGCGCCGACGGTACCGTCGCCACCCAGACCCCAGAACTTGCACTCGATGGTGCCGGGGGCTGCGGTGTTGGGCGCATCCTCGGCCTCGGGCAGGCTCAGGTTGGTCACGTCATCGACAATGCCGATGGTGAACTCGCGCTTGGGCTCGTCCTTCTTGAGCTCCTCGAAGACAGCGAACGCGGACGCGGGAGGCGTGTCCTTGCTGCCCAGGCCATAACGGCCGCCGACGACCTTGATGCCCGTCTTGCCAGCCTCGTAGAGAGCGGAGACGACGTCCTGGTAGAGCGGCTCGCCGATAGAACCCGGCTCCTTGGTACGGTCCATGACGGCGATCTTCTGGACGGTCTCGGGGAGAACGTCGACGAAGTGCTTGATAGAGAACGGACGGAACAGACGGACCTTGACCAGGCCGACCTTCTCGCCGTGAGCGTTGAGGTAGTCGATGACTTCCTCGAGCACGTCGCAGAAGGAGCCCATGCACACGACGACGCGATCGGCATCGGGAGCGCCGTAGTAATTGAACAGGCCGTAATCGGTGCCGAGCTTCTCGTTGATCTTCTTCATGTAGCCCTCGACGACGGCGGGAAGCTCGTCGTAGACCTTGTTGCAGGCCTCACGGTTCTGGAAGAAGATATCACCGTTCTCGTGGCTGCCGCGGGTGTGCGGATGCTCAGGGTTGAGCGCATGGTCGCGGAAAGCCTGGACGGCGTCCATGTCGCACATCTCGGCCAGATCCTTGTAGTCCCACATGGCGACCTTCTGGATCTCGTGGCTGGTGCGGAAGCCGTCGAAGAAGTTAAGGAACGGGGTCTTACCCTCGATGGCGGCAAGGTGAGCCACCGGCGAGAGGTCCATGACCTCCTGGACGTTGCCCTCGGCGAGCATGGCGAAGCCGGTCTGACGACAGGCCATGACGTCGGAGTGATCGCCAAAAATGTTCAGGGCGTGGGAAGCGACGCAACGCGCGGAGACGTGGAAGACGCCCGGGAGCTGCTCGCCCGCGATCTTGTACATGTTCGGGATCATCAGGAGCAGACCCTGAGAAGCCGTGTAGGTGGTGGTCAGAGCACCGGCGCCCAGCGAACCGTGAACGGTACCGGCCGCACCTGCCTCGGACTCCATCTCGACGACCTTGACCGGGGTGCCGAAGATGTTCTTGCGACCCTGGGCCGCCCACTGGTCGACATGGTCGGCCATCGGGCTGGACGGCGTAATGGGATAGATTCCCGCTACCTCGGTGTACGCATACGAAACATATGCGGCCGCCTCGTTGCCGTCCATAGACTTAAACTTACGCGCCATATACCCCTCTCCTCTCATATAGGTATACAGGCCCCGGCGATCGCCGGGATGTTGGCGTGATGGGATTTTCGTTGTTGCTTCCAATCATCTGGCAGGCAGGCTCAGCAGCAGGTACGTGGCGTGGAGAGAAGACATGCCGAGGCGAGGGGCAACTGATGCGCCCCACAGACCCGACCGCCCGTCTTGCACATGACCGAGCGCCGCAAAGGCCGCATGCCGGATGCTCCCGGGCACGCCCCGGCGATGGGAAGCGCCCGCAACGGAAATCCGCATGCGGGTTTATTGTACCCCGCCGTCAAGTGTAATTTCGGCAAATATAGGCGGGCGGTAAAGGTTTACCTCGGGTGACTGCCGGGAGCAAAATGATCCCTTGGGGACGGAGGGACCATTTGGCGGGACTGGCTAGAGGGCACCGAAGAGGATGGCGTAGGTAGTGGATTCGCCGAGCTTGAGCTCGTCGCCGGGATTGAGTTGGGCGGAACGACCGGGCTCGACCTGAATGCAGACGCGCGTGGCCCCGTTTACCACCACGGTTCCGTTGGTGGACGACAAGTCCTCGACGTGCCAGATATTTTGAGCATCGCACCAGATATGGGCATGGCGGGCCGAGACATCGTCGCCGACGTCGGTAATATCGCCCTCACCAGTGGCCAGCGCGCCAATCTCAACACCCTGCTCACTCGGCTGAATCCAGCGCGGGGCGCTCACGACAAAACTGTTTTGTATACGCAGCAAGCCCAAGGGGTGCGCCGGGGCGGGTTCGCGTTCGCCCGCGGTCATCGACATGCCAAGCGAACGCGGCGTGGATGTGCCTCCGCCACAGGTCGCGTTCGCGTAGTCGATGGCATAGTTCACCGAGGACCGCACATCCGCCGAACAACCGACGGCGACAAACAGCACCAGCACGGCCTCGGCGCGCTCGGCGGGCATGAGCTCCGCCGCTTGGGACAGGCGATCGAGCGCGTTGCGATAGAGATTTGTGTCCTGGTGACACTCTTCGAGCGCGCGTACCATCGGTTCACCTGCAGGGCCGCACACCATATTGATCACAGCCGTGGAGTCCATGGGATTGCGCTGGCGCAGGGCCAGTTGCGACATAATACGCGCAGCCGAGGTACCGTATTCGGCAAAGTAGCGCTGCTGAAGCGTGCCGACCGGCGCGCGAACGATAAAGCGGGAAACCCAAGAGCGATCGGCGGCTCGGCTCTGCGGGCTGCGGCCGTCGGCGAGCGGACGGGACGAAAGCACCAAGCCGCACAGCTCGATATGGCTCAGATGCGCCGCGCGCTTAAAGATGTCAAACATGGCCCCGCATGGGGTGAGCTCAACTTGAGATGCCATGACCTAGGCCTCCTTGGTCGTAGAAATAGAATCGGACGATGCTTCGACAGGTCCGCCAAAAGTACGGGCAGCTGCGGCTCCACCGGCAAGCGGAGTCGCCATCTGGGCTTTTGTGCGTCGCGGTGCCGAAACGGGAAGTTCAAAGGCAAAGCCCATCGCAAGCAAAAACCATGTAAGCGTATAGGTTGCAACCAGAGCGGCAACAAGGCCGCCCATCACGGCGCGTTGGGAAAATACGCTACATGCAGCCACAACCAGCAGCGGAACCTCGCAGGCAGAAAGCGCAAGCACACCCTGCAGGAACCCCGAGCGCCGATCGCGCGCAAGTGCCCCCGCGGCAACGCCGGCTATGCCTGGCAGCGCCAACGCCAGTGCGGCAATAATACCCGGTAGCGGCCCAGACCACACGAGCGATCCCAAAGTCGCCGTCACGCGAGCGCCCGACGCCAGCAGCGCGGCCGAAACCACGACCACAGCCCAAACCACGCCGCAGACGACCGCCGCGCCGACCATCAGCGCGCGACGAACCGCGCGGCCGGACGCATCCATGGGACACGGCGTGAGCGGCTCGCCGCGGAGCGAACGACCGACATTTTGCGCATAGTGGTCGCAAAACGCCGAGAGCGCCGCCTCGACCGCCGCCGGCTCGGGACGATCTTTTTGATGGCTGGACAGACAGGCCATCACCACGTTGAACAGCTGGGCATCGACAAACGCCAGCGCATCGCGTAGCTCCTCGGAATCCGGCTCAAGCCCCAGCTGCTGGGCCTGCTCGGCCGCAGCGAGCGCCACATCGGGCTCACGACGAAGCAGCTGAGTCAAATCGCAACCGGGCGCATGGGCACCAATGGGATAGTCGGGCAGCGTGTCCATCTTGAGACGGTAGGGGCTGGCGATGTCGCGCGTCTTTTTGCGCGAACCCGAGGTGCCCGAAGTGCTCGGCGCGGCTTCGTATGGCGCGGCGCCGGCAATGAGCTCGTAAACCGTGCTTGCTGCGGCATAGACGTCGATCGCCGGCGACATACGCAAAGCGCGCAGGTCGGGAATATCGTCGGTGAGCATCTCGGGCGGGGCATAGGCAACCGTCGCGCGACGCAGCGTGGCATAACGCTCCGTAAACGACGCCTTGCCGCCGGTACCGGCCACGGCCGACGCAGGCTCAAGCGCCAGCGACGAGCCAAAGTCGATCAGGCACAGGTCAAAGGTGCCCTCGGCAAGCTGCCGGTCAAGCGGTAAACGCGCCGTACGCACCATAATATTAGCGGGCGAGATATCGCGATGGACAAAGCCCTCCCCCACCAGGCTCATGCGGCAGAGCAGGTCGAACAGGTCGCGCCCCAAGCGCGCCGCCACAAGCGGCGATAGGCGGCCGGCATCGTCCACGGCAAAGCGCGAGCGCAAGCGGGCGAGCGTCTCGCCCTCGACCCATTCCATGACAATTGCAGGCACACCGTCAACCTCGCCCCAGCCATAGAGGCGGGGAAAGCCCTTAAGGCCCGAAAGGGCGCGATGGCATTCATATTCCTCGCGAAATGCCGCTTTGAACTTGGCGACCAGCGCCTCATGGGCGGCATCGTCGTCAAACTCATCGCGCGTCGGCAAGATGAGCTGTTTGAGTGCTACGGCCTCGCCTTGGGCGTTGACGGCACGCGTCACGCGGCCGATACCGCCACGGCGCATGGTGGCATCGTCGGCAAACAGTATCGTAAAACGACGCAGATAGGCAGGCAGTTCGTCCTGACCGAGCGCAATGGCCGGCTCAAACCCGTCGACACGCGCCAGGCGCAGGCCGACCATGGGATCGCGACCGAGCGATTGTGGTGTGGTGGATGCAAGATCGGTCATCATAGGGCAAGCGCCGCCACGTTATTGTTGAAGTTACCGAGCGCGACGTCATCATCGCCGTAATGGCCGACCCATTGACATAGGTTGGTGTAACAGCCCCACAGATTGGCATACTGCTGATACCACTTTGACCGGGGCGAGAATGTCTGACGACCGAACTCGGCTCGAATGACAAACATCTCCCCGACCAGGCTGTCGCACGGCCTGGGATCTCCCGTAGAGTTATAGGTCGAAACCACGTCATTGGCACGAGAAACATAGCCGTCGAGCATGTTGTACTTGGTCACAAGCCAACTGTGAATGCTCTCTTCCTCAGCAGCGGAAAGGCCACCGGAGTTTGCATCGTTGTCAGTGTTGCCGCCCGTCGAGCCGCCGTTTCCAGACCCTCCGGCAGAGGAACCCGACCCAGAGCCGCCGCCCGAACTCGACGAATCCGAGCCGGAGCCAGAAGTATCCGAGCTACCGGGCTTTCCGGACTGCTGGGCGTCCTGCTCCTTCTGCTGCTCGACCTTATTCACCGTTGCCGCCACGCTATTGTTGGACAACCGATCGATGATCTTGGTGTTGGTGAGCACGATGGTTTTGCCATTGGCAAGCGTGACTTCGTTGTCCGGGGCCTCGGCGCCGTCCGCGTCGTCGGCGCCAAACACAATATGCGCGACCACACTTGCCCAAGCATATCCAGTCGTGGTGCCCAGATCACTTTTGACCTCATGCCCCACGCGCGGTTCGCGTGCGGCATGTGCCTGCATCATGGACGGCACGGTCATGCCATAGGCAGAAACGCCAGCTATGACCAGCACCAGCGAGCAAGACAGCAGCGCGTACGCCCGCGGCGCCAAGCCCAGTCGGCGTCGCATGCGCACCGCGGTGCCGCGCTTTGTCTGAGTGCCACCGGGCCGCATGCGTTCTCCTCCAACAAAAACACGCCGCTCGGGAGCGGCGCATTCATTCGAATCCATATTTGAGTGTATCAGCGAACCCAAAAGGTTGCGCAACGAATGGGCAAATTAAGGATGTGAGCGGAAGCATCCATGCGATAAGCGGATACAAAGCATCTTTGTTGCACAACAAACCTACAGTCGCACGGGGAAATTATGACTACCCCGTGCGTCGCGAGGAAAACATACGGCAGGAGCAGGCTCGCCACCTAAATCGTGCGACGGGCCTCGATAGCGCGCCCAAGCGTAAGCTCGTCGGCATACTCCAGGTCGCCGCCCACGGGCAGGCCGCTCGCCAGACGCGATACCTCAACGCCCAGCGGCTTGATAGTGCGGGCCAGGTAGCTCGCCGTGGTCTCGCCCTCAATATTGGGGTTGGTGGCGATGATGACCTCATGGATATCCTCGTGGCCCAAGCGTGCCAGCAGCTCGCGAATGTGCAGCTGCTCGGGGCCAATCTTGTCCATGGGACTGATCACGCCGCCCAATACGTGGTAGAGACCGTGATAGCTGCCCGTGCGCTCAATCGCCTGGACATCGCGCGGCTCGCCCACCACGCAAATGCGAGTGGTGTCGCGCATCGAATCCTGGCAGATGGAGCACTCGTCGGCCGTGGCGTAGTTAAAGCAACGGCTGCAAAAGTGGACCTCCTGCTTAACCTCCAGGATGGCCTCGGCCAGGCGGCGCGCTTCCTCGGCGTCAGCCTCCAACAGGTAATAGGCGATGCGCTGAGCCGACTTGGGGCCAATGCCCGGCAGGCGACCCAGCTCATCGAGCAATTTTTGCAGGCTATGGTTGGCACTCATATATATGCGCGTCTTAGAACGGCATGCCCGGGATGTTGAGGCCGCCGGTGATGGCGCCCATCTGCTTGTTGGCGAGCTCGTTGACGCCGCGAACGGCCTCGTTGACGGCAGCCATAATCATGTCCTGCAGCATATCGACGTCCTCGGGATCGAGGGCATCGGGATCGATGGTGAGGTTGACGAGCTCCATCTCGCCGTTGACGGTCACCTTGACCATACCGCCGCCGGCAGAGGCGTCGACGGTCTGGGACTTGAGGTTCTCCTGCGCGGCGGCAAGCTGCTCCTGCATCTTGCGGGCCTGCTTCATCATCTGCTGCATGTTCATACCGGCCATGATGGCTCCTTTACGTGCGGCCGCACGCCGAGCTGCAAGGGCAGCCGGAGCACGGCGGGACTTTCAAACTCAAAAATCGTACCACGGCGCGAGGCCAGCGAGCGGGGCGGACACGCTACCTCAGTCGATATACATGTCCTCCAATACAAACCACGCGCAAAGATTATGCAAGGTCGAATTATGCAAGGTTGCATAATATCGCATACTCAATCTAGTAGAGCCGAATCCGGCATTTCATGTGTGCCACTAAATAGCTAAATGCCGAACCGCTGCTCGAGGCGGAGCACATGTCGGCAGGGTATAATTTGATTGTCATAGATAGCAATTTGGAGGTGCCCCATGAATGCCCCCGACGCGCTCCAAAACATCCGCTCAAAACACCCCGTTGCATATGTGGTTCTCTATCTCTTTGTCGGCTGGGCATTGCTGGTTGTCATCACCCATGCTATAGCCTTTGGAGCAGAACTGCTGATAACCAGCTCGGACCAGCCCACCGTCAAATGGGAAGCGACCGATGAGTGCACCGACGGAACCCGAACCATTTACTACAACAGCCCGTCCCTCTACCAAGAGTTCAAGGTCAAGATAAAGGACTCCAAGATTGTCGGTGCCGAACCAGGCGCTTTCTTGACAATCGGAGCAACCCTCGACGCCGAGCAAGTCGAGTACACGGACAGCCGCGCGACGTATCGTGTCGACCTCAGCACCCTAGGCCGACCGTCACGCATCTGCCTGCTCGAATGCGAGACACGCGGCACCACGCTACACATGTCCGAAATTCAAATGCGCCCGGATAAAGAGCCCCTAAAGGGCTAGGGGTCCTAAGCCCAGCAAGCGATTCTCAACAGTAAAACGACAGCCCACCGGTTGTTTCTTTCCAGCGTTTGCAAATCAGCGCATGGTTAGATGAAACAAACTGCATGATATCGCGTAAATCCCGAGCAGGAATATCGCCCTTGTTATGGGCCAGCTTGCATCCGCCGGAGCGGGTAAGCCATATCCTGGTTGCCTCGGCAGTGGGGTGCTTGACCGCAACGTAAACATGGACAGGTTCGCCGTTCTCCCCCGTCCAGAAGAAGAAGATGATGTACGGCCCGAGTCGAAACAGACTAGGCATAGACTCGTCCGCCTTCGTAGGCAAAACGCAGGATGAGCGGGGCATTGTTGCGCACGAAATCATCGAGTTCTTTGAGGTTCGCTTCGCTAAAGCCCTCGTGTGACACCCAATTGAATGCCGGCAAGATACACTCCGCCGTGTCAAAACCCCAATCGCGCGGGCGCTCCACAACAACCTTCACCGTGTTGTCCTCCCGGACTTCGGAATACGAAACCTGCGTATCGTCCTCAAGGCGGACATATTCCCGCATCATAAGCTCGCTCCGTTCAAAGACGTCTCTTCTTGAGCAGTATACCCGCCTGTACAGCTACTCCACCGGTTTGAAGATGGTGGACTGACCGAAGACGCTGCGGATGAGGGCTTTGGCCTCGTCCTCGGTCTGCGGGATGCATGGGGCTGCGCCCTGATGGCCGAAGGGACTGCCCGCGCCGGGGTTGGACTCCCAGGGAGCTGCAGGAGCGTCCTCCTCTTTGGGGGCAGTTGCAGCGGGCTTGGGCGCGGGCGTCGCACCCGGCACGTCGAACGGAGGCAGATCGTCCCCGCTCGCATCGCCTGCAAAGCCGCCGACCATGGCGTCATCGTAGGGCACCTGCTCGGATTCCCACGGTGCAGACTGCGCAGACGGCTGAGCCTTGGGAGCGGACGCGCGCTCGGGCGCTCGGGGTGCGGGCTCGGTCGGGAGCTTGCCCGTGGCAGGAGCGCCAGCGGGGTTGTCGGAGCGCAGCCAGGGGGCTTTGCCCAGGTCGGATGACTTGGGCGCAGGCGCGGCGGCGGGCTTGGGCGCGGGGACCGGAGCAGCCTGTTTGGGCGCAGCGGGTTCAGGCGCCGACGGGGTCGGTGCCGCTACCGGTGCCGCTTTTGGCTGCGTCGCGCTGACGTTCGAGGATGCAGGGGCCGCCGAGGACACGGGTTGCGGGTCCGCAGATGCCGCAGCCCGTGCAGATGGAGAATGCTCCTCATGTTGAGGAGCCGGCGTGCCACCTCCATCCAGGACGTAGTCGACGGTGCGACGACCGAAGACCGCACTGACTGTCGGCAGGACCACCGACTGCGTGTCGGCGCGTCCGAGCATCTTGATGGCAAAGGTCGAGCCCGCGGGGAACGAGACCGTGAGCTTGGAGCCGTCGTCTGCTGTGGCGCGGGCATTGAGCAAAAGCCCTGCGTAGGAGGCCTGACGAGCCTTGACGCGTTCGACGACCTCGGCCCATTTGCGCTGGAGCTCACCGGCATCCTCGACCGCGGGGGTCTCGGCGGCACCAGCGGCAGCAACCTGGGCGGCGGTGTTGGGCTGGGGCTTAGGTGCCGGAGCGGTGGCAGGCGCGGGGGCTGCAACGGGCTGAGGCGTCGGAGCCGGCGCAGACTGAGGTGCAGACGCTGCAGGCTTGGAAGCCGACACGGACGCAGAACGGGGCGCAGGCTGGGCAGCCGGAGCGGCAGCACCACGGTCCCAAGGCATACCGCCCTGGCGCGCGGACGTAGCAGCAGGGGCAGCGGATGCCGCCGGAGTAGCGGCTCGGGCACCCGAGATCAGCGTCGGCTGCTGGGCAGCAGCGGGTACGGATGCTGCAGGCGCGGCGGCCTGAGCAGCAGCCACGCTCGCCGGAACGGCGGCGTTGGCAACCATGGCCTCCAGACGCGCCACGCGCTCGGCCAATGCCTCAATCGTTAAATCAGCCTCGGGACGTGCCAGACGCGTGCAGGCAATCTCGAGCACCAGACGCACGTCGCTCGCGCCCCTCATCTCCAGTGCGGCATCGTCGAGCACCGTCAGCACACGGGCCAGGCGGTCGGCAGGATGCTCGCCAAAGGCAGCGGCCTCGGCAGCAAGCGCCTCGGCCTGCTCGGAGCCGCCCTCAAACAGCTCGGCACGGGCACCGGCAACGCAGGCAACGTACACGTCACGCACATGCGCCACCAGGTCGCGCGTCAGTTCCATCAGGTCGTTTCCTTCCTCGACCTGCGCACGAATCAGTCCATAGAGCTCGGCAACATCGCGATCGGCAATGGCGCGGGAAAACTCGCCCAGAATCTGGTCCGAAACCTCGCCTAAAAGCGAGCGGGCGTCGTCCGCATGCACAGAACCGTTGCCAAAGACGCTCAGCTGCTCCAGCGTGGAGAGCGCGTCGCGCATGCCGCCCTTGGCATGGCGCGCCACGATGGCGAGCGCCTCGTCGTCGTAATCGAAGCCCTCCTGCTCGCATACGTATGCCAGGCGATGCTCAATATCCTCGTTGCCGATGCGATGGAAATCGAAACGCTGGCAGCGCGAGAGGATGGTCTCCAGAATCTTTTGCGGGTCGGTGGTGCACAGCACAAAGATCACGTGTGCCGGCGGCTCCTCAAGCGTCTTGAGCAGCGCGTTGAACGCCGCCGTCGTGAGCATGTGGACCTCGTCGATGATATAGATCTTGTACTTGCCGCGCACCGGGGCAAAGTTGACGGAGTTGATGATCTCCTCGCGCACGTTGTCCACGCCGGTACGGCTTGCGGCATCGAGCTCGTAGACATCGGGGTGGTTGCCCTCGGCAATGAGCTCGCACTCCTCGCAAGTACCGTCGGGCATGCAGCCGCTTGCACCCTCGGCGCGCGCCGCCTCGGCATTGCGGCACAGCAGCGCCTTGGCAAGGATGCGCGCCATGGTGGTCTTGCCCGTGCCGCGCGGTCCGCAGAACAGGTAGGCGTGGGACAGGCGTCCCTCGGTGATAGCGTGCTCGAGCGTCGAGACGATATGCTGCTGGCCCACCACGGAGTCGAAGGTGAGCGGGCGATACTTTCGGTACAACGATTCCATGGGTGCTCCCCCGGGTATACTGAGACTTGTTGCCGCGACGGCCATGCGGTCGCACGGCATACTGCATTCATAATAACCCGTACGGCGAGCCCGCCGCGATAGGAGTCCAAAGAGCATGGCAGACGCAGAGAGCAACCTCGTTCCCTCCGAAGCAGCCGACCAGGTCGAGGTCGCGCTCGAGGCGCAGGCAGCAGCCGACGACGGCATCCTGTACCTCAACGAGTATCAGTACGAAAACGACCTCGTCACCGACTTTGCGCGCCTGGTCGCCTCGCCCAGGCGCCGTGGCTCCCTGTACGTCGCCGCCGCGATTGCCGCGCTCATCGGCATCGGCATGCTGGTGGCCGGCGGCAGCTGGATCAAGTTCGGCGTCGTGCTGATCGTGTTCGGCGCCTTTTTGGCCTGGTGGAGCAAGAACCTGCACCACACGCTCGCCCGCGACTTTATCGACGCCGTCGAGGCCGACGAGTCCATGGGTGGCCGCTATCGCCGCGTCGCCGCCAACGAGGACGGCCTGATGGTTTGGGGCAAGAGCGGCAAGTCGCAGTTCTTCCCGTTTGAGAAGCTCGACCACGTGCTCGACGGCGAGCGCATCTTTGTGGCCATGTTCGCCGACCAGGGCGTGACGATCCCCAAGGACACCTTTGTTCGCGGCGATGCCGAGCAGTTCGGTCCCTTCCTCAAGGCCCGCATCAACAAAAAACTCCGCATCGAGACCAAGAAGAAGAAAATGAAGGCCGAGAAGGCCGCCGCCGAGGCCAAGCAGGGCGACAAGCCCCAGGAGACCAAGGGCAAGCAGCGCAAGCAGAAGAAGAACAAGAAGAAGCGCTAAGACCAAACCAGACAGACAGCCTCGCATCCCGCTATCCTCCCCATGCACCCGAGCGTGCTACACTAGCAGCATCTATGCCACCGCGAATGGCTCGGCCCCACGCCCGCCGCTCGCAAACGAACTTTAAACGCACGAGGGTTGGCCATGCCGCTTTTCTCGCAACATACCGCCCGGTTCTCGCCGGACGTTCCTTTGGAGGGCACCAGCTCTCGCGAGCTGCTCAAGCGGTACCAGCCGCTCGAGACACTTGCGACCGGCGGTTTTGGCTCCATCGAGATTTGCCGCGACACGCACCTGCGCCGCCGCGTCGCCATTAAGCGCATCCCCCTTATCAACGGCGCCGGCATGCCCGCCAGCGACATCATGGATGTCCTGCGCGAGGCGCACACTGCCGCCATGCTTCAACATCCCAATATCGTGCAGGTCATCGACTTTACGCATGACACCGCCTATGCCTACCTGGTCATGGAGTATGTCGACGGTATGTCGCTGGCCGAGTTTTTGCATCGCGTGGACGGCCACTCGCTCACCTTTGACGAGGCCGCGGCCATTGCCGATGCCCTGGGCCAGGCGCTCACCTTCGCCCATAGCAATGGCGTACTCCACCTGGACATTAAGCCCGCCAACGTGCTCATCGACCACTCGGGCAATGTAAAGCTCACCGACTTTGGCATGGCGCGACTGTCGTCCGCCGGTGGCTTTGGCGGCTCGCGCGGCGGCACCATCGGCTACATGCCGCCCGAGCAGCTCGATATCGAGACCGGCACGGTCGACGAACGCGCCGATGTCTTTGCCCTTGCCTGCGTTATCTATGAGGGCTTGTGCGGCAGCGCTCCCTTTATGGCGGCCACGCCCGCCGACTCGCTCGGCCGCATCATCGGCGGCGCCACCTATCCCAGCGAGCTGATACCACACTTTCCCCCGGGAGCCGAGGCCGCGCTCATGAGCGCGCTCTCCCCCATGCCGCAAGACCGCCCCAACAGCATCGAGGCATTTTGCGACCAACTCCTTGCCGGTCTGGGCAGCGTGCGCGAGGGCCGTCGCAGTCTGGAGCAAATGGTTGGCGAGCTTTCGGATGACGAGCAGGAGCTCGACGATATCGAGCCGTCGTACTACGAGGACGACGCCATCGAGGTCGACCCCGCGCTCGGCTGGGCGGGCACGCGCTGGAGCCATGCGCGCGACTACACCATGCACGCTATCTCGGCGCTAACGTGCGGCGCCTTTAGCTTTTTGCTGATGCAAACGGCCGGGGTCGCGGCGCTTCCCGGCCTGGTCATTGCGGCTATCGCGATCGGAGCGGCGGCTGGCCTGGCCCCCCAGATCGGCTCGGCCATCTCGGCTGTGGGCTTTTTGGTGCTCATGGCCAACGCCACCATGCAGGCGCAGGGCATCCTGTCGATGTTGCCCGTCGCGGTGATCTTTGCCGCTGCCATGTCCGGTTGGTGGATCGCCTGGGGTCGCACCGAGGCTGCCGCGAGCGCCGCGCTCACCTGTGCACTCGCGCTTGGCTGTCTGACTGGCAATACCTTCCTGGCAGCTGGGGTCGCCGCCGGCGTCGCGTCATTTTGGCTCGGCCCGGCAAGCGCCGCCGCGGCAACGGGCATGGGCGTGCTTTTTGCCCGTCTGGCGACGGTCGCGCTTTCAGCCGGAGGCGTGCTGGGGCTCGGTAACGTTGCCGCAGCGCTGGAAGACCCGCTCCTTTGGGCTGCCTTTGTGCTGGTCGCGACAACTGCCGCAGCGTCATCTGCGCTGCTCAATGCCCATGCCAAGCGTGCCGACCAGGGCTCAAACCTTGCCGCAATCGCCGCCATCGCCGTCACCGGCATCGGCTGCGCAGCGGCATCCTGTCTTGCACACCATATGGAAATTGCCAGCCTTGCAGCCGCGGTCGCCGCCAAGGCGGCAGTTGCGGGAACCCTATCCTCTATAATCGTTGGGATATGCCTATATTTGCTCGGATACCAAAGAACCTATACGGAGAGTGATCTTTCGTGAACTTCCTGAACATCTTCGAGGACCACGTGGCCGGCATCTTCGGTGCCACCCGTGCCCCGTTCTCCTTTAAGAAGCTTGCCAAGCAGGCCGCTCGCGACATGGAGGATCAGACTCTGGTGATTAACGGCGTCAACACGGCGCCGGCACTCTATACCATCCTGATCGCCGCCGACGACGATCCCATGCTCGCCCCGTTCTACCCCGAGCTTTCGCGCGAGGTCCGCGAGTTTGTGAAAGCGCAGGCCGAAAAGCGCCGCTATGTCTTTGTCGGCGAGCCCCTCGTGCGCTTTATGATCGATCCGCAGCTGCGCGCCGGCAAGTTCTCGGTCTTTGCCGAGAACGTCGATGCCCCCACGCTCGGCCGCCTGTACGAAGAAGAGCGCGCCTATCAAAACGGCCTGGGCCAGAACAACTCCGCGGCAAGCCGTGCCGCCAGCGCCCCGCGCGCCGGCCAGCAGCAGTTTGCTGCCCCGCAGCAGCAGCGCCCCGCCGCCATGCCCCAGCAGCAGCCGACGCCTCGCGCCGCCGCTCCCGACCCGCTTGCCGTGGCAGACCCCTTCGCGCCTAGCGTCCCCGACCCCGCCGCCGCACCCATCCCGGTGCCGCAGACCGTCTCGCGCGACGCGCTTGCCGGCATGGGCGGAGCCGCCGCGACCGGTGCCGCCGTGGGCCTAGGCGCCGCAGCCGGCATCGCCTCCAACATGGCGAGCACTCGCGCCCCGCAGCGCCCGCTCGCCCAGCTCGTCGACGTCGTGAGCGGCGAGAGCCATAGCATCACCTCCGCACAGGTGACCATCGGTCGCGAGCGCTCAGTTTCCGACATTGCCCTGCGCGACCCCAACGTGTCGCGCCGCCACGCCCAGCTCACCTTTACGGGCTCGGATTGGTCGATCGAGGACCTCAATTCCACCAACGGCACACTCGTCAACAACCGCCGCATTACGCGCTGCCCGCTGCGCAACGGCGATCTGCTGACGTTTGGCCTGAGCACCTTTGAATTTAGGGGATAGTCGCTTATGAACATCGATATCGTCCTTTTTGCAGGCCGCATCGTCCTGGTCGCCCTGCTCTATATCTTCCTGTTCGCCGTCATGAAGACCGGCGTGGGACTTGTGCGCGGACAGCGCCGCGACTCGGCTATCTGGACGATCGATGTGGACAAGGGCCCGCGCGGTATCCGCGGCATCCACGTAGACATGCTCGGCCCCGTCATCGTCGGTCGCTCGCCGTCTTCGGACATCTGCATCAACGAACCATTCGTCTCGGCCTCGCATGCGCGCTTTTCGCTGCAGGGCCCGGCGCTCATCATCGAGGACCTCAACTCGCTTAACGGCACGCTCGTCAACGGCCGCCAGCTTGTGGAGCCCGCAACGCTGCGCGAGGGCGACGAAGTCCAGATCGGCGATGTGGTCATGAAGGTGAACCGTCGATGATCGACGAGGAGAACAAGTCCGCGACTATGACCGAGGCACCGGCTGCCGCCACAGCTGCGCCGGCCCACGCCGCTCCGGCGGGCTCCGCACCCGTGGAACCCGAGGACACCGTGTTCTCCCTGCCTCTTTCGCATGTAACGCATGATATTTCGGATCTCGCCGATAACGAGGACGAAGAGGATGCCGTAGCGGCGCCCATCGGCGCACATGCTGCGGAACAGCCCACAGCGCCCGAAGCAACCTCGGCGCCGGCTCACTTTGCAGAGCCCGTCGCCGCGGCAATCAACGAGAGCGCTGCGGTGTTTGCGGCACCCGAGCCCGCCGCGCCGGCGTTTCCCATAGCCCCGGCATCCGAGGTTGCGCCCGCGTCTACGCCGGCGCCCGAGGCGGGGCCATCCCCCGAGGACGGCCCTGCACCCAAGACCCCGCAGCCTGCGCCCGCAAGCGAGTCCGATGCCGTGGCAGAGCCCGCTGCCCAGTCGCAAAGCACGCCCGCGCCGTCGCACTTTGCGACGCCCGAGCCTATAGACGTCAGCCCGCAAGACGACGAGTCGACCGCCCGCGTGTCCGAGGAGCCCGACTCCCCGGACACCGGCGATTCCGAATCAAACGCCGAGACCGACACCGTCTCTCCCGGTGACACAGCCGAGATCGACGTTGCCGCCGTTGAGGCCAAGCTCAAAGACCCCGGCTCGACCATGAGCTTTGAGCCCCTGACCGAGGAGCGCATCGAGACCGACTCGACCTATGATGCCGGCACCACCACGCAACTCATGTGGGGCGCCCGCTCCGACGTTGGCTGTGTGCGCCCGCACAATGAGGATTCCTACCTGGTGAAGTCGCCGCTCTTTTGCGTATGCGACGGCATGGGCGGTCACGCCGCCGGCGAGGTAGCCTCTTCCATCGCCGTCGAGACTATTGCCAAGACGGCCCCGCAGTCCGCCGACGCAGCACGCCTGGCCGCAGCCGTCGAGGCAGCCAACGCCGCCGTAATCGAGGCGGCCCTGAACGGCCTGGGCAAGCCCGGCATGGGCTGCACAGCCACTTGCGCCTATATCGAAAACGACACGCTCGCCATCGCCCACGTGGGTGACTCTCGCGCCTACCTGCTCCACGAGGGCACGCTCATCCGCGTGACCCGCGACCACTCCTACGTGGAGGAGCTCGTGGACGCCGGCGAGATTACAGCAGACGAGGCTCGCGTCCACCCCAACCGTTCGGTCATCACCCGTGCGCTGGGCTCGGACCCTGCCATGTATGCCGACCACTTCACTCTGCATATCGAGGAAGGCGACCGCCTGATCCTGTGCTCCGACGGCCTTTCGAGCATGATTCCCGATAGCGATATCGAGAACATCGCCACGCAGTCCTCAACCGCGCAAATCTGCGTCGACAATCTAGTGGACGCGGCGCTTGCCGCCGGCGGCCACGACAACGTGACCGTAGTAGTCGTTGACCTGGTTGACGATGGCGTTATGCGCGAGGCGCAGCGCGTGCGTCGCCGCAACATTACTATCGCCGCCATCCTGGCCCTCGTCTTTGTGCTGGCAGCTGGCATCTGGGCCTACACGGGTGTCACCGGCTCGTACTACCTGGGTACCTACCAGGGCAATGTCGCCGTCTGGCGCGGCCTGCCCGGCAAGCCGCTCGGACTCAAGCTCCACTGGCTCGAAAGCGAAACCAGCATTAAGCTGTCCGACCTGCCCGAAGACACGCAAAACCGCCTCAAGGCGGGCATTCCGCAAACAAGTGTCGACGATGCGCAGGACACGATATCCAAGTACCGCCACCAGATCGATGAAGAGCAGACCCGCCAGGTGATCGACGCGCAAACGATTCGCGACAACACCAATCAGGGATCGACCTCCGAATCAGATTCCGAGAAAACCGCCGAACAGTCCGCCGAGGCCGAAGCCTCCGATAAGAATTAGAAAGGGAGTGCCGCTTATGAGTCGCCGCAACACCGAGCTGCTCTTGCTCATCGCCTCGGCGTTCCCCGTCATCCTGCTGTATGCGATGTACGTGCTCACCGCGGGCGCTGCCATCTCCTTTGAGACGCTCGCCGTACCGATCGGCCTCTTTGCCGCCTTTGCCGCGGCCCACATTGCCGTGCGCATCTTGGCGCCCGGTGCCGACCCCGCCATCCTGCCCATTGTCTTTGTGCTTTCGGGCATCGGTATCACGTTCGTGACACGTCTCGCCCCCGCTCTCGCCATCTCACAGCTCATCATCCTGTTTGTCTCGGTGGCGCTCATGGTGGGAACGCTTGCACTGGTCAAAAACCTCGACGTGGTCATGCGCTACAAGTACACCTTTGGCATCATCGGCATCATCCTGCTGATGCTGCCCATCTTTATCGGCACCACGATCTCGGGCTCCAAGCTGTGGATTCGCATCGCGGGCTTTACCATCCAGCCTGGCGAGTTCGCCAAGGTCTTTATCGTGCTGTTCCTGGCCGGGTACCTGGCCGAAAACCGCGAGCTGCTCTCCATCTCCAACCGCAAGATCCTGGGCTTTAAGATCCCTCGCCTGCGACTGCTGCTGCCGCTGTTTGCCGTGTGGGGTGTGTGCCTGCTCGTCGTCGTCTTCGAACGCGACCTGGGTTCGGCCGTGCTGTTCTACACCATCTTCTTGCTGATGCTCTACGTTGCCACGGGGCGCTTTTCGTATGTCGTTATCGGCCTTGCGCTCTTAGCCGTTGGAGCCGTGGGCGCCTACAAGTTCCTGTCGCACGTTCAGGTGCGTTTCCAGGTTTGGGTCGATCCGTTTAAGGACGCCCAGGGCCAGGGCTACCAGATCGTCCAGTCGCTCTTCTCGCTTGCCGATGGCGGTCTGGTCGGTGTTGGCATCGGCAACGGCATGGCCAACAACATCCCTGTCGTCGAGTCCGACTTTATCTTCTCTGCCATCGGCGAGGAGATGGGCCTTTTGGGCGGCGGCGCCGTGCTCATCCTGTTTATGCTCTTTGCCGTTCGCGGCCTGACCACAGCTGCCCGCGCTAAATCCGACCTCGCTGCCTTTAGCGCCACGGGCCTTACGGCCGCCATCAGCTTCCAGGCCTTCTTGATCGTTGGCGGCGTAACCCGCCTGATTCCGCTGACCGGCGTCACCCTGCCCTTTATGAGCCAGGGCGGCTCCTCGCTGCTGGCGAGCTTTATCATCGTCGCGCTCCTGCTGCGCGCCGGTGACGAGGCGACCGGACGCGAGGCCGAGCTTACCGGCACCGGTACCATGGCTGCCATCACCAATGATCAGGTCGCATCTGCCGCCGCCCCGACGAGCACGCGCTTTGCCACCTCGTCTTCCTACGGCAGCGGCAGCCATTCCGTCGGCTCGCGCATGCGCCGTCGCCTGCTCGACACGCCTGAATCCGGTGTACTCGGCCGCGTGGCGCTCGCCAACCGTCTAACCCGTGCGGTGCTCGCCTTTACGGCGCTGTTCGCCATCCTTATCGGCAACCTCACCTATGTCCAGGTCATTAAGGCCAAGGACTATCAGGACATGCCGACCAACAACCACACCATCGCCCGCTCCAAGTACATCCAGCGCGGCTCCATCATCACATCCGACGGCGTGACGCTGGCCGAGTCGCTGCAGCAGGAGGACGGCACCTACGTGCGCTCCTATCCCAACGGTAACCTGGCAGCGCACGTGGTTGGCTACGTGAGCCAGCAGTATGGCACCACCGCCATCGAGAGTGTCATGAACGACACGCTCACCGGCTCTAAGGATTACTCCAGCTGGAACAACGCCATCGCGTCGCTCGCGGGCCAGACCCAGCCGGGCAACACCGCCAAGCTCACCATCGACTCGCGTATCCAGACGGCGGCCGAGCAGGCGCTCAAGGGCTTTAAGGGCGCTGTAGTGGTCATCGACCCGCGTACCGGCGCGGTGCTCGCATGTGCCAGCTCGCCCACCTACGACAACACCAACATCGACGCCCTACTGCAGGCTGGCGGCGGCGAGGACGGCTCTATGTACAATCGCGCCATGGACGCGCTGTACACGCCGGGCTCCACGTTTAAGGTCGTTACGCTTTCCGCGGCACTCGAGACCGGCTCCGCCAGCCTTACCAGCACCTACCAGGCGCCCGGCTCCATGGACATCGGCAACGCACCGGTCACCAACTATGCCAACGAGAGCTACGGCACCATCAGCCTGCAGCAGGCCTTTGCCGTGTCCTCCAACGTCGTCTTTGGCCAGGTGGCAAACGAAGTTGGCGCAAACACGCTCGTGCAGTTTGCCAACGCCTTTGGCTACGGCCAAAAGCTCGGCCAGGACCTGACCTCCGCGGCCTCCATCATGGCCGACCCGTCGCTCATGACCGAGTGGGAGACCGCTTGGGCCGGCGCCGGCCAGCCTGTCGGCATGGACCACACGCCCGGCCCGCAGACCACCGTCATGCAAAACGCCGTGATTGCCGCCGCCATCGCTAACAGTGGCGTGGTCATGGACCCGTACTTTGTAGCCCAGGTACTCGCCCCGGACGGAACTGTGGTCAAGACCACGCAGTCCCGCTCGCTGGGTCAGGCCGTCAGCTCCGCCACGGCCGACCAGGTCAAGCAGGCCATGCTCGCCGTCGTCCAGTCCGGTACCGGCACCGATGCCCAGGTCCCCGGCGTCAAGGTCGCCGGCAAGACCGGCTCGGCCGAGACCGGCGGCACCAACGTCAACTCGATGTTCGTTGGCTTTGCACCTTACGATTCACCCACGGTCGCCATCTCGGTGGCCTTGGAGGATTACGACAAGCATGACGTCAAGGCCGCCAAGATCGCCGGCATCGTCCTGACCGCGGCGCTTGCCGCACAGGGAGCGTGATGCCCATGATTGAATCGGACACCCGAGGCGCGCCGCGGCCGAAGAGTTAGCGGCAACGCGCCACACGGCCCTAGCGGCCACATCGTAGGTACTACACACATCGTTGAGCGAATAGTTATGTTAGGAGCAGGAATGGAACAGAGGGTCCTCGGGGGAAGATACCTCCTCAAGGATAAGGTGGGGACAGGCGGCATGGCGACCGTCTACCGTGCACAGGACCAGGTCCTCGACCGCACGGTAGCCGTCAAGATCATGCTGCCACAGTATGCTGGCGACGCAACCTTCGCCGCACGCTTTAAGCAGGAGGCCCAGGCAGCAGCCGGTCTCTCCTCCCCCTATATCGTGGGCGTCTACGATTGGGGCAAAGACGGCGACACCTATTACATCGTCATGGAGTACCTGCGCGGCACCGACCTTAAGAGCGGCATCAAGAGCCACGGCGCCCTCGACCCCAAGAAGGTCGCCCAGATCGGCTCGCAGATCAGCTCTGCGCTTTCGGTCGCCCACAAGCACGAGATCATCCACCGCGACATTAAGCCGCAGAACATCATGGTGCTGCCCGACGGCAACATCAAGGTGATGGACTTTGGCATCGCGCGTGCCAAGAACAGCCACCTCACGCAAGACAACAACGTGCTGGGAACCGCCCACTACGTCAGCCCCGAGCAGACCCGCGGTCAGGACCTCGGCCCCACCTCGGATATCTACTCGCTGGGCGTTGTGATGTACGAGTGCGCCACCGGCCGCGTTCCCTTTGACGGTGACGACGCCATCTCGGTCGCACTCAAGCAAGTCAACGAGTTGCCTATTCCGCCGAGCCAGATCAACTCCGGTGTCGACGCCGACCTTGAGCGCATCATCCTCAAGTGCATGGAGAAGGACCCGGCAAACCGCTTCCAGACCGCCGACGAGCTTCGTCAGGTGCTCAACAGCTACCTGTCGGGCCGTGCCGTCAACGTCTCGGAGCCCACGCGCATCATCGGTGCCCCCGGTGAGCTGGGCGCCACCAAGACTCGCGAGCTTTCCGATCAGACGCGCGCCATGGTGCGTCCCGTCTCGGGCGTGAGCGGCCAGAATACCGCCCGTAGCTCGGTTTCGGGCTCCACCGGCTCCTACGAGGTCGAAAAGCCCAAATCCAACAAGAACAAGATCATCGCCGCCGTGGTGGCAGCCGTTGCCGTCATCGGCATCGTGGTGGCCTTTGCCACAGGACTCTTTGGCGGCGAGCAGGTCACCGTTCCCGATGTACTGGGCAAGGACCAGCAGACTGCCGTCGAGCTGATCAAGGAAGCCGGCCTCGAGGTCGGCACCATCGACCAAAGCTACAACGACGATGTCGACGAGGGCAAGGTCGCCGAGCAGACGCCCAACGGCAACACCAAGAAGGCCAAGGGCACTAAGGTGAACCTGGTAATCTCCAAGGGCCCCAAGCCCTCCGAGAAGGTTGAGGTTCCCCAGCTTCTCGGCCTGACCAAGGACCAGGCAGAAGCCGCGCTGGCAAGCGTTGGCCTGAAGGGCAACGCCTCCGAGGAGGCCAACGAGGCCGATGAGGGCCAGGTCTTTGAGCAGGGCACCGAAGCCGGTAAGGAAGTCGCGAAGGGCACGACCATCTCGTACAAGGTCTCGAGCGGCCCGGATACCACGTCCGTCCCCGACCTGACCGACATGACCGAGGCCCAGGCGCGTAACGCCCTCGATATGGCAGGCTTCGGCGTCGACGTGAGCTACCAGGAGAACGACTCGGTTACCGAGGGCACCGTGATCAGCTGGAACCCCAGCGGTAAGCAGAAGCCCGGCGCCACGATTACCGTCGTCATCGCCAAGAAGTCCGGCAAGGCCAGCGTTCCGGGCAACCTGTACGGCAAGAGCATCTCCGCCGCCGTCACCGCGCTCAACAACGCCGGGTTCTACAACATCGCATTCTGCGATCAGAACGGCAACCCCGTGAGCGGCAACGAAAACGCCACCGTTACGGGCGTCTCCCCCACCGGTAAGCAGTCCACCGACAACACGATCACGTTGACGGTTTCGATTTCTGGCTCTGGTACTGATTCAGGCGACGATTCCGGTACGACCAACTAGTCATCAAGACGTTGCCCACAGCGGCTGCTGACGTAAATACATTCGCTCAATTGCGCCCGTTTGCTCCCCCTGCAAACGGGCGCTTTCTTCATCTGAAGTAGCGAAAACCACGGCATACCTTTAAACCAGAAGAGCCCGGCACCATAGCGGTACCGGGCTCGATATTCCTCTGGTGCCCCCGGGCGGATTCGAACCGTCGACACCCGCTTTAGGAGGTCATGGTCATTCACCTTAACTGGAGAAATACATTTTTACTCTGTTACATATATCCGCAGGTAAATTAGCTATTTTTACGTTTCCGCTCGTTTCTATTAGATTTTAATTTCACCCCTTTTTCACCCCTGACAGCCATATTGACGGCTTGCAGGGGTGAAAAGTTTACGTTAGGCTCGGGGCCGAGACCCTCAAAGCCCCGGACCCGAGCCTAACGTAATCCTTGGAGGACTCTTTTGGAAACCAGAATTAAACCAACCGCAAAGGGAACCTCTGAGCCCATCAAGGGAAAGCCGGGTTCATTCAAGATTTACTTCTCCCTCGGGCGAGATCCGAACTCCGGAAAGAACGGCAGCAAGGTTAAATATCTCAAAACGCCAAAGAGAACCATTCATTGCAAGAGTAAGAATCCCAAGAACTGGCCCAGCGAAGTCGCAAACGCTCTTGACGAGTACCGTAAGGAACTTGAGAGTTACAAACCGTCCAAGGACGCACCAAGCACCGTTGCAGCATATGCCGAAGACTTCCATGTGCTCCGGGAAAATTCATTTGGCTCGCCCCTCTCGTATCAAAGAGAGGGTTACGACGTTCGGCATATTCGCGAGCTGTTCGGAGACATGCCCCTTGACGACCTGAGGCCCGATGACATCAAACGTGCCTATGCGGACGCTCGCTCAAATGGAAGGTTCAGCGACGCCGAGATTCGTCGTATTCACGTCAAGCTTAAGCAGGTCATGCAAGATGCCCTTGAAAACGAGCTGATTAGTCGAAATCCCTGTATAGGCATCAAGCTACCAAAACCAGACCTGCGAGCACGCAACTTTCTTCCCCCTGATGAACTACCGAGATTCACCGAATGTTTGCTCGCCGAGCCAATGGGGCCCATGACTGTCTGCACCATGCTCATTTTCCACCTTGGGCTGAGGAAAGGCGAGGCATTGGGACTCAGCTGGCTCGATTACAACCCCGATGTCATGGAGCTCCGAATTATCCGCCAGTACACCAGCGACAAGACCTTGAGGCCCCCGAAATCTGAAATGAGCAGACGCATTCTCTCTATAGACAAAACGTTGGCCAACTACTTGGACAAATGGAAGGACATGCAGCGCGACATATTCAGACGTCGCGGGCTGAAACAAAAGGACACCGATCCCATCGTCCACGCGTTCAGCATTGGAAAGGATGCCGACGGTTTCCGTAGTATAAGCATCACCAGACCAAGCGGGCACAACTACTCTCGATGGTTTAGAGACTTCTGCGTCGATAACGGCTATGGGACTTATAGCAATGTGACGAAGCAGTTCATGCGTAACGGAAAACTTCACACACGCGGCACTGGTTACTCGGGGCTTGTTCCCCATGGCCTTCGCCACACCGCTGCGACCGTCCTTGTGGCGAGCAACGTGGACTTAAAAACCGTTCAGGCTCGAATGGGCCATGCGTCCGCAAGTACGACGGCCAACTTCTACACCCATGCAATCAGAGCCAACGACCGAAACGCAGCTGAAGTATTCGAGAAGATTAGTGATTCGTCTAACAATTAGGACTCGCACAGTACTGACACCAGTGGTAGACTATTACCGTCAGGTAAGGGAGAGAGGAGGTTATCAATGGCACTTACCACAGCGAGCAGCAAGCTCCGCTCGACGATTCTGTTCAACTCAAAAGAGGAGCAAGTCCTATTCAAGCGGTCCAGCGCTGACCTAGCCGCCGCAAGAGGGCTCACTCCTTCCGCGCTTTTGGCGCGACTCCCCATGGAGCAGCTGACCAGCTCAGACCTTGGCAGATGGGCAGCACAGCTCATCTATGCAGAGGACGGTAGCTGCCTTGATGCGTTTGAAGCAATGTTTGAGGATTGGAGCGCCATCCAGCCAACAAAGGATTGCCGCAGCATCGTTAAGGGGTTCTTTGATTACTGCCATGAGACTAGGGTCTGCATCGATACTACCGACGAGCGCGTATATCATCTCCGCTCGAATTGGGATAGCGTCTGTCTTCTGACCGAAGAGGCTTCTAAAGCGCACGAGGACAGTCTCGACTTGCGCATTCAGGCAAAAACCGGTCGCGAGCTTGAAACACTCCTGCAAAACCCGACAGCACTGCTCACCATCACGCCGTTGCTCTCGCATATCGTCAATCTGTGGAAGTACATCAAGGATTACTCCTGTACCTATCGCGTTCTGCTCGATTTCGCCAACATGGGCGAGTCGTCACGCAAGGGATATGTGGAGCCCGCAGAGGCCCGAATCGGCCTCTTGCACCTTATCGACGCCTACGAGGAAGAAGGCATTGACTAGTCGATAAGGCCGAATTACAAGCAAGCACCCGACTCCCCTCCTTGTCGCCAAACATCAAAGAGGAGCCGAGCGCCCTAACAGAGGAGTTTATCATGCATTTTGCAGATGACCCCAAGGTTGACGCCATTTCTGCAGGCATCAACCTTCGTCACACCGGCACCGAGCGTATCTTGAGCCGTCTCGATGTCCAGATTCTCACGGGCATTGGCCAATCAAGTGCCATCCAGCTCATGAAGTCGACGCACCATTGCTTTCGCATCGCCAACCAGTATTTCGTCATGGAGAAAGACCTCTACGACTATTTCAGAAAGCTCGCCGGGGAGGCGAGCGAATAATGCAGTGTCCGACTCCCAATCCTCTCATTTTTGAGTCCGACGTGCTCGACGAGCACGTCAACGCCCTTCAGGGTGATCGCCCCATCGCCCACTTTGGCCTCAAGGCCCTCAACGACGTTCTCGGTGGCGTTTACCCCGGACTGAATTACGCCATCGGCACCGCACCCGGCAAGGGCAAGACGACCCTGGCCTTGCAGGAGGCCGACAAGCTCGCGGACGACGGGCACCCGGTCGTCTACGTCTCCGCCGAGCTCCCCGCGCACAAGCTCTTGGAAAAGAGCCTTACGCGGCTCAGCGGCGCCGAGCTTGCCCTCTCCGAGGTCGCAGATGCGGCGGCGGAGAGCCACCCCAAGCATGTGGCCTTCGAAAACGCACTCGGCATGTACCGCGACCGCATCGCCCCCAATCTCTGCATCACCGGTCCGCTGAACACCGTCGAGCTCTCGAACCTCGTCGGCCTGGTGGCACGCGAGCGCAACGAGGCCCCTATCGTCTTCGTGGATTATCTACAGCTCCTGGCCTGCGGCACCACGGCAGACCAGCAGTTCATCGACGAGCGCCTGGCAATCACCGCATGCGTAAAGGGTTTGCGCGAAATTTCGAACCTCTATAGCTCGCCCGTCATCGCCCTGAGCTCGACCACGCGCAAGTCCTACGAGTCTGGGAAGTCGACCAAGCCAAGCCTCGGCATGTTCGGCGGTTCCTCCGCCGTCGAATACGGCTTCGACTCTGTGCTCTACCTCGCCGATGACAACGGTAAGCCCAGCTTTCCCTATGAGCCTCCCGCAAGCGGAATTCCGCTCAAGCTCATTGCCCTCAAGAACCGTTACGGAATGTTGGCCGAGGCGCGGCTCGATTTCGACGGGGCCCATGCCACCTTCCTCGATAGGGATTAGGCGATGCGCGGCAATAGCAGGACCGCACATATAAACGTCAGGATGACCGATGAGGAGCGGGTCGCAATCGTGGCCCGCTCCTCCTCTTTCGGCATGCCCCCATCGACGTTCATGCGCGAGGCCGCGCTCAATCTCGGAGAGAAACCGGTCAAGATCGCCGACGAGTCGACCCTCCGGCAGATGCTCACCGAGATGAAGCGGCAGGGAAACAACCTTAACCAGGCCCAACGGGCCATTAACAAATACGGGGTCGACGGACAGATGGCACATCGGCTCTCGGAGGCCTTAAACCTCATAGCCCGCACGACCTCTCAACTCTCGGACCTTCTGTCAAAAACAAAGGAACAACCATGAAGACAAAGATACTCACGGCGCTCGTCACCTCAATTGTCCTCGCCGCGCTCGCCTGCCCGGTGCTCGCCTCCCCCATAGACCGCCTCGTCGCGGGGCTCCCGCTCGACGCGTCGTTCCTCCCCTCGGCGCTCGACGCAGCCACGGTTCTCGGCTGGTGGCTCTCGGGCTCATTCACCGCCTGCCCGGCGGGCACCGCCCTCACCCTCCTCCTCTCGCTCTGTGCATGCTCGCTCATCGCCTACTCAAGCGCCCTCAACGCGAGAGGCGAGGACGGCGGTGTGCTCGGGGACGCGCACGTGAAGACGGGCCGGGAGGTCGTGAGGGGCTCCGTCACATGGGATGGCTCGGCCAACCCCTCGTCGCGCGGGTTCGTCTACGGGTTCACCAAGCGGCGCGGCAAGCCCTGTTATCTCTTCGAGCCCAAGAAGATGATTTTCGTTTCCGGGGCCACTGGGTCAGGCAAGAGCCGCTTCCTCTACCTCCCCTCTATCGATTTGCTCTCGTACGGCGACGGCTCAAACGGCTCCGAGCCCGCGACCCTCGTCGTCTCCGACGTGAAGAACGAGCTCGTAGAGCTCACGGGCGACGAGCTGGCCCGTCGCGGCTACCGCGTCCTCCTGCTCGACACGCAGCATCCCTATCGCGGCCAGAGGCTCAACCCGCTCAGGCAGGTGCTCGACCTCCACGCCGAGGGCCGGGACCAGGAGGCCGAGCAGGCGGCAGACGCCATCGCTGAGCTCGTGGTACAGGACGACGAGAAGGGCAAGGGCTCGCACTGGACCGCGTCCGCGCGGGGGCTCCTGTCTGCCCTCGTCCTGCTGGTCTCCATGTCCGACGAGTGCCCCGAGGAGTCCAAGCACCTGGCGACCGTCTGCGAGGTGTTGGACCGTGGCACCGAGGCCGAGGGCGACGACCCGGCCGAACCGTTGAAGTCCGTCTTCCGCGCCCTGCCGAGCGGGCACCCCGCGAAGAACAGGGCCTCGCAGTTCGTCTCCTCGGGCGGCAACGAGCTCAGGAGCATCCTCTCGACGCTCAAGGTGGCGCTCCGCCCGTTCTCGTCAGCCCCGGTCGCGTGGATGACGTCCGGGTCCGACATCGACCCGCGTTCGATCCTTGAGAACAAGAGCGCCGTGTTCCTCCACGTGCTCGACGAGGGCTCGCCCTACAACTGCATAGCGGCGATATTCCTCTCGCAGCTCTGGGCGTCCGTCCAGGCCGCCGCCGACTCCAACGGCGGCAGGCTCCCCCGCCCCGTGCAGATACTCGGCGACGAGTGGGGCAACCTTCCCCGCGTCGAGTGCCTGCCCGCCCTCCTTTCGCTTGGAAGGTCGTTCCAGATTTACTGGACGGGGGCAACGCAAGATATATCCCAGCTTAATAAATACGGTGAGCGAGACGGGCGCAGGAAAATTCTCGCGAACTGCGGCGTCAAAGTCGCCATGAAGCTCGCTGAGGAGGAGGACCGCCGGTACTTCACCGAGCTCGTCGGCAAGACCACGCGCCACACGCAAGGCACGAGCAACGGCAGGGCCGCGTCGGGCACATCCTCCTCGACGTCCTTCAGCGAGAGCGCCGACGACGTGATACATCCCTGGGAGTGGCGCGACATGGCACCCGACCGGGACGGGGTCATCGTCGTGAAGCATGCGGACAACGGGATGCCCGCGTGCCGCGCAGGGGTCTTCCGCTCCCCCGTCACCGACTGCACCAACACGCCCACAAAGGAGCACTTCGGCCTGGGGACTCCCGAGCACGAGGCAGGGAATCGCCGCGCCTACCAGGCGGGGCTCGACGCCTTGGCGACCGAGAAGATGGCCGGGGCGATCCCCGTCTGGTACCCCGAGTGGCCCGAGCCCGAGAAGAGGGCCGGGGACGCAGGTGGCAGCAAATTCAGCGGGCTCTCGCTCGACTAGGAGGCGACCATGACGGCAATAAAGCAGACGAGCGTCTGCAGCGAAAGGCACCTCTCCCGTCTCAGGGACTACCTTTCATGGGACCGCGACAAGGCGCTTGCCCACGGCACGCAGAACATCATCGACGAAGGCCGCTGGTTTCAGGAGATGGCAGACACGAGAGCAGCCATGGGTCACGACATGCCCGGCAAGGCCGGTGCCAAGTGTACCTACATGCAGCACCAGATACTCGGGTTCCTCCCAGACGAGTGCGACCTCAACGGCGGGAAGATGACGCCGGAGCTGTGCATGCGCTATGCGAGGGAGTACGTGGCCGAGCGCTACCCCAACCAGGAAGTTGTGATGGTGCTGCACCGCGAGCGCTGCCGCGCGGACGCCACCGACCGCTACGCCGTGCACCTCGGCATCAACCGCAGTGATCTGGAAACCGGCCGAAGGCTCGACGAGGGTCCCGCACGCAAGGCCGCAACCGCGAGGGTGAAGACCGTCCGCGCCTTGGACGAGAAGTATGGGCTCAGGCAGCTTGAACGCGGCAAGGCCAACTCGCGCGTTCACGCGAGACAACCGGGCAGGGAGGAACGCGAGATGGCCCGCAAGGGGCAGGCCGAGCGCTCCGAGAACGCCCGCGTCCGCGTGGCGGTCGCCCGCCGCGTCGAGGAGGTCGGGCGAACGAGGGACTGCCCCGACCGCATGGCCGAGCTCGACCGGCGGCTCAGGCGAGACGGCATCGAGCTCGCGAGGTCGAAGGGCGGGAGCCTCCAGTACCGATTCTTCTCGAAGACCCTCGGGGCCGTGCGGAAGGTCAACGGCGGCAGGCTCGGCTTCGCGGTCGACCGCTCGACCGGCCTCGTCGTCCGCTTCACGCTGCGCGGGATAGCGACGGCGATGAGGGCGTTCTGGGAACTTGAGCGCAAGGCGCACGAGAACCAGAACGGGCGCGGGGACTAAGCACTTGGGCCGGGACGCAACAGGCGTCCCGGCCCCTTCTTTTGCCCTTCGGTGAGAGCGACCTCGGAGCGGTTCGCCGTCCCGCCGCAGGCGGGCAAGATGATTCCGTGCAACGGAATCCATATCTTGCCTGCACGGAGCGAGCCAGTTGCCCAAGGCAACGCGAGCCCGGGCAGGTGAGCGCCGGTTGAGCCGACGCCGAGGAGACGCGACCCATGGGGAGCGTCGCACGATGGCGCTCGGTGACCCGGCGCGAGAGGCCCCGCTCGGCGACCACGGCGGAGCGATGGCGACTTCTGGAAGCCATCGAGCGCAGCCGTTCGGCGGGCGGGGCCGGTGTGAGCGGAGGCGAACGAAACGCGACCCTGGGGAGCGTTGCCAGGGAGGCGCAGCGAGAGCGACGGTGCGTCGCGGGGGTCCCGCCCATAAGCGGGACCCATCGGCCTCAAGACCGATCGTTGAGCATTAAGAAAGCCCCGACCAGATGGTCGGGGCTTTCTTAGCTATAGGAACGGATAGATGTCGACCGGCTGCTTCTATACCTTAATTAGTTCGCTTTCGTAGCACCGCAGGAAGAGCACTTGTAACCGGTGGTCACGGTTTCATCATAAGCCGCGCTTACCTGCACCTGCTCGTCATAGGCCGCTTTATCAGTCACCGTTTCGTAGTAACCCTGCTTCACGGTAACGTAGGAAGAATGATATCCACCACAATTACCACCGTTCAAAGCAGAGTTTTTTAAATGCCCCCAAGGGTCTGACGTGATATCCGCACCGCACTGGTTGCAGATATAGTGCTCCTCCGTCACCGGGTCATGCCATACCTGATGCGTCACCGCGTCATGGTGGACGGTCTTGTACTGAGCATCATGGTGGACGGTCTTTGTTTGAGCGACCCAGTTGTGCTGGTGCGCCGAGCTATCGTCCTTCTTCGACGAACTGCCCGAATTGGAGTTCGAACCGGAGTTGCTGCTGTTGCCGCCACTTGGCTTGCTGTCGGATTTGCCATCGTCCTTCTTGGACGAGGAATCGCCCTTGCTGCCGGAACCGGTATTCCCATCATCCTTCTTGCTATCGGAGGTCTCCGGGGTCTTCGCATCGGACTTATCTTCCTTGGCGGTTTCCTGCGCCTGCTCCGTCTCCTTCTCGACGGCATCGGTGTCGACGTTCGGGTTCTTCTTGATGTTATCCTCGAACTTCTTCACGACCTCGGCACCCTTGTCTCCGGTCAGGGTGGAATCGCCCTTCTTCACGGCTGCTGCAACGTCCTTGGCGATGGCGGTCAAGTCATCCTTCGCCACCTTGTCCGCATCCACCTTTTCGAGCGTGATAGTAGTGCCAGCTGTCTTTTTGTCCGCCTTCCCTGCCTTGACCTTCTCGGTTGCGACCTTGTAGGTGGAACCGTCCGCGTTCACCGGAGGGATGAGGGTGACGGTGTATGTACCGGACTTACCGACCTTCACGGTCACCTGCTTGTTTGCGGCGATGGCGGTGTAGAAGTCCACATCACCTTCCGCTCCCTCGATATGGGCGATGACGGGCGTGGAGGTGTCCGCATCCCATCCATCGGCCTTCACCTCAAGGGAAAGCACCATGTCCTGCTTCTCCTCATCCTTTGACTGGGACACCGCAGGGACGTTCGACTTTCCCGCCCATCCGGCGTGTGCGATGGCGTACCCGCCACCTCCGATAATGAGCGCCGCGCATAAGATTCCCGCTCCTGCCGCGCAGACTTGCTTGTGAGAGAACTCTCGTCCGAAAAGTTTGATTCGACCGCTATTTCCCATTCGCGAACACCGGATCATACATCGTCTCTCCCAGCTTCAGAACCAGGCTGTCGTTACGTTTCTCGAGGGTGTAGGCCACCGTCGCTCCATCGACTGTCAGCTCGCCCTTGTAGACAAGCGGGCGCGGTGTCGAGTCGGTATCCTTAGCCCTCTGGTCTTTGACCGTGAGGCTGTATTTTCCCAAATGGTCCGATGCGGCCCATTCGTCATCGCTGGGGCCCTGGATGAATAGATAGCCCTTTTGGTTATACGAGGCCTTCTTGAATGCAATCTTTCCGCTGTCGAAGTTGATTTCCTCGGGACTCGCCATGGACTCCGGCCGGTTCGAGCGTTCCCATTCCTGCGATTCAAGCAGCTCTTTGACGCGAGCGACCGCCTTACCGGTGTAGTCCTCGTAGTACTTCTTCGCATCGTCCTCGCTCAAGAAATAACGCTCTCCATATTCCTCATCCCCCGACGGGATATAGGCGTCTTCGTCATCGACTTTTTTAAGTGTCAATGTTCCAAGCTCGCTTGAGTTCAGGACGATGTTGTCATCTTCCTGAGTCCACGTTCCCGAGGATTCAAATGAGCCGGCGTAGTGCCAACCGTCATCGTTATCAAAAACGATGGTTGTTTCGGAGCCAATCGCGTTCTTCGTCATCTTCCCGAGAGCAACGTTGTTACAGACTGAGATGTAATAGAGGGTTTTTCCCTTTACCCCTGTCTTTCCGCATCCGCTCAGGCCGCCTAAACCCATAAGCGGCAAAAGGCCGATGGCACCTAGAAAACCGCGTCTTGATACGTTTGTTGTCACGACATTCTTCCTTTCTTTCTCAATGGTGCTTGCGGTTATCCCCCTGATCAAAAAAGAGACCATAAGAGCATTGTATTGCAAATTGTCACTTATATAGGTGTGACTCATATAGGGCTAACCCAAATCATTGGCACCACTGGCTAGGAGGTACCAATGATTCAATTAGATGCAAAGATGAGAGTCGGGTTGCGAATAAAAGAACTGAGGAATGCACTCGGCTATAGTCAGGAAACCCTTGCGTACTCTATAGAGATGTCCCGGACTTACTTTGCCGAAGTCGAAATCGGCAAGCGAAACATATCAATTGAAAACATCGACCGGATCGCCCGAGGACTAGGCGTTTCTCTGAAGGAATTCTTCGACTCTGACCTGTTCATCGAATAAAACAATAGTAAATCGAAACAGAACGGAAGAACGAACCATCAACGGTATTCAGCGTCCCATGGGCCTCGGAAACAATCCGGCGATATCTAAAGTTATCGAATTCACGCCCGTCTCGCGGCAACGTCAACCTAGGTTTTCAACGCTTTCCATAGCCGGAGGGTCCTCATCTAACCCGTAGGCTGTGGGAAGGGTTGAAAACCGGCGGTTTGGGTGAAATTACGGGGTGAAATATGAAGCTGAGATGTTTTCGCCATAGAAAGAACTTTCACCCCTTTTTCACCCCTCAAGCGGTTTTTACCCCTATCTATACAGAAACAGGTCAGACGATTTATATCATCTGACCTGCTATTTCTCTGGTGCCCCCGGGCGGATTCGAACCGTCGGCACCCGCTTTAGGAGAGCGGTGCTCTATCCCCTGAGCTACGGAGGCATGTTGTACTAGTGTAGCAGATTTACGCCGTTGTAATGCAGCGTATAGCTACTCTTCGAAGTGATAGTCATTGGGGACGTTCTTTAATGACTAGTCGCTTAAGAACGTCGCAGGCGACTAGTTACCTTTGTGGAAGAGGTTTTTGATAACGGAGGGGATGCTCTTGGCGCCCTTAGCGGTCACATCGATAAAGTCGGGCGAGCGCACGAGCTTGTCCTCGTCCACGTACTGGCGAACCGCGCGCAGCGTCTCTTTGTCATCACGCGTCGAAAACGTAAAGTGACCGTTGTCCTTGGTGAAGATGGCAAAACGCGTAATCTTCTTGGTGCCGCGCAAAACCTCGGCGGCAATATAGTCGACCTCGTCCCACGGGATCTGAATAAAGTCCTCGGGATTGCGCTCGTTATAGTACTCAAACGCCTTATTACCCACCATCACGTTGCCGTGGCTGGTAAGCCCCATCAGGCAGGTTGCCGGCGTTGCCAGATCGACCGTGCTGTTCTGAGATTGCGCCATGCGCGCCTCGCCCTCCAAATAAAACAATCGGACCGCATCCAGTGTACCCACCGGGTGCGGTCCGTTTCAATGGCTCAAAAGCCCTTGCCTAGCAACTCTCGGTCTTAAACCGAAGCGTGCTTACATGAAGCCGCAGACGCGACCGATGATGCCGACAGCGAAGAGAGCCAGGATGATGACGATCGGGCTGACCTTCTTCTTGAGGAGCTTGCAGACCAGCAGGGTCAGGCACACAGCGGCAAGGCCGGGGATGAGCTGATCGAGGTTGGCCTGAAGCGTAGTAACCTTGACCTGATCAAGAGCAGTACCGCCGATGGAGTTATACATCGTCAGTGCTTCCTTGACACCCTCGGAACCGGAGGGCAGGTTAGCCCAGTCGATAAAGGCGCCAGCAGACTGCGTGACCTTGGAGACGACCGGGGTGAAGGAGATGGATACCCAGCGCTCGACCAGGGCGCCGATGATGAACATACCAAGGATCGAAGCACCCTCGGTGACCTTGCCCATCAGACCGCCGGAGAGGTCCTTGGCGATGGAAGAGCCGACCTTGTAGCCAAACTCCTGCGTGTACCACAGGAAGGCGTAACGGATGATGTTCCACGCGAAGAAGAACAGTAGCGGACCGGCAATGCTGCCGGACAGGGCCAGGGAAGCGCCCAGAGCGCCCAGAATCGGGCGAAGGGTGAACCAGAAGGCGGGGTCGCCGACGCCGGCGAGCGGGCCCATCATACCGACCTTGACGCCCTGAATGGCGACGTCGTCAATCGGAGCACCGTTGGCGCGCTCCTCCTCGAGGGCGAGGGTGACGCCAATGACGGGGGCGGAAACATAGGGGTGGGTGTTATAGAACTCCAGGTGGCGCTTAAGGGCGGCAATCTGGTCATCCTTGCTGGTGTAGAGCTTCTTGATCGCAGGGATCATTGCGAAGCACCAGCCGCCGTTCTGCATACGCTCGTAGTTCCACGAGCCCTGAAGGAACTGATGACGGAAGCAAACCTTCTTGCGGTCAGCCTTGGTGAGCTGAATCTTGTTCTCTGCCATATGTATCACTCCCCTCCTACTCGTAATCATTCAGAATATCGCCGAGCGGGTCACCGGAGCCACCGCTCATGCCGCCACCCTGCTTGGCCAGATCCTTAAGGCCAAGGTAGATGAGGGCAAGGGAGATGCCGATGAGGCCAAGGGCGATCAGCGTGAGCTGAGGGATGGCAGCAAGGACAAAGCCGAGGATGAAGAACGGCCAGGTCTCCTTGGTGGCCATCATGTTGATGACCATGGCGTAACCGACGGAAGCGACCATGCCGCCGCCGACAGCCATGCCGCCGGACAGCCAGTCGGGCATAGCGTTAAGCGCGTTGGTAACAGCCTCGGCCGGGATGATGCACAGAAGTACTGCCGGGATGGCGATACGAAGGCCCTGCATGAGGATAGCAGCGTACTGCCAGCGCTCGATGCCGGCGAAGTCGCCCTTCTCGGCGCAACCGTCCATGGCGTGAGCGATAGCGGTAGCCAGGGTACGGCAGATCATGGTCAGGAACAGACCAGCGACCGACAACGGGACGGCGACGGCGATAGCGGCGGTAACGGCCTTGCCCGAATCGGTGGCGCCGCCGTTGAGGGCGAGCACCATGATGATCGAAGAGGCGACCGAGGCCAGAGCGGCGTCAGGCGCGACGGCGGCGCCGACGTTAGCCCAGCCAAGGGCCATCATCTGGAGCGAACCGCCCAGGAGGATGCCCTCCTGAAGGTGACCGGTTACGAGACCGATAAGTGTGCATGCCACGAGCGGCTGATGGAACTGGAACTCATCCAGAATGCCTTCCATACCGGCAAGCAACGCGACAATCGCAACAAGCAGAATAGTGATTGCAGACATGTATCGGACCCTCCTTTACTATGCTTGAGCGGCCAGTTCGGCCTTAGCTTTCTTCAACATGGCGTCGAGATCCTCGGAGGAATCCGAAGGAACCTTGCGGACCTCGAACTTGACGCCCTTGGCCTTGAGGGCCTCGAGAGTCTTGACGTCATCATCGCCCATAGCGACGGCGTTGGTGACGACGACCTTGCCCTTGGAGTGAGCCATGGAACCGATGTTGACTTCCTTGATGTCGACGCCGGCCTCGATGGCCCTGAGCAGATCCTGCGGGTTCTCGAACAGCAGCATGGCCTTGGTGTCACCAAAGCGCGTGTCCTTGACGACCTCGGCCATCTTCTTGATGGGCACGACGTTGGCATGGACTCCCGGAGGGGCAGCCTGCTCGATCATGGTCTTGCGGAGCTCGTCGTGAGCAACGCCGTCGGAAACCACGATGATGCGGTTGGGGTTGATCTGCTTGGTCCACGTGGTGGCCACCTGACCATGAAGCAGACGGGTGTCGATACGGACGTGGGCGATCTTGATGTGCCCGTCGCCGATGACCGTTCCCGGAGGGATGGCGCCTGCAGGAGCAGCGGCGGCCGCAGCCGGCTTCTTCTCCTCGGGCTCCAGAGACTCGGGCTTGACGCGCACGCCAGCCTTAGCCTCAGTCACGAGATGTTTTGCGATCGCATGTGCAGTGTTCTTTGCGTCAAAGCGCTGCGAATATGCCTCGATGAGCATAGGCAGGTTGACACCGGTGACGATAGCCCAGGAATCGTGGCCCTCGATGAGCCCGCTGATCTGGTTGAACGGCGTACCGCCCCACAGATCAACGAGGAAGAGCACCTGCTCCTGGTCCTCGAAGGAAGCGACTGCTTCCTCGACCTTGGCACGGAAGTCGTCGGGGCCCATGCTCGGCTCGAGCGAGACCACGGCTACAGACGGCTGATCGCCAAAGACCATCGAGCCCGTCTGCTTGATTCCAGCCGCCAAGTCACCATGGCTAGCAAGAACAATACTTACCATCACATAACCTCCTTTTTGTCTACGTATTTCCTACACGACAAAAAAGAGTATAGCCGCAAGTGTGGCAAATTTATAGGAAAAAATGTGAATGGTTGGATTATTTGTTTAAACGTCATGCTTTTGTTACAAGTTGGTTACATCGCTGGTTTTCAGCTATTCCTCACTAAACATAATTGTTTTGACCCTCTTAGAGGACAGGTACAAGCGTAGCGTTCATTAATACCGATTTATGGCGGACAAGAATCTGCTTGACTCTTCGATATTTTGTTTAAACAGACATGACTTGACTAATTTCGTTAGTTATGCTCTGACAAAATTAGTCATTAGGGACGTTCTTTAATGACTAGTCGTTTAAGAACGTCCCCAACGACCAAGTTAGGCGATGTGGAGGGGATTGGCGGCGTCGACGGCGTCAGGGGCAGCAGGACCGTCAGGGGTAGCGTCTGCCAGGTTCTCGTCGGGGGTCTCGATCTGCTTGATCATGACATCCTGGCCCTGCAGCAGATAAGTCTCGCCGCTACCGCAATGGGGACAGGTCTTGCCGTGCTCGACCGTCGCGTAGTCGCGGCCGCACGCCTCGCAATGTGTCACGGCTTCAACGGGCTCCACGATAAGCTCCGAGCCCTCGGTGATAGGCTTTTTATCTGCTGCCCAGCGCCAAGCGTCGAGCAGCAAGTCGGGAACGACGCCCGAGACCTCGCCCAGCAGCAACGTCACGCTCGAAACGCGACTTACGCCGTTGGCGCGAGCCACATTCTCGACATCGCGAATGATGTGATACACGATTCCGAGCTCGTGCACTTTTAATTCCTTCCGCCGTTCCCGTTATGACTACTTACTTGCGACCGAATTTGATCTTGATGGCACGCTTGAGTGCGTACTTGCCCAGGCTGGGGAGCTTTTGCTCGTATTTGACCATCGTGGAGCACTCGGGGCGATCGCGATCCAGATGGATGGCATCGAACGCGCACTTGGTGGTGCACAGGCCGCAGCCGATGCACTTGTTGGGGTCGACGATTGAGGCACCGCAGCCAAGGCAACGGGCGGTCTCGGCGCGCACCTGCTCTTCGGTAAAGGTCTCGACGTACTCGCTGAAGGGCGCGGCCTTCTCGCGCTCGCGGTCCACGTGGGCAACCTCACGGCTCGCGTTGTCATAGCTCTCGATCACGACATCGTCGCGGTCGAGCGCGGCGTAGCGGCGCTGGTTGCGGCCGATGGTGAGCGTGGATCCCGGCTGCACAAAGCGATGGATGGACACGGCGGCCTCGTGGCCGGCGGCGATGGCATCGATGGCAAAGCTCGGACCGGTGTAGACGTCGCCGCCCACAAAGATGTCGGGCTCGGCGGTCTGGTAGGTCTGGGGATCGGCAAGGGCACCCTGACCGCGGCCAAGCTCCACCTTGGAGCCAGCCAGCAGGTCGCCCCACACGATGGACTGACCGATGGACATGACCACGCGGTCGGCATCGACGCGGCGCAGGTCGTTCTCGTCGTACTCGGGCGCAAAACGGCCCTCGTCATCGTAGACGCGCGTGCAGCGCTTAAAGGTGATGCCGCACACACGGCCGGCCTCGTCCAGATGGACCTCCTTGGGGCCCCAACCGCAACTGATGTGCGCGCCGTCCTCAACGGCCTCGCGACGCTCTTCCTCGCTGGCGGGCATCTGAGCCTCGCTCTCCAGGCAGAACATCTCAACGTGCTCGGAACCCAGACGGCAGGCGTTGCGCGCGACATCGATAGCAACGTTGCCGCCGCCCACCACGATGGTGCGGCCGGGCAGCGCGTCAATCTTGCCGCTGTTGACCTCGCGCAAAAAGTCGACGGCCACGGTCACGCCCTCGGCGTCCTCGCCCGGAATGCCGGCAAGGCGGCCGCCCTGGCAGCCAATGGCAACGTAGAAGGCCTTAAAGCCCTGCGCGCGCAGCTCGTCGAGCGTCACGTCGCGGCCGACTTCCACGCCATAGCGAAACTCGGCACCCATCAGGCGAATGACCTCGACCTCCGCCTCGATAACATCCTTCTGCAGCTTAAAGCTGGGAATGCCATAGGTGAGCATGCCACCCGGGCGCTCGTTTTTCTCGAACACGACGGGCTTATAGCCCTTCTCGGCCAGATAAAAAGCGCAGGACAGACCAGCCGGACCGGCACCGATGATGGCAATCTTCTGGTCGAAGCCGCCAGCACGCGTCGGGGTCACCACGGGCGGGACATAGCGGGTCGCTGCGTCCAGATCGCGCTGGGCGATAAACTTCTTGACTTCGTCGATAGCCACGGCGGCGTCCACACGACCGCGGGTGCAGGCATCCTCACAGCGGCGATTGCACACACGGCCGCAGATAGCGGGCAGCGGGTTCTCGCGCTTAATGAGTGCTAGGGCCTCGTCATAGCGACCCTGCGCCGCGAGCTTCAGATAGCCCTGAACGGCAACGTGCGCGGGGCAGGCCGTCTTGCAGGGCGCGGTGCCGGACTCATGCGTCTCGATGCGGTTATCGTTGCGGTAGTTGGGCGACCACTTGGTGTGGTCCCACTTGGTGGCATCGGGCAGTTCCTGGCGCGGATACTCGGGTACCTGTCCGCCGGCCTTTTTGCTGCAGAGCTTTTGGCCCAGCTTGGCGGCGCCGGCCGGGCACACCTCAACGCAGCGACCGCAGGCAACGCACTTGTCCTTCTCGACCTTGGCGACATAGGCCGAGCGCGACAGGTTGGGCGTGTTGAACAGCTGAGAGGTGCGCAGGGCGTAGCACACGTTGACGTTGCAGTTGCAGATGGCGAAGATCTTGTTCTCGCCGTCGATATTGGTGATCTGGTGCACAAAGCCGTTGTCCTCGGCCTGGCGCAAAATGTCGTAGACCTCGTCGCGCGTCACGTAATGGCCACGGTCGGTCTCGACCACGTAGTCGGCCATATCGCCCACGGCGATGCACCAATCGGCCGGGTCGTCGGCGCAGCCCTCTCCCATCACGCGACGGCTCGCGCGGCAGCTGCAGGTGCTGGCGGCATACTTGCCATCGTATTTGTCGAGCCAATGCTCGATATGCTCGATCGGCACCGACGTGCTCGCGGCATCGATGGCCTTTTCGACCGGAATGACGTGCATGCCGATACCGGCGCCTCCGGGCGGCACCATCGGCGTGGCCTTGGACAGCGGTCCCTTGGACGCCTGCTCAAAGAACTTGGCATAGACCGGGTGCTCCTCGAGCTGGCTCACGCGCATGTTGAGGAACTCGGCGGAACCCGGCACCAGCATGGGCAGCACCCACTGCTTGGCGCGCTCGGGATTTTCCCAGTTGTACTCGAGCAGACCCGTGTAGCTCATGTCGTCGAGCATCTTCTCGATATCGGCCTCGGGCATGCCGGTGAGCTTGACCATCTCGGGCAGCGTATAGGGACGGCGCATCTTCATCTTGCAGAGCACTTCGGCCTGCTCGTCGGTTGCGGCCTCGGCAAACGACCAGTACTCGTAGCCCAGCAGCTCGTCGCGATGCAGCAGACGGTTGGTGCAGTGCTCGCACAGCTTGACGATTGCCTCGCGCGGATGCTCCGGCAGCGGCGGCACAAACTCCGCGCCGATATCGGGCTCGGTGTAACTAATCCCCGGTCCGTTGAGAATCATGGTTGTCCCTTCTCTTGCCGCAGCCCAACGAGGCCGCAGCGCCCCTCTTTTTTTGCAGGCCGGGCATGCCCCCATGCCGTTCACCCGCCATTGTTGACATTGTGTCAAAAATAGTATTGACGAACCGTCAACAATATTCAAGACTGTTAGGCGAACGGTCCGGCAAAAGAGGATGAAAGGCGGCAAAACATGGGCAACAACGCAGCAGGTACCTCTGCGGTCGATGCCGCCCCCGCATCCGATAGCGCGGCAAAGCGCTTGACGGGCGACGAACGCCGTCGCGAGATTCTCGATGCCGTGCGCACCGTAAGCTCCGAGCTGGGCGTGTCCCACCTATCGGTATCGGCTGTGACCAAGCGAGCCGGCTGCACGCGTTCATTGTTCTACCACTACTTTGCCGATATGGACGCCGCCGTCACCGCTGTCATGGACGAGGCAATCGACGGCTTCATTACCGAGCTCGAGCAGTGGAATGCCAGCCGCACGGTTGGCGACATCGAGGGGGCGCTCGACACCGTCGCCCCGCTCTTTAAGCGCCTGGTCGCCAGCGGCCACGAACTGCCGAGCACCCTGACCTCCAGCAGCGGCGCGCTCTACGGCGGCTTTTTGCACAACGTGGTCCAACGCGTGGCGCAGTATATCTGCGACACCACCGTGGTGGATTTCGTCGCCCATCATGAGCTACGCATCGACCATGTCTACGAGACGTTCTACACCCTCATCATGGGGTTGTTGATGTATATCCGCACGCACCCCGATGTGCCCGACGAGACGGTCAAGGAAATCATCGCCTCGACACTCCACATCGAGGGCTATACCGCCAAGTATCCGGAGCGCAAGCCCCAGAACTGACGACATTTGGCCAAACTGCCCGCGATCGGAAGAGGGGCCGCGGGCTTGTGAAAGGAGAGCAGCATGCTGTTCGATGTTTGGGGTAGCGATACCCTTATCCACTGGGCCGGCTGGGCCATGGTCTTTATCGGCCTGATCGTGCTCAACGAGGTCGGCCGCCGCACCAAGCTCGGCGCGGCCATCATCTTTGGCGTGGCTCCGCTGGCCATGACCATCTACTGCGTCGCCATCGCCGTCGGCGTTTCGCAGGGTGCCGAGTGGGCGCTCACCAACCCCACCCATGTGTACCAGAACAGCTGGTTCCACTACGCCAAGGTCTACGCGGCGTTGGCCGGTTGCTGGGGCTTCATCGCCATTAAGTATCAGTGGGGCAAGATCGGCAAGGCGCACTGGTTCCGCGCGTGGCCGTTTGTGATCGTCGCCATCAACATCATGATCGCCGTCGTATCCGACTTTGAGAGCGCCTATCACTTCTTTGTCCTGGGCGAGTCCACCTGGGTCACCTCCGAAGGTGCTACGCAGTTGGCCGGCTGGAACAACGTGTTCAACGGCATCGCCGGTATCATCAACATCTTCTGCATGACCGGTTGGTGGAGCGTCTACGCCTCCGAGGACAAGACCGACATGCTGTGGCCCGACATGACCTGGGTCTACATCATCGCCTACGACATCTGGAACTTCTGCTACACCTACAACTGCCTGCCCACCCACTCCTGGTTCTGCGGCTTTGCGCTGCTGCTGGCGCCCACCGTCGCCGCCTTTAGCTGGAACAAGGGCGGCTGGATCCAGAACCGCGCCTTTACGCTGGCCATTTGGTGCATGTTTGCCCAGGTGTTCCCGTACTTCCAGGAGGAGTCCATCTTTGTGACCCACTCCACGCTCGACCCCGGCGCCGCTACCGCGGTCTCGATCGCCGCACTGGTCGCCAACGTCGCCGCGATCATCTACATCGCCTACCGCGCCAAGAAGCTCGGCCGCAATCCCTACAAGCAGGATGTCTTTGAGGGCACCAGCGATTGGGAGAAGGCCACCGCTCGCCGTGCCAAGGTTGATTACGCGCACGCCGAGTAACATGTTGGCCGCTGTTGGCACTTGGGCATAGGCCAGCTCACCAGGCCTTTCAATCCAATGTCTCGCAGAGCCCCCGAAAAGCGTTTCGCTCGCTTTCCGGGGGCTTTTTGTCGTTGCACCTCTATTCATCTATTCAAAAACACGCGCATATATAAAATCGGATTTCAAATCATGCGGCGGCTCTATGGAGCCCCGTTTTTGGGTACATTGTTGTCCCGATATTGAGCTTGGGGGATATATGAAAGATGAGACGATGGGCCAAGAGGATGCGGTCCAAGATGCAGAAGCGTGTGCCGAGGCCCTGGAGAGTCTAGACCAGATCGCGCTGGCCGAGATTACGTTTGACGATTCGAGCGTTGATGTGCAGGATGAGCCGGAAATCGAGGCGCAGCTCGATGATCAGGATGCAAAAGACGATGGCGCCGCGCCCACCGAAGACGAGGCAGGTCACGAAGACACCGAAAGCGAGGCCGGCAATCAGCCCGAATCCGACACGGGCGAGGAAACCGTCTTGCTCGACAGCTTGCCGGCCGAGGATTCGCTGACCCGCGAGCTTCCTGGCCTGGGTTCCGCACCAGCCGTGGACGAGACCATCGCCATGGGCGATATTCCCCTACCGTCCGTTCCCTCGGCACGCGAGGCCGAGGTTCGTCATCGCAATATGTCGCCCAAGCGCCGCAATCTGATGGTTGCCGGCGCTGTGGCCGTTGCGCTTGTCGCCGGCGGTGCAGGCTATGCTGTCTGGAACGGATATCAGCAAGAGCAGGCTGCCGCTGTCGCCGCCAATGCCCACACGATGATGTCGGTGCAGATTGGCGTACATGCCGCGGGGCTCGACTGTTCCGCCGGCTCCAAGATTCCCGTACAAGTGAGTGGCCAGGATTCTGACGGATCCTCCGTGAGCGAAACACTCTATGTTGACGAGCACGGCCGTGGCATCAAACTGCTACCCGGTAACTACACGCTCTCCATTGCCGCCTCCCCCATCGCGTCCGACGGCACCGTCTATACCGTGCCGACCACCAAGGCGCAGGTCACGATCAAGAGCGACGGACAGGACCTAAGCAGCCAGGCCGCCTTTAGGCTCAAGGTGCCTTCGGCCGACACGGTGACTGACGACCAGATCGATGCCGCCGCCAAGTATGCCGAGGAGGGAGGCACGAGCTCCGCCGCGGCTGCCAAAGTGCTCCAGCAGGCAGCAACCGCGCGGCGCGACGCCGCCGTCAATGCCGTGAGCGCGCAAAAGGCACAGGCAGCCCGCGATGCCGACGCTCGCCACAAGGCAACCGACCTCTACCAGCTCGATATCCCCGTCGAGTGGTACGGCAAGGTCGAGACTTGGCAAAATGGCAGCACGCTATGCATCTATCTTGCCGGCGACAGCGATACGCCGATTGTGACGCTCGTCGCGGTGCGCGAGGGCGAGAGCTTTACGCCCGATGAGGGCGATACGGTTTTGGGTGCGGCCAATCTAGGCAACGGTTATACCGTCTACGCCAGCGGCCCCGTCTATCCGTACGTGGTGCCCCAGACCATCAACGGACGGACGCAGAATCCCGTGTCAACCTACCCCATGGACACGGCCATTGAGCTTGTCGAGCTCACGACCGGTAACCGCTACACCTATAGCCAAATCAAGAACGTACTGGTCGGCAAAGACGGCAAGGCAGACGCCGCAACCAAACTCGAGACCGACTACCTCGCCCAGATTCTCCTGCCGAGCATCAAGGCCCAGGACTAGCGGACCATGACACCTGAGTCCTGGCCTCGCAAATCCATAGACGATTAGGAAAGGAGCCACTTCCATGCGGGCACAGCATGTACCACGCCATGTTTGCATGGAATATCGGCCTGCTCATCCATGGTAACGATTACCGACTCGCCAAGATCAAACTGGGCCATCGCGGCATCGAGCGCGGCAATTTCGCGCTCGCGCGTTTTCTCGCTTGTCATATCCACACTTACCTGAATCAGGCCGTAAGCCTGCATGAGCAGTGCATCCCCAGCCACAAAGTCCACCTCATGGCTTTTATTCTTATCTTTAATCAGCAGGCGGCAAACCGAACCGGGCCGCACGGCGGGGGTCCTTCTTCTGAGCGCATTGAACACCGCGGTCTCGAGCCTCTGGCCATGATCCAATGCCGATGCGGGGGAGAACGCTCCGAACATCGCAGGATCGACGGCGTAGACCTTAGACGCAGACCGCGTATTATTTGCAAGCGAACGCGTGAACTCCGGCACCGAAAACAGCAGGTAGGCGTCCTCGTAATACTCAAGTAAGTCGCTGAGCGTATTTCGACTGACGGATATCTGTCTGCTCTTGAACTCGTTGTACACTTTGTTCACTGACAGCTCTCGTCCCGAAGATGCCATGCACCGCGCCAGAAACAGCGAGGCCAAACGGGGGTTCTTGACGTCGTAACGTTCAACGACGTCCATGGCGACCGTTCGCGACGCATATTCCTGTAGCAGCTGAATCGCGTCTGCGGGCGTCTGCTCAAGTGTCGCGATGAATCCCCCTCGCTCGAGATATCCGACCAGATGGTGTCGGAGCAACGCTGCATCGCTCGAGGAGAAGGGTGCGTTCGACTCAGGAACGCTCCCCGTCTTATATCGGACGTATTCCGAAAAACTCAACGGAAAAAGCTCTCGCACAAGAGAACGGCCCCTGAACTCGCTCTTAAGTTCTGAGGACAGCATCTTAGAAGAAGATCCCGTCACGTAAACGGTCGCCTTCTCCGTATCGACCACGCGTCGCAGAAACGCACCCCATTCGGGTATTTCCTGGATCTCGTCAAAGAAAAGGTAGGCGCCCTCGCCTCGAGCAGCAGGATATAGTGCATAGAATGTATCGAGCACGTCCGCTAGTAGCGATGGCTCATACGGACGCAAGCGCTCATCCTCAAAATTGAAATATAGCATCCGGTCAAGCTCGACGCCTTGGCCCTGAAGCCGCCGTATCTCCTGATACAGGCGATACGTCTTTCCACAACGACGGGCGCCCACAATCACATATACGATGTTGTCGCGCTTTGGCTCCTGCGGGTTGCCCAGATCAAGGTCGCGCTCAAAGACCTGCGGAATCCCCTGTTGCTCAAAGTCCTTTATTTTTTGAGCCACCAAGTCGTTGAATGCCATAATTCTCCAATCTTGCTCTCCTGCTAATCAAGATTATAACGATTCTTGATTAGCAGGAGAGCAAGATTATGCGTATCTTGATTAATGGATAAGCAAGTTTTCTATTAGTGGCCCCTCCCGGAGGATATCGAGCGGCCGAGGGGGGCAGGCATGAACGCCTCTAGCCGAAAACAAAGTAGCTAAAAAAGCCCCGTCCCAAATGAGCTACTTAACGCCAGGGGTCGGCTTCGAAGAGGGGCTCGCGCTCGGGGCGACGATCGCTATAAGGATCGTAGCCGTCGTCGTCCTCGTTCTCGGCGCGGATATAGGGGTCGCGCGGCTTGGGCGCCGGCTTGGGCGCAGGCTTGGGTGCGGCATCGGTCGCCGGCGTGTTCGTCTTGTTCTTGTCTGTCATCTGCATAGCTCCTTGCCATGTACTCACGTTCAACACCATCGATTGTCGCACGAAAAAGGGCGGCGGACCCGATTGGATCCGCCGCCCTTGGCGTTTTGCGATGAGAGGCGGTTTTAAAGCCGGCCCAAAATCTACTCGGCGTCGGGAACCTCGTAGGTGGCCGCCGGCGTGTTGTCGCACACGACGGTAAAGCCGCCGTCCTTGTCGACATCGACCGTCACCTGATCGCCCTCGCGCACCGTACCGTCGATAATAGCGGCGGCAATGGCGTCCACGACCTCGCGCTGGACCAGGCGCTTGAGCGGACGGGCACCGAACACGGGGTCCAGGCCACCCACGGCGAGCATCTGCTTGGCCGCCGGGGTGATGGCAAGCGTCATGCGCTCCTTGGCCAGACGCGCGCGGACATCGGCGAGCTGGATATCGACGATCTTCTCGATCTGCGCCATGCCGAGCGGATGGAACACCACGATATCGTCGATACGGTTGAGGAACTCGGGGCGGAAGGTCTGAGCCATGGCGGCGTCGACCTGATGGCGCATCTCCTCCTCGTCCTTACCGGACAGATCGGCGATGGCCTTGGAGCCCACGTTAGACGTCATGATGATGATCGTGTTCTTGAAGGACACTTGGCGACCCTGGCCATCGGTCAGACGGCCGTCATCAAGCACCTGCAGCAGCACGTTAAAGACATCCGGATGAGCCTTCTCCATCTCGTCGAGCAAAATCACGGAGTACGGACGACGGCGCACGGCCTCGGTGAGCTGGCCGCCCTCGTCGTAGCCAACGTATCCCGGAGGCGCACCGATCAGACGTTGGACGCTGAACTTCTCCATGTACTCGGACATGTCGATACGCACGAGCGCACGCTCGTCATCGAACAGGCACTCGGCAAGCGCCTTGGCGAGCTCGGTCTTGCCCACGCCGGTGGGGCCCAGGAAGAAGAAGCTGCCGATGGGCTTGTCCGGATCGGAGAGGCCCGCACGGCTGCGACGCACGGCCGCGGCGACAGCGGAGACCGCCTCGTCCTGGCCGATGACGCGCTTATGCAGCTCGCCCTCCAAGCCCTTCAGCTTGTCGAGCTCGCCCTGCATCATCTTGGAGACGGGCACGCCTGTCCAAGCGCTCACGACCTCAGCGATCTCATCGGAGGTCACCTGTTCGTTGAGGCCCTCGCCGTCCTGCTGCTTTTGCGCCTCGAGCGCAGCCTCGGAATCCTGAATCTGCTGCTGCAGGCCCGGAATCACGGAGTAGCGCAGCTCGGACGCACGGCCCAGATCGCCGTTACGCGTCGCCCGCTCCTCCTCGCTCTTGGCCTCGTCGAGCTGACCCTTGAGCTCCTGCACGTGGTCGATGGCGTTCTTTTGGTTGAGCCAGCCGGCCTTTTGCACGTTGAGCTTTTCCTGGACCTCAGCAATCTCCTGGCACAGGGCCTCAAGACGCTCCTTAGAGGCGTCGTCGGTCTCCTTCATGAGCGCCTGCTCCTCGATCTGCAACTGGGTGAGCTGACGCGTGGTGGCGTCGATCTCGACCGGCATGCTATCGAGCTCCATGCGCAGGCGGCTTGCCGCCTCATCGACCAGGTCGATGGCCTTGTCGGGCAGGAAGCGGTCGGCGATGTAGCGATCGGAGAGGTCGGCGGCCGCCACGAGCGCGCTATCGGTGATGTGCACGCCGTGGAAGATCTCGTACTTCTCCTTGAGGCCACGCAGGATCGAGATGGTGTCCTCGACGGTAGGCTCGCTCACCAGAACGGTCTGGAAACGACGTGCAAGCGCCGCGTCCTTCTCGATGTACTTGCGGTACTCGTCGAGCGTGGTCGCGCCGATCGCGTGTAGGTCGCCACGGGCGAGCGCCGGTTTGAGGATGTTGCCGGCGTCCATGGAGCCCTCAGTGGCACCCGCGCCCACAATGGTGTGGAGCTCGTCGATGAACAGGATGACTTTGCCCTCGGACTTCTGCACTTCCTTGAGCACGGCCTTCAAACGGTCCTCGAACTCGCCGCGGTACTTGGCGCCGGCGACCAGCGCGCTCATGTCGAGCTCGATGAGGTCGCGGTCGCGCAGCGTGCTCGGCACGTCGCCGGCCACGATACGCTGGGCGATACCCTCGACGATGGCCGTCTTGCCGACGCCCGGCTCGCCGATGAGCACGGGGTTGTTCTTGGTGCGGCGGGACAGGACCTGGATGGTGCGGCGGATCTCGTCGGTACGGCCGATGACCGGGTCGAGCTTGCCGGCGCGGGCGAGGTCGCAGATGTTGCGGCCGTACTGCTCCAGCGCCTCAAACTGGGTCTTGTCCTCGGCAGACGTCACACGATCATCGCCGCGCAGCTCCTCGTAAACCTGCTCGATGCGCTCCTTGGTAACGCCGGCGTCGCGCAGCACGCGGCCCGCCTCGCCCTTGTCCTCGGCAAGCGCCATGAGCAGATGCTCGGTCACCACAAAGCTGTCGCCCATCTTGGTGGCCTTTTTCTCAGCCTTCTCGATGACGCGAACGAGCTCGTTAGAAAGACCCATCTGCTGACCCTCGCCCGAAACCTTGGGTGCGCGGTCGATGGCGTCCTGCGTAGAGCGTGCGAGCTGGGCCGGGTCGGCGCCGATGCGCTCGATGATCACGGAGATGTTGCGCTCGCCTGCACCGAGCAGGGCGGACAGCAGGTGGATCGGCTCCACCGCGCCGGCCTGCGCGTCGGCAGCCGCGCTCATGGCGGTCTGCAGCGCCTCACGCGACGTCATTGCTAGCTTATCGATTCTCATGGAATCACCTCTCTTGGGGCTGCCGCCCTACGGGGCGGCTTCACGTTGTTCGAGAAGTATTGTTGCCAGCTTTGCGCGATCTTATACATAAATCTAAGTCTCTATATATAAGATTTTCTGAGTGATTGAAGGATAGGGCACTGAGACGTCGGCCCGCTGCGGCCCCGGCACGCTACCGTCTCGACCTGTAACATCTAGCAGTCATTTTTGGTCCTAGGTGTTACAGAATGAGATGAAATGTTCAGCAGCTCCCGTTTATCTAAATCTGTAACAACTACTCGGCAAATAAG
>CALDCF010000072.1 GCA_937937635.1 uncultured Collinsella sp.
CGCCGCTGACCGGTGGACGGCACCGAGCCGTCATCGAAACTGAAGAAGGGGGAGGTCTCGCGGCCTCCCCCTTTTTTGCGTTTTATAGAGAGCTGTAATACAAGAACTCGCCTTCTTTTAGCTTGTCTTACTGTTTGGCTGTATTTTGAGTCCTTCTTTTGTATTTGCGCGATAATAACTCCCATTGGCGTTAGGGAGGACTTGATGTTTACCGTTTTTGTCTTGGGCAATATTGCTTCGGGTAAGTCGACTGCCTGCCGCTATCTCGAATCTCATGGCGCCATGCTTATCGATCTGGACGAGCTTGCCAAATCGCTGTATGTGCCAGGCTCCGATATCGTCAATGCCCTCGCGGAAGAATTTGGCTGGGATATTTTGGATGAGGAGGGCGGCATTCGCCGCAGCATCCTCGCTTCTCGAGCTTTCGCTTCTCCTGATTCGGTCGCACGGCTCAATGACCTTGTGCACCCCGTTCTCATTGAACAGCTTTCGCTTAGGATTCTCGATCCGGTTTGTTGTACGGTTTCGTCCCCCCGTTATCCCTTTGCGGTTGTCGAGGTTTCTGCTCCGACTGGTTTTGAGGATGCATTTGGCTTGGCTGATGAAATTCTGGTCATCAGCGCCCCTTTGTCAGTTCGCCGCGGGCGTGCTATTCATCGTGGTATGGAGCCCTCTGATTTTGATGCGCGTTCTGCATGCCAACCTGATGAGGCTTCGCTTTGCAATCTCGCTTCGACGGTAATCGATAATGCGGCGGGCGATAACTCGCTCTTTGAACAACTGGACGCTTGGCTTGTGCGCCATGGCTTCGGGGATGTAGTGGATAAGGAGGAGGTCGATGCCTAGGACACGTTTCTTTACGTGGTATCGCGTGGCGCCACTTGCCGTTGTGTTCGTCTTTGGCCTTATTTCGCTCGTCTACTCGTATGCTCCTGCGGCTTTCTTTAAGCCGCTGTATCCCATTGACTACGAGGCGTATGTAAAGCAATCTAGTATTTCGCATAATCTGGATCCGTTTCTGGTGTGCGCTGTCATTAAGTCGGAATCGAATTGGGATCCCGAGGCTGAGTCGAATCAGGGTGCTCAGGGATTGATGCAGCTGATGCCCGAGACTGCCCAGGATATGATCGCCAAGGGTCTTGTCGACGGTGGGGAGTATTCGGCCGACAACCTTAACGATCCGGCTACGAATATCGAGTTTGGCTGCGCGTACCTCTCGTATCTCTTAACGTATTTCAACGGGTCGACGGATAGCGCTATTGCCGCCTATAACGCCGGCATGGGCAATGTCGACGGATGGGCGCAGCAAAGTACGTCGCTGCACAATGCAATCACCTTTCCCGAGACGCAGGCGTATCTGATTCGTGTCAATAATGCCTGGGTTCGCTATAAGACCCTCTATCCCGATCGGTTCGTATAGGACTATGCCTGCCGCCTGCGTATACTGCAGATATATGAGTTAGGAGTATCCATGGCGGAATTTGAAGTTGAGCGTGTTGGAGGAGAGCTCAAACGTTTTGGCGTTGAGGGCTCTGAGGTGCCATTTAAGGTTGTATCTCCTTATGAGCCTGCAGGTTCTCAGCCTAAGGCCATTGAGTCGCTTGTGCAGGGTGTGAGGGACGGAGATCGCTATCAGGTTTTGCTGGGCGTGACTGGTTCGGGCAAGACCTTCACGATGGCTAAGACTATTGAGGCCCTGGGGAAGCCGACGCTGGTCATGGCTCCCAATAAAACGCTCGCCGCTCAGCTTGCGAGCGAGCTCAAAGAGTTCTTTCCCAACAACGCTGTGGTCTACTTTGTCTCGTACTACGACTACTATCAGCCCGAGGCGTATGTGCCGCAAAGCGATACATATATCGAGAAAGACTCCTCGATTAACGAAGAGGTCGAGATGCTGCGACATCAGGCGACCGCCTCGTTGCTCTCTCGACGCGATGTAATCGTCGTTGCTTCGGTGTCCTGTATCTACGGTATTGGCTCTCCCGAGGACTATGCGGGGCTGGCGCCGAATGTCGACAAGAAAGTGCCGCTCGAGCGCGATGACTTTATCCATGCACTTATCGACATTCAATATGATCGCAATGACTATGACCTGGCACGCGGCACGTTCCGCGTGCGCGGCGATGTTGTCGACGTGTATCCGCCTTATGCCGAGCATCCGTTGCGGTTTGAGTTCTTTGGCGACGAGGTCGAGCTGATTGCCGAGATCGATGAGGTCACCGGAGAGATGCTTCGTGAGTACGAGGCCATCCCCGTATGGCCGGCATCGCACTACGTGACCGAGAAGCCGAAGGTCAAGGCGGCTCTGAAATCGATCAGCGAAGAGTGCGAGAAGCGCGTGGCGGAGCTCAAGGCGACTGATAAGTTGCTCGAGGCGCAGCGTCTGCAGCAGCGCACCGATTATGATCTTGAGATGCTCGAGACGATGGGTTTTTGCAACGGCATCGAGAACTACTCGCGTCATCTGGACGGTCGCAAGCCGGGTGAGCCGCCGTTTACCCTAATCGATTACTTTCCCAAGGATATGCTCTGCATCATCGATGAGAGCCATGTGACGGTGCCGCAGATTCGCGGCATGCACGAAGGTGACCGCTCGCGTAAGGTGACGCTGGTGGAGCATGGTTTTCGCCTTCCTTCGGCACTCGATAACCGCCCGCTTCGTTTCGATGAGTTTGAGGCAAGGATACCCCAGTTTATCTATGTTTCGGCCACACCGGGCGACTACGAGCTGCGGGTGAGCCAAAACGACGTTGAGCAGATTATTCGTCCAACCGGTCTGCTCGACCCCAAGATCGATGTGCGTCCGGTTCGTGGGCAGATTGACGATCTTGAGGACGAGATTCGCGAGCGCGTTGCCCGCAAGGAGCGCGTGCTGGTGACCACGCTCACCAAGCGCATGGCCGAGGACCTGACCGACCATCTGCTTGATGCCGGCATTAAGGTCAATTACATGCACTCCGATACAGCGACGATGGACCGTGTCGAGATCCTGCGAACGCTGCGCGAGGGCAAGATCGATGTTCTCGTTGGCATCAACCTGCTTCGCGAGGGCCTAGACCTTCCCGAGGTCTCACTGGTGGCAATTCTCGATGCCGATAAGGAAGGCTTCTTGCGCAACCACCGTTCGCTGATTCAGACGATTGGCCGCGCGGCCCGTAACGCCGATGGCGAAGTCATCATGTATGCGGACGTTGTGACCGATTCGATGAAAGAGGCCATCGAGGAGACGCAGCGCCGTCGCGAGATTCAGATGGCATATAACGAAGAGCATGGCATTGTGCCCAAGACGGTGCGCAAGGCCATCAACGACATCTCAAGTTTTATTGCCGAGGCCGAAAAAACCGTGGGTTCCAAGGGGCGCTCGAAGGGCGACTCTCTTGGACATGGCGCATTCTATACGCCCGATGAGTCGGGCGAGGGTGGCGTGCCGGAAACGGTGGCGCCCGAGCAGACACTTGCGGAGCAGCTGGAAGAACTGCCGCATGACGAGCTTGTGCGGATCGTCGAAACCATGGAAGAGGATATGCGTAACGCTTCTGCCGCCATGGACTTTGAGGAGGCGGCGCGCCTGCGCGATGCCGTCGTTCAGATTCGGGCGATGCTCGAGGGTGCGTCTGAGGACGAGACGATTGAGCGCTTACGTTCGCAGGCCCGCAAGGGTTCCACGTTCGCATCGGGCAGAAAACGCCAGGGTGCACGGTTTAAGAAATAGTGAACAGGCCCCGAGTTCCCTGTGGAGCTTGGGGCCTGTGTCTTTTGCGCGCTGGAATTCGTGCGTTAGAGGTCTGCGATCAGGGCTTCGGCACAACGGATGCCGTCGGTGGCCGCGCTCATGATGCCGCCGGCATATCCAGCTCCCTCACCACAAGGATAGAGGCCCGGGGTCGACACGGCATGGCACGTTCGGTCTCGGGTGACAGTGACCGGTGAGCTCGAACGAGTCTCCACGCCGGTAAGAACGGCGTCGGGGCGGTCGTAGCCGCGTAGCTTTTTTCCGAGTAGGGGAAGTCCCAGGCGGAGCGACTCGACGATATGCTGCGGCAGGGCTTCGTCAATTGCCGTCCAGGTCACACCGAGCGGATAGGTGGGCTTTACCTTTCCGGGCGCCTTGCTGGCACGTCCTGCGAGGAAATCTCCGACGAGCTGTGCCGGTGCGTTCCAGTTGGAACCGCCCAGGCGATAGGCGGCCGCCTCGCAGGCACGCTGGAGCTCGATGCCGGCGAGCGGGTCATCGTTGGGAAGGTCCTCGGGTGTGACGTTAACGAGCAGGGCGGCATTTGCGTTGCGTCCGTCGCGGGCATTGAGACTGGCGCCGTTGACGCACAGGTGGCCCTGCTCGGAAGAGGCGGCGACAACCTGCCCGCCGGGGCACATGCAAAACGAGAACACGCTGCGGCCGTTGGGAAGATGGGCGACGAGCTTGTAAGGGGCTGCTCCGAGGGCAGGATGTCCCGCCGAGGCTCCGTATTGGACTCGGTCGATGTCGCGCTGCGGATGCTCGATGCGAACGCCCATGGCAAAGGTCTTTTGTGCGAGGGCCACGTTGTGGCCCTTAAGGAGCTCAAAAATATCGCGAGCAGAATGCCCGCAGGCGAGGATGAGGTGCTTTGTCTCGATTGGCTCGCAAGCGGCGTCTTGGGACGATTGGACATCAATACCGGTGATGGCGCCAGACGCGTCGATGCGAATGTCGACGAGCTTCGTTCGATAGCGGACGACACCTCCGAGCTGCTCGATGCGCTGGGATATAGCGGTGACGACCGTGGGAAGGATGTCGGAGCCAATGTGCGGCTTGGCATCCCACAGAATATCGCGGGGCGCACCCGCTTCGACGAAGGTTTCGAGGATAAGGCGATGGGCGGGATTTTTGGTTCCCGTATTGAGCTTGCCGTCCGAGAAGGTCCCCGCGCCGCCCAGGCCAAACTGGATATTGCTCTCGGGGTCGAGGATGCGCTCCTTTAGAAAGAGGTCGATCGCCTGCGAGCGGCGAAATGCCGGGTCGCCGCGCTCGATGAGCAAGGGCTTAAGACCTGCTTCGGCGAGCGTAAGCGCAGCGAAAAGGCCGGCGCATCCGGCGCCGACAACGACAGGGCGTTCTTGAGGCGCGTCGGAGGCGGGGGAGGGGAATGAAGGCTCATCGTCTTCTATCGCGCGTACGCGCGAGCGGTCACGCTCGGCAACGCTGTCGACCGCTTCTCGCTCGAGGTGGGGACTAGTCAGCTCAACACGAAAGCTCAGGATAAAATGGACGTCTCGTTTTTTGCGAGCGTCGATTGACTTGCGGTGGAGCTCGATGGACTTGATCTCGGAGTCCTTGCAACGTAGGACGCGCTTGGCGACTCGCTTGCCAACAATGAGACAGGCATTTTCATCGCCGGCTTCATCGAGCGACGCGTTGACTTGGGTGATTTCGATCATCGAGGTCTCCTTAGAGGCAAGAAAGAGGCCGTCCGGTATCCCAGACGGCCCGAATGTATTTTTGATTATAGACTGCGCGGCTACAGGCTGCTTGCAGCGCGAATGCCCGAGAGCCAGGCCCACGCAAGGTTAAAGCCTCCGCAATCGGCGTCGATGTCGAGCGCTTCGCCGCAGACGTAAAGCGGGGCGTCGACAACGCTGCGCGCGCGTAGACTGGGTGTTGAGATGCTCTCGACAGATACGCCACCACGCGTGACCTGCGCCGAGCGCTCATCGGTCGTCCCCTCGGCAAACAGCTTAAAGTGCTTGAGGATCGAGACCAGATGGATGACATCGTTGGAGCCTGGATGGCACTGCTCGAACGCTGTGCAGACGACGCGGGAGAGTTGCGGGGCGAGCATGCCGTCGAGCCAACGGGGATCGCGGGGTGAAAAGCGGCCGAGCAGTTCAACGCGTCGGTTGAGCGTATCGAGCAGCTCGTCTTTGGAGAGGTCGGGGAAAACGTCGAGCAGGATCGTATCGCCGTGCTGGATACGACGAGAGAGGTTGAAGACAGCGACGCCCGAGATACCGAAGGTTCGAAACAGCACTTCACCGTCTTCGTGCCAGAGCTCATTATGATTGCGGGCGAGCGTCAAGCAGGCGCGGACGCGCAGGCCATCCAACGTCTTGAGTGCCGCTCGATCGCCAACGACCGTTGCCGATACGGGGCAGAGGATGGGGCGCAGCGAAGTGAGGGGAAGGCGAAACGTATCGGCGATACCGCTGGGGTTGCCGCCCGTAGCGAGAATTACGGCATGTGCCTGCAGGGTCTCGTTCTTGCGAGGGACATCGGCGAGCGCCTTCCGAAGCGAGCGGAGCTCCGATTTTCGGTCGTCGTGCTTTTTTGCCTTGAGCGCCCGCGCTGGACGGTCTATTTGGAGTGCCCAGCCTTCGGAAGCTTTGTACGCCGAGGCAACGTTGGCTCCGCAGATTAAGGTGATACCTAGGCGGTCGCAAGCGTTGAGAAGTGCGTCGCGCACCGATTCGGCGCGAAGGGAGCGCGGGTACAGCCGGCCTTCCTCGGAGGTTGTCATGATGCCCAGCGAGGAGAAGAAATCCATAAGCTCTTGTTCGGGCTGGGGGCCCATGACGGATTCGACGAATGCGGGGTGGTTATACCGCTGAGGATCAATCGATTCGTTGGAGAGGTTGCAACGGCCGTTACCGGTCGCAAGGAGCTTGAGGCCGCAGGCGACATCGCGCTCAACGATGCAGACGCTTTTGCCAGCGCGTGCGGCCGTAATGGCGGCGGCGAGGCCTGAAGCCCCGCCGCCGATTACCAAGACGTCATAGAGGGCGCTCGCGTTCACTTAGGCCTCGTCGGTCTCGTGCGGGGTAATAGCCTCGACGGCAGAGACTGCCTTGGGCAACATGCCATCGGGCAGCGCGGTCTCGACCTCGCCCTTATCGCAGGCCTCGGCGAGTGCCGGATTAATGGGAAGCTGGCCCAAGATGTCGAGGTTATAGCGCTCTGCGACCTCGGGGAGCTTGCTCTTGCCAAAGACCTCGATCTTCTTGCCGCAGTCGGGGCACTCAATATAGCTCATGTTCTCGACAATGCCCAGAATGGGGACGTTCATCTTCTCGGCCATGTTGACCGCCTTGGCGACGATCATCGAGACCAGATCCTGCGGGCTCGTGACGATGACGATGCCGTCGACCGGCAGCGACTGGAAGACGGTGAGCGCGACGTCGCCTGTTCCCGGAGGCATGTCGACCAGTAGGTAGTCGATGGGGCCCCACGAGGTCTCGCTCCAGAACTGCCTAATGGCGCCTGCGATGACCGGACCGCGCCAAAGGACGGGGTCGGTCTCGTTTTGGAGCAGCAGGTTGGAGCTCATGACCTTGACGCCGTGCTCGGAGATTTCGGGCAGCATAAGGTTGCCAAGGGCATGGACGTGGCGTCCACTCATACCGAACATCTTGGGGATAGAGGGACCGGTGATGTCGGCATCGAGGACGCCGACTTTGTGGCCGTGACGGGCAAGCTCGGTGGCGATGGCACCGGTGACAAATGACTTGCCGACACCGCCCTTGCCGGAAAGCACGGCGATGACGCGCTTGACCTCGGACAGCGTGTTCTCCTCAAATTGCGACGGCGACGTTTGTCCGCCGGCGGCCTGTGCGTGTTCGCAACCCATGTATGACTCCTTTGTATATGCTGGGGCCGGGGCCCCGCGATGTGACACGAGCGTCATTGTACCCTCGTTTGCGAGCGGGAGTCATTTGCGATGCGTTTGGGCCGAGCGTGCTTGCAATACGATGGGCCCAAGTGAATGGGCGGGCTTACTGAACTTTGCTGGCGAACTCGAGGTATTGCATGCGCTGCAGCTTGTCGATCGTCGAGGCGTAGGGGCTGTCTTCCGATTCCAAGTCGTAGCGCAGCCCGTCGGCACCGAGATAGCCGGCGACATTGATGGTGGGCACATCTGACCTTGTCGCAAGCAGGGCCTTTTGGTAATTGGTGAGTGGGGCGCCGATCTTATTAAGGGTAATGGCTGCAATCTCGTTTGCCCCGACGGTGTCGTAGACGTTGAGCTCGGTATTGCCGGCGATCTCATAGTTAGCCCAGACGAGATATGTCGACTGATAGATACGGTAAGCGTGGCTTGCCGTATCTTCCTGAGGGTACAGCTCGTCGTTGAGAGTCGTTGCGGCGCTCGGCTGATGGTCGCCAAAAAAGACAAGAACAACCGGTCTGCCGATATTGCGGAGCTCGTTGATAAAGTACTCGAGGTCCCGGTCGGATGCGTTGATGCAGGTGAGATAGGTGTTGAGCGCGCTGTTGGCGCCCTCGCTGGCTCCCTCGACCCAATAGTTTGTCAGCTCTTCTGCGGGAACGGTGCCATAGTCGTAGCCGCCGTGATTTTGCATCGTGACGTCAAAGATGAACTGCGGCGCTTCGTCGGTTCTAAGCAGGTCGAGTATCTTGTCGTAGGTGGCGTAGTCGCATACGCCGGCATGGTAATAGGGCGCACCTTCGAAATCGCCGATTGAAAGAAAGTCTCCAAAGCCCAGCTGCTGATAGATTTTATCTCGATGGTAGTTGACGGGGTTTTGCGGGTGCATAGCGGTAGCGGTATACCCAAGCTCTTTAAGGTCCTTTGCCAGGCTGTTGACGCCATTCATCTGATACAGCTGATAGGGGATTTTGCCTAATCCGACAAAGGCCGTTGTCGCTCCGGTCAAAAATTCGAATTCGGAGTTCGCCGTTCCGCCACCGGCGACCGAAGCGAGCATGGTGCCGCGAACAAGTGTGTCGGGAAGCGAGTTGTAGAATGCGGGGCCGGTGTACCCGGCCGTCTGGAGCTGCTCAAAGCACGAAAGGTCGCTAAAACTCTCGTTCATGACGGCAACAATCGTCGGCTTGATTTCATTGAACTGGGCAACGGCCGCCGCGCGCTGTTCGCTCGAGCCATATGTGCTGTCGTAGACGGCGGCGAGCTCCTGCTCGATGCTCTGCGCCTCATCGGGCGTATAGTCTTTGGGCTTCTTAATGGGCAACTCGTTGACCATTTCGGTGAACGAAGTGATAAAACCCTGAGACGCATACGTGGTGATGGGCTGCCAACGGTCAAATCCAAAATCCAGCGCCTGCTCCAAGTCGATGTTGGAAAAGCCTGAGGGCCCCACAACGGTCACTAGGAGAAAAGCACAGAGGTTAGCGGCGATAGCGGGGAAGACATGGGTGGGCGTACGGAGCTTTCGCGGTCGGATGAGCGAAAGAAGCCCCAGGGAAATCTCCAGCAGGGCGAGAGAGGTTACGATTCCGGCGGTAAAGGTAAACTCGTATCCTTCGCTCACTTCCATTGCGGTGCCAAGGGCCAAGATATCGCTTGGCAGGATGGCTTCGCCTTTAAACGTTATGACGAAGTGCTCGGCAATGCCAAGGATGCAACAGACGATGGGCACGAGGGCCATGACGCCTCCATGACGCTGTCCCAGCAAATAAAGGGAGAGCAGAACCGTCGCGAGCAGCCCGACGGAAAACCCGAATGAGTTGGCGGGAATGCGATAGAACGTTTCGTTGCAGGCAATTTCGAGTGAAACGAACGAGAGCGCTGAAACAGCGGCGATGACAAGGATGTCACGGCAAATACAGGCAACTGTTCCCGTCGCAAGGTCGGTTTGGTCGATAAGTCCCGAAACCAAGGGCTCGACAAGAAGCATGACGGCGGCAGCACCGAGCGCCGAATAAGAAAGGACCCATAGGGAGCTGCCCTCATTTACGAGCAATTGATTCGTAACCCATGCAGCTACCGCGCCGAGTGGGATGAGGAGCGTCGCGCACCAAAAGACGCGGGCAATGGGTGGCTTTTCGTTGCGTTTGATTGAAAAATACACGCGCACGACGACGGCGGCCACGATAAGGACGGCGATGAATATGGGCAGATTGGCCATGTCGCTCGAAGTGATTTCAAGGGGGATATCTTCGGTCATGGACGTTCCTCTGGTACAGCAAATTAAGTTCAGTATTAGATTACTGTAACCTTTCCACGGCATTTCGAGAAACAAAGCGCCCGATACGCAAAGCTAAAGGTCTGCGAATCTTGTATTACGAACATCTGTGCGCGTCGAGTGCGCTAAACTCATCGGCAGTATGATTCGATGCAATAGGAGGCAAGGAGCTTCCATGTCTGATTCTTCTATCGTTATTCGCGGCGCTCGTGAGCATAACCTCCGTGATATCGATGTTTCTATTCCGCGTGACCAACTCGTGGTCATTACCGGTCTTTCTGGCTCGGGCAAGAGTTCACTGGCATTCGACACTATCTATGCCGAGGGCCAGCGTCGATACGTCGAGAGCCTTTCGAGTTATGCGCGCCAGTTCTTGGGCCAGATGGACAAACCCGACTTGGATTCAATCGACGGCCTTTCGCCGGCTGTCTCAATTGATCAAAAGACGACATCCAAGAACCCGCGCTCGACGGTGGGCACCGTAACCGAGATTTATGACTACCTGCGACTGCTGTTTGCTCGCGTCGGTACGCCGCACTGCCCCGAGTGCGGTCGGGTTATCGAGCGCCAAACCACCGACCAGGTCGCCGATAAGGTCCTGGCGGCGGGAGAGGGTCGTCGTGCGTTTGTGCTGGCACCGGTGGTACGCGGGCGAAAAGGCGAGTACACCAAACTGTTTGAGGACCTTCGCGCCGAGGGCTTTAGCCGCGTGCGTGTCGACGGCGAGGTTCGCTCGCTTGATGACCCTATCGATTTGGATAAGAAATTCAAGCACGATATCGAGGTCGTGGTCGACCGCATCGTGATTCGCGAGAACTCGCTGGGCCGTATTGCCGAGTCCGTTGAACAGGCGACTGCGCTGGCTCATGGCAATGTAAACGTGTACATGCTGCCCGATCGTGATGCTCCCGAGGGGACCGAGGGCGAGCTGCTGGAGTATTCGTTGGCCCTGGCGTGCCCGGAGCATGGACACTCCATTGACGATCTTCAGCCGCGTGATTTCTCGTTCAACGCGCCCTATGGCGCGTGCCCCGAGTGCGATGGCCTGGGCTTTAAGAAGACGGTCGATGCCGAGGCCCTAATCGAAGACCCCTCGAAGTCGATCGCCGACGGGGTCTTTGGCAGCCTGTTTGGCAACTCTAACTACTATCCGCAGATTTTCGCTGCGGTCTGCAAACACTTTAAGGTGAGCGTCGATACGCCGTGGGAGGATCTGCCTCCGCGGGTGCGTCGTGCGTTTTTAGACGGCATGGGCGACCAGAAGATTTCGGTCGACTATCAAAAGCTCGATGGGCGCCGCAGCCAGTGGGACACCAAGTTCTCGGGCGTGCGCAATATCCTGTACGAGCGCTATACCGAGACGACGAATGAGAACACCAAGGCGCGCTTGGAGAAGTACATCCGCGAGGAGCCGTGCTCGAGTTGCCATGGTGCTCGTTTGCGCCCCGAGATGCTCGCCGTTACCGTAGGCGGTAAGTCCATTTACGAGGTCTGCTGCCTATCGTGCCGCGAGTCGCTCGAGTTTTTTGAGGGCTTGGAGCTTACCGAGCGCCAACAATTTATCGGCGGGCGCATCGTTAAGGAAATCCTGGAGCGCCTGCGCTTTCTGGTCGATGTCGGACTCGACTATCTGACCCTCGACCGTGCCTCGGCGACGCTTTCCGGAGGCGAGGCCCAGCGCATTCGCCTGGCAACGCAGATCGGCGCCGGCCTCATGGGTGTCCTGTACATTTTGGACGAGCCATCGATCGGCCTCCATCAGCGCGATAACGAGCGCCTGATCAAGACGCTTGAGCGCCTACGCGATATCGGCAATACCGTTATCGTCGTCGAACACGACGAGGATACGATTCGTGCTGCCGACTATGTGATCGACATGGGCCCCGGCGCGGGCGTGAACGGCGGACACGTGGTCGCCGCGGGAACGCCTGCCGATATCATGGCGTGCCCTGATTCAACGACGGGCGCCTACCTGACCGGCAAGCGAATGATTCGGGTTCCCGATGAACGCCGCAAGCCCGGTCGCGGCTGCCTTAAGATCACGGGCGCCCGCGCCAACAACCTCAAAAACGTTACTGCCAAGATCGAGTTTGGTACGCTTACGGTTGTTACCGGCGTGTCGGGATCGGGCAAGAGCTCCCTGGTTACCGACACCATCGCACCTGCCCTTACGAATGCTATTCACCGTTCGACGCGTCCTGTGGGCCCGTACAAAAAGCTTGAGGGCATCGAGTGTATCGATAAGGTTATCGATATCGACCAGTCGCCGATTGGCCGCACGCCGCGTTCCAACCCTGCTACGTACATTGGCCTTTGGGATGATCTTCGCGCGCTGTTTGCGAGTACGCCGGAGTCGAAGGCGCGCGGCTACTCGCCGGGACGTTTCTCCTTTAACGTGAGCGGCGGTCGCTGCGAAGCATGCAAGGGCGACGGACAAATTAAGATCGAGATGCACTTCCTTCCCGATATCTATGTCCCCTGTGAGGTCTGCGGCGGCAAACGCTATAACCGCGAGACGCTTGAGGTCACCTACCGTGGTAAGACCATTTCTGACGTGCTCGACATGAGCGTCACCGAGGCGCTGGCCTTCTTTGGGAATATCCCGCAGATTAAGCGCAAGCTCCAGACGCTGTACGATGTAGGCTTGGGCTACGTGAGCCTGGGCCAGCCCGCCACGACGCTCTCGGGCGGCGAGGCGCAGCGTGTGAAGCTCGCCAAGGAGCTTCATCGACGCCAGACGGGCAAGACGTTCTATATTTTGGACGAGCCGACGACCGGCCTTCATTTTGAGGACGTCCGCCAACTGCTCGATGTGCTGCAGCGCTTGGTCGATGCGGGCAACACGGTGCTGGTGATTGAACACAACCTTGATGTCATCAAGGTTGCCGACCGCCTGATCGATATGGGCCCCGAGGGCGGTAACGGCGGCGGAACCGTCGTGGTTTCGGGCACACCGGAGCAGGTTGCGGACTGTCCGCAGAGTTATACGGGCAAGTTTTTGGCGCCGTTGCTCAGGCGTGACCGGGAGCGTCAGGCTCAACTTGATGCTCAATAAATAGGCGATTCAGTTTATGGGCGCCATCGACTCCTTGTGATTCGATGGCGCTTGCTGTGTCGAAGTGACGTATGCAGCCGAATTGGACATATACTTAATCCTTGCGTCCGAATGCGAGGGAAAGGATATGCCATGGCAAAGGCTGTAAAGACGCCAAAAACCAATGCGATGCGCGAGCTGGAAAGCGCCGGCATTTCCTATGTTCTACATACGTACGAAGACGATGGTGATGAGTCGGCGGGCCTGGGGGTCGCGATTTCGGAGCAGCTTGGCGAGGAGCCCGGACAAGGATTTAAGACCTTGGTCTGCGTGACGCCGTCCAACGACCACGTCGTGTGCTGCATCCCTGTTGCCGACGAGCTCGATCTAAAGTCCGCCGCGCGTGCCGCGGGGGAGAAGTCCTTGGCCATGATGCATGTGAAGGATTTGCTTGCGGCGACTGGCTACGTTCGCGGCGGCTGCAGTCCGGTCGGTATGAAAAAACGCTACCGGACGCTCATTGATGAGACATGTGTCCTTTGGGATACCATTTTTATTTCGGGAGGCAAGCGTGGTTATCAGCTTGAGCTTGCACCTGATGATTTAATTGCATTTTGCGGGGCGACGGTCGCCCCGATTACGAGAGAGGACTGAGCGATGCCGCAGGAAGAATTGAAGTGCGGAGCTCATTTTGCAAAAGAATCTGCGCCTCAGACACCCTCATCCGAAGCTTCTTCGTCGCGAGACGACACTGACGACATGGGCTCGTCGGACTACTCCACGGTTGGTCGTTCCGCCGGGCTTATGACCATCCTGACCATCGTGTCTCGCGTCACCGGTTTTATCCGCACGTGGGCAATGGCGGCCGCTATCGGCATGTCGCTGCTCTCGTCTTCCTATCAGGTCGCCAACAACCTGCCCAATATGCTCTACGAACTCGTGATGGGCGGCATGCTCGTGACGGCGTTTTTGCCCGTGTACATGGGCGTGAGGCGTGAGCAGGGTCGCGAGGCCTCTAACGAGTACGTGGGCAACCTGCTCGGTATTCTGCTATTGGTGCTGGGTGGCATTTCGTTGCTGGGGACCGTGTTCGCCCCGGGCTTTATCTGGACGCAATCGTTCCTTTCGGGTGACGGCGGCAGCATGGATACCGCTGCGTTCATGTTCCGTTTCTTTGCCATCCAGATTCTGTTTTATGGTTTGGGCTCGGTGTTTTCGGGCGTCCTCAACGCACACCGCGACTACTTCTGGTCGACGTTTGCCCCGGTCCTCAACAATGTGATCGTCATTGCGAGCTTTATGGGCTTTGCGCCCGTGTCCGCACAGTTTGGCGAACGTGCCGGCATCATCTTGATTGCGGCCGGTACGACCCTCGGTGTCTTTGTTCAGATGGCATGTCAGATCCCCGCGCTTGGCAAGCACGGCGTGCATCCCCATATCCATATCGACTTTAAGGACCCCGCGCTGCGCCAGACGATTGCGCTCGGTATCCCGACGCTGCTCGCCACGGTGTGCATGTTTGTCTCGACTTCTATCACCAACGCTGCTGCGCTGGTGGTCCAGCCCGAGACTGGTCCTTCCGTCATCGCCTATGCGCGCCTGTGGTACACGCTGCCCTACGCGCTGATTGCCGCCTCGCTTTCGACGGCGCTCTATACCGAGCTCTCTCACGACGCACAGGAGAAGGATTACGACAGCGTCCGCACGGGCATTTCGCGTGGCGTCGCCCAGATGCTGTTCTTCCTGATTCCATTCGCGCTGTACCTGATTGTCTTCGCGCGTCCGCTCAACATGATCTACTGCGCTGGCAAGTTCGATGAGTCCGGTGTGGCGCTGGTGTCGGAGTTCCTTATCTACCTGGCACTTTCCCTGCCGCTCTACGGCGTGGTCGTGCTGATGCAGAAGAGCTTCTCTGCCTTGCTCGACATGAAGCCCTATAGCCGCTATTGCTTGTATTCCGCCATCGGCCAGGCCGGCTCGGTTCTGCTGTTTGGCGTTGTGCTGGGCTTCGGTATGCCGGCAATCGCGCTTTCGTATGTCGTCGACTACGTGATCTTGGTCGGTTGCTCGCTGTGGTGGCTGCGTCGTCGTCTGCGTGGTCTTCAGGTCAAATCTATCCTGCATGGCGGTTTCTTTGGTCTTTTGCTCGGTGGCCTGGGTGCTGCCGCAGGCGCCGGCGTCATGTGGGCGCTTGAGCACTTTGTCGGGGCACTTGGCGGCTCGATTCTGATTACTCTTGGCTACGTCTGCGTTGCGGGTGTCGTCTCGCTTGCTGTTACCTTTGGCCTTGCCGTCGTCCTTAAGATGCCCGAGGTCTCGGCGCTGATTCGTCGCAAGTAGGTGCGCGTGGCCGGTCACGACAACATTCCAACGCTTGCCGAGCAGGTTTCGCGCGTTCCCACGCAGCCCGGCTGCTACCTTTGGAAAGACGCCAAGGGCGATGTCATCTACGTGGGCAAGGCGAAAAACCTGCGCGCCCGTATGCGTCAGTACGTGACGCTGCAGGACGAGCGCCAGAAGATCCCGCTGATGATGCAGTTGGTGGCGAGCTTTGACTATATCGTGGTGGAGACCGAGCACGAGGCGTTGGTGCTCGAGCGCAATTTGATTGGTCAGTACCATCCGTACTTTAACGTCGACCTCAAGGATGACAAGAGCTACCCCTTTATCGCCATTACAAAGGGCGACCTGTATCCCGCTATCAAATACACGCGTGAGCGTCATAAGCCGGGAACGCGCTATTTTGGACCTTATACCGATAGCCGCGCGGCACGTGAGACGATAGATACGCTGCGCAAGGTTATCCCCATCTGCTCCGCATCCTGTGCGGAGTGGCGTCGTTGTCGCCGTATCGTCGAGTCCCACAAGGGCGAGGAAGACATCGTCAATATGATTTGCGCGCAAAACGGGCGCCCCTGCTTCGACTATCATGTCGGGCGTGGCCCGGGTGCGTGTGTCGGCGCGATTTCCCCGGCAGACTATGCCAAGAACGTCAAGCGTGTCGAGCGCTTTTTGTCGGGCCATCGCAAGGATGTCGTCGATGAGCTGACCTCCGAGATGACGGATGCCGCTGAGGCGCTCGACTTTGAGCGCGCGGCACGCGTCAAACGTCGTTTGGAGGTCATCAGGGGTCTGGACGATCGTCAGCAAGTCGTTTTTCCCTCCAGTGTCGATATAGATGTCATCGGTTTCTATCGCGAGGAGACCATCTCCGCCGCTTGCGTCTTCGTCGTTCGCGAGGGCCGAACTGTTCGCACCTGCGAGTTCATTCTCGACAAGGGTCTTGATGTTGACGAGGAAGAGCTCCAGTCGGGCTTTCTTAAGCGCTATTACGACGAGACGGCTGATATTCCAGCTGAGGTCAACCTTTCCGTCGAGCTTGAGGATGCGGAAGCGCTGGGGGAGTGGCTTGCGGGCAAGCGTGAGCGTTCCTGCCATCTCCATAGGCCGCAGCGTGGCGAAAAGCACCGTCTGCTCGATATGGCATCCAAAAATGCGCGCCATGCCCTCATGCGCTACATGATGCGAACGGGGTACGCTGACGACCGCACCAATCAAGCGCTCCTGGAGCTCGAAAGTGCGTTGGCGCTGCCATCGCCGCCGTTGCGTATCGAGTGCTTCGATATCTCTACACTGCATGGCACCTTTACGGTCGCCTCGATGGTGGTGTTTACCAACGGGCGCGCCGACAAGAGTCAGTATCGTCGTTTTAAAATTCAGGCCGAATTGGACGAGGCAAACGACTTCGTGTCGATGTCCGAGGTTTTGGGACGACGTTATGCTCCCGAGCGCATGGCCGACGAGCGCTTTGGCTCGCGCCCCGATTTGCTCGTTGTCGATGGCGGTAAGCCGCAATTGACCGCTGCGATCAAGCAACTTGAGGCTCTTGGGCTCGATATACCAGTTTGTGGCTTGGCAAAGGCCGATGAGGAGGTTTTCGTGCCTTGGGACGAGACTCCCGTCGTGCTGCCGACCGGGTCCGCGTCGCTCTATCTAATTAAACAGGTGCGCGATGAATCGCACCGTTTTGCCATCACGTTCCATCGCGAATTGCGCGATAAAGCCATGACGGTTTCGGTACTCGATGACGTTCCAGGCGTGGGACCCACCAGAAAACGTGCCCTTATGCGCCATTTTGGCTCGATGAAGCGTTTGCGCGCGGCGAGCGAGCAAGAGATCGCGGAAGTTCGAGGCATTCCTGCCGATGTCGCCAAAGCGGTTCACGAGGCGCTCGTTGCATGGAATGCCGAGCGCGCCGAGGCGGCGGCAAAGCAATCCGAAAACTAAACACGCCTCTAAACAACTGATATACATGATTGCGTGATTTTCAATCATTTATTTCACGGCGATTACCAGCCGATTTCGGGTTTAATTAACGCTAAAACGTTTGACTAGCCATGGTGAACAACCCTGCTATCCTGCGGGTTGACGAAGACTGATATCTCACCTCGTCGATACATACTGTCTGGCGAATCGTTTGTCAATGAATTCGGTGAACGGTAGCAAATACCGTTCAAGCGTATGTATGTATCGGTCGCCGAGCGCGGCACCTCAGTTGGGTTCGTCGGTAGGTAAGGTATATATCGTCCGCAAGTTGCGCGGGGGCACGTCTAGGCGCTCCCGGGTAAGATTCTCTATTGATAGGAGAAGACATGGCCATCATCAACAAGGGTATGTCCAGGCGTTCGTTCCTCGGCCTCACCGGCAGCGTCGCTGCTGTCGCAGGGCTTGGTCTCACCGGCTGCGGTGGCAGCTCTAGCGACGAGGGTTCCGCTTCCGGTTCCACCGATTCCGCCAACCGTGGCGGCGGCGTGATCACCGCTGGTTCCGCTTACGCTCCGTCCAGCTTCGATCCCGCCAGCACCGGCTCCGCTGTGGGCCTGGGTGCTAACTGGCACGTCGTCGAGGGCCTCTACGGCATCGATTACCACGACTACAGCACCTTCAAAGAGCTCGCCACCGACGATCCCAAGTCTGTGGACGACACCACTTTCGAGGTCACCATCCGCAAGGGCGCCAAGTTCTCCGATGGCACCGAGGTCACCGCTGACGATGTCGTTGCCTCCTACACCGCTTGCGCCGCTTCCGCTACCTATGCTCCGTTCTTCCAGCCCTTCGAGTCCATCGAGGCCAAGGACGCCAGCACCGTGACGGTCAAGACCAAGGTCCCCAACTTCTCCCTGCTCAAGGATCGTCTGGCCATCGTCCGCGTTACCCCGGCCACCCAGACCGAGGAGGATCGCGCCAAGCAGCCGATCGGCTCCGGCCCCTGGATGTACGACTCTATCTCCGATACCGAGATCACCCTGGTTCCCAACCCCGAGTACAACGGTGAGTATGCTGCCGAGGATAAGAAGATCCAGTACAGCATCCTGACCGACCCCACCGCTCGCGTTACCGCTCAGCAGGAGGGCTCCACGCTCGTTATGGAGCTCGTTACCGCTGATGCCGTCGACCAGCTCGAGAGCGCCGGCTGCAAGATCGATAACGTTCAGGGTTTCGGCACCCGCTTCATCATGTTCAACGTCGCCAAGGAGCCTTGGAACAACGTCAAGGTCCGTCAGGCTGTCATGTATGCGCTCGACACCGAGAAGATGGTCAGCAACACCTTCGCCGGCCTTGCCACCGCTGCCAGCTGCTACCTGCCCAAGAGCTTCACCAACTATCATGAGGCTTCCACGGTGTACAAGACCGACGCCAAGAAGGCTAAGAAGCTCATCGAGGAGTCTGGCATCACCCCGGGTGCCATCACCCTGCGCACCACCGACAACGAGCAGATTAAGGGCATGGCCGCCCAGGTCAAGAACGACCTCGACGCTCTCGGCTTCGATGTCACCATCCAGACCGATACCTCGCCGGCCACCTACGCTGCCATCGACGGCGGCGAGGCCTACGATATCCTCCTTGCCCCTGGCGATCCTTCCTGCTTCGGCGCCGACCCCGACCTGCTGCTCAACTGGTGGTACGGCGACAACGTCTGGATGCAGACCCGTTGCCCGTGGAAGGAGTCCGCTGAGTGGCAGAAGCTCCACGGTCTCATGGACGAGGCTCTTGCCGCCGAGGGCGACGAGCAGCAGAAGAAGTGGAACGAGTGCTTCGACATCATTGCCGACAATGCCGTTCTGTACCCCGTTGTCCACGTCAAGACCGTCTCCGCTTCCTGGGACGATCCGTCCACTGCGCCCAACGGCGAGGCCCTCGATGGCTTCAAGGGCATCGGTACGACGAGCATGTCCTTCAGGGGCGTTGCGACCGTCAAGGCGTAAGACTCGCTTGAGTCTATATGCAGGATGTCGGTCGTTGGGACCGTATCCTCATAGTTGAAACAAAGACCCGGGCGGCAACGATGTCGCTCGGGTCTTGTAATGAGTATCCGTACTCATATACCAGTTGGTCCTACCGACAAAAGAAAGGGGAGAGAACGTGAACAACTTGCTACGTTTGATTGGAAGGCGTCTTGTGGCGCTGCCGATCATGGCATTGGGCGTCACCGTCCTGGTGTTCTTCCTTATGTCGTTCTCCAAGACCGACCCCGCCTACACGGCGTTGGGTGACGGTGCCTCGCCCGAGGCGGTTGCCGAGTACCATGAGAAGTATGGTCTGGACGACCCCTGGCCCGTGCGCTACGTGCGCTATATGGGCGATTTGATCCATGGCGACATGGGCACCTATGGTGCTGCTCGCAACTCCGTTGCCAAGCGCATCTCCACGGCCCTGCCCGTCACGATGCAGCTGACCTTCATCGGCCTTGCCATCGGTGCGGTCGTTTCGTTTTTACTCGGCGTCATCGCGGCACTGTATCGCGACAAATGGCCGGACCAAGTGATCCGCGTCTTTTCCATCGCCGGCTTGGCAACCCCGTCGTTCTGGCTTGCCGTTCTGTTGATCCTGCTGTTCTCTTCCTACCTTAAGGTGCTTCCGGCATCGGGTGCTCTGCCTCACTTCACCACGAATCCGGCTGGCTATCTGGGACGTATGATCATGCCCGCTATCGCCTTGGCATTTCCGCTGACGGGCCAGATGACTCGTATCGTGCGTACCGCCATGGTCGAGGAGCTCGATAAGGATTATGTCCGTATGGCTCGCGGCGCCGGCGTTCCCGAGAAGGTCGTCGTCGGCATCAACGTTCTTCGCAATGCGCTGATCACCCCGGTCACCACCCTCGGTCTTAAGATCGGTTACCTCATGGGCGGCGCCGTCGTCATCGAGGTTATCTTCAACCTCCCCGGCATGGGCACCGCGATTCTGCAGGGCGTTCAGGGCAACGAGGCGAACCTGGTTCAGGGCGTCGTTATCGTCGTTGCTCTTGCCTTCATCATCATCAACATCGTGGTTGACATGCTCTACCTGCTCATCAACCCGCGCATCAGGACGGTGTAGATTATGGTAAAGATTCGAGAGAAGCAAACCGAGCAGCTCGAGAAGGCTGCCTCCAAGGGGCTCAAGCTCGGTGGCTGGAAGAAGATGACGCTGTCTTCTAAGATTGCCGCCGTCGTGTTGGTGCTGGTCGCCCTGACTGCGATTCTGGCGCCCCTTCTTGCCCCCTATAGCCCGGTCGAGATTTTTACGGCTCGCCAGGCTCCCGGCAACGGATTTATCTTCGGTACCGACGATAAGGGTCGCGACATTCTGTCGCGCATGCTCTACGGTGGTCGTTACTCGCTGATTATCGGCTTTGGCGCCACTGCCATGGCTCTGGTCTGCGGCTCGGTCGTGGGCGCCCTTGCGGCGGTTTCGCGCAAGGCCGTTTCCGAGACGATCATGCGTATCCTGGACATCATCATGTCCATCCCGGGCATCGCCCTCGCGGCCGTCTTCGTCTCCATCCTGGGCAACTCCGTGCCGTCGATCATCTTCGCCATCGGCTTTATGTACACTCCGCAGATTGCCCGTATCGTGCGCGCCAACATCGTGTCCGAGTACGGCGAGGACTATGTCCGCGCGGTCATCGTTTCCGGCGCCAAGGCTCCGTGGATTTTGATCAAGCATGTTCTGCGTAACTGCATCGCCCCGATCATGGTCTTCACCGTTACCCTGGTCGCCGACGCCATCATCTTCGAGGCCTCGCTGACCTTCATCGGCGCTGGTATCCAGGAGCCCACCGCTACCTGGGGCAACATCCTCGCCGACGCCCGCGGCGGCGTGCTCGCCGGCCGTTGGTGGCAGGCGCTGTTCCCGGGCCTGGCCATCATGATCACCTGCCTGGCGCTCAACATCCTCTCCGAGGGCATTACCGACGCCATGGCCGCTGCTCCCTCCGCCGCCCTGGATCCGACCGATTCCTCCAAGCGTCGCGAGGCCGACCTGCTGGTCTCCGACCCCGTTCGCGCCTACAAGGAGCAGGCCCAGTCCCTCTCCGCTCGCCTTGGCGCCCTGCGCGATGTCGAGCTCAAGCGTGACGATCGCCATGTGCCCGACGAGTCTGTCGAACCGATTCTCTCGGTCCGTGACTTCTGCATTCAGTTTGAGCATCACGGTGATATCAACGTCGTCGACCATGTCAACTTTGACGTCCGTCCTGGTCAGACCATGGGCCTGGTGGGCGAGTCCGGTTGCGGTAAGTCCATCACCACGCTGGCCATCATGGGCCTGACCGACGATGACGAGCACCTTTCCGGCGAGGTCCTCTGGGAGGGCCGCGACCTGCTCAAGATGAGCAAGAAGGAGTGGTTCGGCCTGCGCGGTACCGATATCGCCATGGTCTATCAGGACGCCCTGTCCTCGCTCAACCCCTCCATGCTCATCTCTGCCCAGATGAAGCAGCTCACCAAGCGCGGCGGCACCCGCAGCGCCGAGGAACTCCTGGAGCTCGTGGGCCTCGACCCCAAGCGTACGCTCGAGAGCTACCCGCATGAGCTTTCCGGTGGCCAGCGTCAGCGTGTTCTGATCGCTATGGCCCTTACCCGCGACCCCAAGCTGGTCATCTGCGACGAGCCCACGACCGCTCTGGACGTTACCGTCCAGAAGCAGGTCATCAAGCTGCTCAACGACCTTCAGGCCAAACTCGGCTTTGCCATGATCTTCGTCTCGCATGACTTGGCGCTGGTCGCCGAGGTCGCCCATAACATCACGGTTATGTACGCCGGTCAGGTTATCGAGCAGGCGCCCACCAAGGAGCTGCTCACTAACCCGATCCACGAGTACACCCGCGGTCTTCTGGGCTCCGTTCTGTCCATCGAGAGCGGTTCGGGCCGTCTGCACCAGGTGCCCGGCGCCGTTCCGAGCCCGCGCGATTTCCCCAAGGGCGATCGCTTCGCGCCCCGCTCGAGCCATCCGCGCATTGGCCTGGACACCCGTCCGGTCTTCAAGCGCGTGCCCGGCACCGAGCACTTCTATTCCGAGCTCCCCGACGAGGTGCTCAAGGCAAATGGTTTGACCCCTCACGCGGAGGTGATGTAGATGAGCGAGACCGCAGTCAACGGCGTCGAGCCGATCATCTTCCTTGATGACGTCCACGTCACCTTTAGGACCCGTACCGGCTCGATTCTGCACCCCAACCTGGTTCACGCCGTCCAGGGTGTAACGATTAGGCTCATGCCCGGTCAGACGATCGGCATCGTCGGCGAGTCCGGTTGCGGTAAGTCCACCACCGCCAACGTCATGTGCGGCCTGCAGGCCCCCACGAGCGGCAAGGTCTACTTTAAGGGCAAGGACGTAACCAAGCGTACCGCCGAGGACCGTCGCCACATGGGTCGCGTCATCTCGGTCGTGTTCCAGAACCCGGCCACGGCGCTCAACCCCCGAATGGTCGTTCGCGAGCAACTGCTCGACCCCATGCGCGTCCACAACCTGGGTACCGAGGCCGAGCAGGAGAAGCGCGTCAAGGAGCTCTTGGAGCTCACCGGTCTGCCCAGCTCCGCCGCTGAGGTTCTTCCCGGTCAGCTTTCGGGCGGCCAGCGCCAGCGCGTCGCAATTGCCCGTGCCCTGTCGCTGAACCCCGATGCCATCATCGCCGACGAGCCCACCTCGGCTCTGGACGTTTCGGTCCGCGCGCAGATTCTGAACCTGCTGACCGACCTTAAGAAGGAGCTCGGCCTGGCCATGGTGTTCATCAGCCATGACATCCAGACGGTCCGCTATATCTCTGACGACATCATCGTTATGAATGGCGGCAAGATCGTCGAGCAGGGCGAGGCCAAGCAGGTCTTCCAGCACCCCCAGGACCCCTACACCAAGATGCTGCTCGGCGCTGCGCCGTCGCTGCTGCATCCCAAGCTCGGCGAGTAGCCTCGCTTTCCCTCCCGTGCGCCCGGTTCCCTTGCCGGGCGCACCTCCGTTGCGATTTCGAAAGGTTGGGTTCACGAGCCATGCCAAGTGCTCAGGAGCTACAACAGCAATTTGGTGGGTATCGGGGCGCCATGCCCCGTCCATCAGATTTCGATCTCTTTTGGAAGGACCGCATGGCCGAGGCCGACGCCGTCGGACTTGACTATGCGATCGAGACGGCATCGGTCACCGATGCCGTGACCTGCCAGCTTTTCGACCTCTGGTATACCGGCATGTGTGGCGCTCGCCTGCATGCCAAGTACCTTAAACCCGTCTCGGACGAGCCCGTGCCATTGGTACTTCAGTTCCATGGGTATCCGGGTGCAAGCCGCAGCTGGTTTGAGCAGGCGTCGTTTGCGGGCATGGGCATGGCACTCATCGCCCTCGACTGCCCCGGCCAAGGAGGTCCCTCCGAGGACATTGGTGGATTTGAGGGCACAACGGTCGCGGGCCATATCGTCGCCGGTATCGACGGCGATCCGGCCAACCTCTACTATGTCCGCTTGCACCAAGATATTCGCATCCTGTGCCGCATCGTTCGCGAGCTCGAGGGCATCGATCTTGCCCGTGTGTTTGTGAACGGCGCGTCGCAGGGCGGCGGTTTGGGCATTGCGACCTGTGCACTTAACAGCGAGCTTATCAATCGCGCCGCCATCCTCTATCCCTTCCTGTCGGATTTCCGCCTGGTCTGGGATTTGGATGCCGACGACATTGCCTACGAGGGCCTGCGCTATTGGTCTCGCTGGTTTGACGAGGACTCGACTCGTATCGACGAAGCCTATGCCAAGCTGGCGTACTTCGATTCCAAGAACTTTGCCCCTATGGTCAAATGCCCCGTGCTGTTTGGCACCGGCACAGCCGATACCGTCTGTCCGCCAGCGACGCAGTTTGCGGTCTATAACAACCTGACCTGTGAAAAGCGTCATGAGTTCTTTGAAGGCTTTGGCCACGAGGAGATTCAGGATTTTGACGATCTGATCATTCCGTTTTTCTGCAAGGGAGGGGAGGCTCATGTCTAAGTGCGAGAGCAATGTCAATGAGCTGATTGTCTCCGACCTTGTGGGGATTCCCGGAACGGTCTCGTCAAGGCTCGCTGATTTCCGGGATTGGCGCGGTGATGCTTCTGCGGATGTTTCCGAATTAGAGATAGCCGCTTCGGACCTTGAGGTTTGCGGGCCGAGTATTACGGCGATCGATTTCGCCAATCCGTATGCCCGCTACTCCGAGGTTTCCTTTGAGCTTAGTGGCGATGTGGTCCACGCGCGTTTGATCGAGCCTGCCGGTCGCGCCCGAGCATCCGAGCTTGTGCCGCTATGTCTGATGTTTCACGACATCGACCGACCCGTGCGGGGATGGCATCACATGACGAGGTTTGCGGCCATGGGATATGCCGTGCTTGCGCTGGACGATGAGGCGATTGGATCCAGCGAGCTGCAGCAGGGGATTGCCTCTCCTGCTTTTGTCAAGCGCGTCCGTTGGGGTTGCGCGATGGCGAAGGTGGCGCGCAATCTTGATGGCGTGGACCCCGACCGCATCTTTGCATGGGGCGAGGGCCTTGGCGGCGGAGTCGCGCTGGCGGTTTCTGCTCTGGACGAGCGGGGCCTCGCCTGCACGGCGGTTGCCAATCCAATTCCCGGTGGCCTCGAGGCGTTGTCGTCTCGGGTGCGTGGATCGGTGCTCATGGGCACATCGCTCATGGATGTCGTGAGCGATCCCAAGGGCCAGTTTGCCGTATTCAACGGTCTTGAGTGTGACCGGAGGCATGTCATCTATGCCAAATACGCTCATGAGCGCATCAATGCGTTCGAAAACGAAGTCATCGACTTTTTTAACCAAACGTTCTACCCGTGTTCTTTGGCCTAGACGGCCTGGACACTGCCAACAAGAGTGGGTGGCATAGGGCCGCCCGCCAGACAACTAAGGAGATTCTTGTGGCAACTCAGAAATTCACCGGCGTTATCCCTCCCGTCGTTGTTCCCGATACCGAAGATCACCAGCTCGATGTTGTCTCCTTTGAGCGCAGCATCAACCGCATGATCGATGCCGGCGTCGATGGCCTGTTCTTCCTGGGATCCTCGGGCGAGGTCGTCTTCTCCACCGACGAGCGCCGTCGCCAGATTATCGCCGAGGCCGTGCGCATCGTCGATCACCGCGTGCCTGTTCTGGTCGGCATCATCGATACCGAGACCGAGCGCATGATCGAGCACGGTAAGGTCGCTCAGGAGCTGGGCGCCGATGCGCTTGTCGCCACCTGCCCGTTCTATGCCCTGCAGGGCATGACCGAGGTCGAGGAGCACTTCCGCATCCTGCACGAGGAGCTCGACCTGCCCATCTTTGCCTATGACATTCCCGTCTGCGTTCACACCAAGCTCCCCTGGAAGCTCCTTGCCAAGCTCGGCGCCGAGGGCGTCCTTGCTGGCGTCAAGGATTCCTCGGGTGATGACATCTCGTTCCGCTACCTCGTTCAGGAGAACGAGAAGAACGGCCATCCGATGAGTATCCTCACCGGTCACGAGGTTGTCGTCGACGGCGCTTACCTCGGTGGCGCCGACGGTTCTGTCCCGGGCCTTGCCAACGTTGAGCCCGAGGGCTACGTGCGCCAGTGGAAGGCCGCTCAGGCCGGTGACTGGGCTACCGTCAAGGCCGAGCAGGATCGCCTCAACGAGATCTCCCACATCTGGGATGTCACCTCGGGCGTCCAGGGCTATGCCGGTGGCGTCGGCGCCTTCAAGACCGCTATGAACCTCATGGGCATCTTCGATAGCCCGACCATGCCGCGCCCGGTGAAGGCCATGACCGGCGAGAACGTCGAGGCGATTAGGAAGGTCCTTCAGGACAACGGTCTCCTGTAAAGCTTCCCAGGCACCCGACCTCGCCGTTCAACCGTGTGGCCATGACCCATTAGGTCAATGGCCACACGGTTTCTCGGCGATCTCGGACACCTGGAAAACCTTTACTGCGCTGTGACGGCTAGCCTGACGGCGCATTTCCTGTAGTTGTTTTTATCTCCGAAGGAGAGCGACATGGAGAACAAGTACGTCTGCTCTGTCGATATCGGCGGAACTAAGATCGCGACTGCCATCATGGAGTACCCGGCTGACGGTAGTGTGCCCCATCCCGTTTTTGAGGCCGAGGTTCCTACCGAGGCCCAGGAGGGCGGCGAGGCCGTCTTCCAGCGTATCGAGGCGTCTATCAAGGCCGCTCTTGAGGCGAATCCCGATGTCGAGGTTCTCGGTGTCGGTATCGGTGCCGCAGGCGTCGTCGATCCCAAGACGGGCGCCATTGCTTATGCCAATGAGATCATGCCCGGCTGGTCCGGCGTTCAGTTGGGGCCGCGTCTGCGCGAGGACCTTGGTCTTCCCGTTGCCGTTGTGGGCGACGTGCAGGCTCATGCTCTGGGCGAGGCCCACTGGGGCGTCGGCAAGGGCAAGTTCTCCGTCTTGTGCCTGGGAATCGGTACGGGCATCGGTGGCGCATATGTCGAGAACGGCCGCGTGATGCAGGGCTTCCATGGTGCTGCCGGTCATATGGGCCACATCGAGTGCTCGGCTGCCGCCGGCATTCCCTGCGCCTGCGGGCGTTCCGGCCATCTTGAGTCTGTTGCTTCGGGCACCTCGATTGGCCGTATGTACGACGAACGCTTCGGTCGAGTTGACCCCAGCCGTCCTTCGGTCGGTCGCGACGTGAACGACCTGTGTCGTGCTGGCGACGCAAAGGCGACCGAGGTCATCCATGACGCCGGCTTTGCGCTGGGCGCCAGCTTGGGCTCGCTTGCCAATATTCTGGATCCAGAGGTCATCGTGCTTTCGGGCGGCGTAATTCATCAGGGTCCCGATTGGCGTTCGCAGACGTGGAAGGATTCGGTGCACGAGGGCTATGCCAGCCAGGCGCTCGATCCGCTCCAGGACACGCCGATTCTCATCGGGTCTCTGGAGGGCGATGCTCCGCTCATCGGTGCCGCCGAACACCTTCTTGCGTCGTTGAAGTAAACATAACTACCAAGTGCGCCTTCTGAGGTGCCGCAGATTGACGTGAAAGAGGAGCGAAGCGTACTTCGGTACGCGAGCGACGGTTTGAACGTCAAGGTGCGGTGTCCCAGAAGGCTATTTTGAGAAAGGTTGAGTCGAACATGACCGTTGATCCTTTGATTCAATCCCTGAAGGGTAAGCTCGTCGTGAGCGTTCAGGCGTATATGGGCGAGCCGCTTCGTACGCCCGAGACCATGGCTCAAATGTCTCGCGCTTGCGAACTCGGCGGCGCCGCCGCCATTCGCTGCCAGGGCCTTGCCGACATTGCCGCCATTAAGGGTCGCTGTGAGGTTCCTGTTATTGGCCTATGGAAGGATGGACACGAGGGCGTTTACATCACGCCGACGCTGCGTCACGCCCGCGCCTGCGTTGCTGCTGGTGCCGATATCGTGGCGATCGACGCCACCGATCGTCCGCGCCCCGATGGCAAGACGGTCGAGGATACCTTCCGTCCGCTGCACGAGGAGGGTGTGCTCCTGATGGCGGATTGTGCCACCATCGAGGACATTCGCCGTGCGGTTGATATGGGCTTCGACCTGGTATCTACCACGCTCTCTCACGGTGTCGCCGCCATCGACTGCACCATGGCCGATGGCCCCGACCTGCCGCTCCTGCGTCAGGCGACCGAGGAATTCCCCGGCCTTCCCATCATTTGCGAGGGTCGCGTGCATACGCCCGAGGAGGCTCGCGCCGCGATCGATGCTGGCGCCTGGGCCGTTGTCGTCGGCACCGCCATCACGCACCCCACGAGTATTACGAGTTGGTTCAAGGCTGCGCTTGAGGCGTAAGACAGGCCTCGTATCCGCTCGGGGCGGTATACTCAATATAGGCAATTGACCGCGCGGGATCCGGGTTGCTGGGTCCCGCGCTTGTTTTTGGGAGGCAGCACATGCAAAAGGGAGATGCCATGGATGCGGCGGAGCGCTCGGAGCGCATCCCCGATATCGTCATCATCACCGGAATGTCCGGATCGGGCCGCACACAGGCTATGCACGTGTTCGAGGACATGGGCTATTTTTGCATTGATAACCTGCCTCCGCGTCTCATCGCCCAGCTTGCCGAGCTCGTCGGCATCAATACGGGCGTGGGCAGGCATCTCGCCGTCACCTGCGATTTGCGTAGCCAGGGACTGTTTGACGAGTTGCTCGATGCGGTCGCCGCGCTCGAAGAGCGCGAGATGAGCTGCGACATCGTGTTCCTGGAGGCTTCTGACGAGGTGCTGATTCGTCGCTACAGCGAAAATCGCCGCCGTCATCCCATTGCCAAGCCGGGGGAGACTACGGCCGATGCCATTCAGCGCGAGCGCCTTCAGCTGCAGGGCGTGCGCGATCGAGCCGATATGATTATCGACACGAGTCGTCTGCGCACCTCTGCGCTGCGCAACAAGCTACGTATGGCATTTTCGGAGCTGTCCGACCAACAGCTCATGGACGTCCATGTGTTCTCGTTTGGCTTTAAGCACGGCATGCCCGTCGAGGCGGACATTATGATCGATGTTCGCTTCCTGCCCAATCCGTTTTACGATCCCGAGATGCGCACGATGACCGGTCTCGATAAAAAGGTCTCCGATTTTGTTCTGGACCACCCCAAGACGCAGGAGTTTTGGAAGGCTTGGACACAGCTGCTCGATACGGTGATGCCGGGCTATATCGCGGAGGGTAAGCCGCAGCTTTCTATCGCCATCGGCTGCACGGGCGGACAGCACCGTAGCGTCGCCATTGCCGAGGCCACGGCCCGTTACCTGGAAGGCGCCCAGTATCACGTGAGCATCTCCCACCGCGACCTGTCGCGCGCCAACACGAAGGCATAGGCCTGCATGTCGTTTACCGCTGAGGTGCGCGACGAGCTTGCGCGCTGCGAACCCGAATGTGAATACTGCGATTTGTCGACGCTTGCCGCCCTGACGCGTGTGAGCGGTACGCTTTCGTTGGTCGGCTCCGGGCGGTATCGTTTGACGGTCGCGACCGAGACGGGAGCCGTCGCGCGCACGATGATCACGCTGACGCATCGCATCCTTAAGCTCAAAACGGAATTCACCGTTCGTAAATCGGTCTTGCATAAGGTCCGTAACTATCTCATTACCCTGCCCGATCAACCCGACTTGGACAAGGCTCTGGTGCTGCTGGGCATTCTAGACCGCAGAGGAGGGCTCGTCGCTGGTGTTCCCCGACACATCGTTGCCCGTCCCTGCTGCAGGCTTGCCTACATCCGCGGCGCGCTCATCGCGGGCGGCTTCGTGGCCGATCCACGCGGCGATTTCCATTTGGAGATCGCGGTGCAGGGTGAGCAATATGCCAAGGGGCTTTGCGACCTGTTGGGGCAGATTGGGGTCCATGCTCGTGTTAATGCGCGGCGGGGGTCATATGCCGTGTACATTAAGAGCGCCGAGGAAATCGAGCATCTATTAAAGCTGATTGGTGCCAAGCGCAGCGTTGCCGAGATTGAGGAGGCGCGCGCGGTCAAGTTGGTTAAGAACGATGTGAACCGTCGCGTGAACGCCGAGCTCGCCAACCAGACCAGAAGCGCCGGTGCTGCCCAGCATCAGCTTGCGCTTATCGATGAGCTCGAGCAGCGCGGCCTTCGCGATGCGCTTCCGGATGCCTTGGCGGTCTTTTGCGACCTGCGCGAGCGCTATCCCGATCTGTCGCTGCGTGATTTAGGGGAGATGGCTGACCCTCCCTTGTCGAAGTCGGCCCTCTACCATCGAGTTTTGAGGCTTGAAAAGCTCATTGAAGCAAACAGGTAGTTTATAGTATCGACTTATATACGGATTTAGCTGCTATTTTATTCTTTAAAACGTTTTAACGTAAATTTGATTTTCAATTTCGACTATTCTCGTGAAATTCAAGTCAAAAAAAAGGTATATTAGGCGAGTGGTTAGTTTGTGGGCCTCAACGGCGGGCGCTGTAGCTTGCGGGGGCCTTACGAAAGGAGACACAATGGCAGTAAAGGTTGCTATTAACGGCTTCGGTCGCATCGGTCGTCTGGCTTTCCGTCAGATGTTCGGTCATGAGGGCTCCGAGATCGTCGCTATCAACGACCTCACCTCTCCCGATATGCTCGCTTACCTGCTGAAGTACGACTCCACGCAGGGCAACTACGCTCGCGATCACGAGGTCGTTGCTGGCGAGGATTCCATCACCGTTGACGGCAAGGAGATCAAGATCTACAAGGAGGCCGACGCCAACAACCTGCCTTGGGGCGACCTCGACGTCGACGTCGTTCTCGAGTGCACCGGCTTCTACACCAGCAAGGCTAAGGCTCAGGCCCACATCAACGCTGGCGCCAAGAAGGTCGTCATCTCCGCTCCGGCCGGCAGCGATCTGCCCACCATCGTGTACAACGTCAACCACGAGACGCTGACCGCTGAGGACAACATCATCTCCGCTGCTTCCTGCACCACCAACTGCCTCGCCCCGATGGCCAAGGGTCTGAACGACTTCGCTCCCATCGTGTCCGGCATCATGACCACCATTCACGCCTGGACCGGCGACCAGATGCCGCTCGACGGCCCGCAGCGCAAGGGCAACAAGCGTCGTAGCCGCGCCTGCGCCGTCAACATCGTCCCCAACACCACCGGTGCTGCCAAGGCTATCGGCCTGGTTCTCCCCGAGCTCAACGGTAAGCTCATCGGTGCCGCCCAGCGCGTCCCGACGCCGACCGGCTCCATCACCAACCTCTACGCTGTCGTTGACAAGAAGGTCACCGTCGACGAGGTCAACGCCGCTATGAAGGCCTACGCTTCCACCATCTCCGAGACCTTCGGTTACAACGAGGACGACATCGTCTCCACCGACATCATCGGCGAGACCCACGGCTCCATCTTCGACGCCACTCAGACCATGTGCTCTGACCTCGGCAACGGCCAGACCCTCGTTCAGGTCACCTCTTGGTACGACAACGAGAACTCCTACACCTCTCAGATGGTCCGCACCATCAAGTACTTCGAGAAGTTCGTTGCTTAATTTAGCTTTTAGCGAATAGCTCGTTGAGCGTCTAAAGAAGGGCGCGGCCTCATAGGGCTTACACCCTAGGGTCGCGCCCTTTTTATAGGAAATCGTCTGCCGTAATGGGAGGCAGACACGTACGAAAGGTAGAAGCAAACATGGCCTTTACCAAGAAGACCGTCCGCGACATCGATGTCGACGGCAAGCGCGTTCTCGTCCGCGTTGACTTCAACGTGCCTATCAAGGATGGCGTCGTTGGCGACACCACCCGTATCAAGGCTGCCCTGCCCACCATCAACTACCTCGTTGAGCACAACGCTCGCGTCATCCTCATGAGCCACCTCGGCCGTCCCGATGGCACCGGCTTCCAGCCCGAGCTCTCCCTTGAGCCTGTCGCCAAGAAGCTCGCTGAGCTCTCTGGTCTCGATGTTGCCTTTGTCGCCGACACCTACGGCGAGAAGGCTGCTGAGGCTGTTGCCGCCGTCGAGCCGGGCAAGGTCCTCGTTCTCGAGAACGTCCGTTTTGACAAGCGTGAGAAGAAGAACGATCCCGAGATCGCCAAGAAGCTCGCTTCCTATGGTGACGTCTTCGTTCTCGATGCTTTCGGTACCGCTCACCGCGCCCAGGGTTCCGTCGTGGGTCCCGCCGCTTACCTGCCTGCCGTCGCCGGCTTCCTGCTCGAGAAGGAGGTCGACACGCTGACCGGCATCTTCGCCGAGCCCGAGCGCCCCTTCGTCGCTATCGTCGGCGGTTCCAAGGTTTCCTCCAAGATCGGCGTTCTCGATCACCTCATCGACTCCGCTGATACCCTGATCATCGGTGGCGGCATGGCCTACACCTTCTTCCTGGCTCAGGGCCTGACCGTCGGTCAGTCCCTCAAGGAAGAGGACTGGGTCGAGCGCGCCGGCGAGATGCTCAAGAAGGCCGAGGAGAAGGGCGTCAAGATCCTGCTCCCCATCGACAACCGCGTTGCCGATCACTTTGGCGAGGACGCTGTCCCCGAGGTTGTCGCTTCCGACGCTATCCCCGACGATCGTGAGGGCATGGACATCGGCCCCAAGACCGAGGAGCTCTACGCCGAGGCCGTCAAGGGCGCCAAGACCGTGTTCTGGAACGGCCCCATGGGCGTCTTCGAGTTCGACAACTTCGCTCACGGCACCCAGGCTATCGCCGAGGCCGTCGCCGAGGCCGACTGCACCTCGATCATCGGCGGTGGTGACTCTGTCGCGGCTGTCAACAAGTTCAACCTGGCCGACAAGATGAGCTGGATCTCCACCGGTGGTGGCGCTTCCATGGAGCTCGTCGAGGGTAAGGCCCTGCCCGGAGTGGAGGCGCTTCTCGATGCCTAATCGCACCCTTCTTATCGCTGGTAACTGGAAGATGAACAACGACGTCGCCGAGGCCGCCAAGCTCGCCGACGAGCTGGCTCAGGCTCTGCCCGAGGTTCCGGCTGGCGTCGAGGTGCTCGTCTGCCCTCCGACCATTGACATCACCACGGTTCATGACCGCATTCAGGCTGCCCCCATCGCCCTCGGCGCACAGAACGTGTACTGGGAGGCCAAGGGTGCCTTCACCGGTGAGTCCTCTTGCGACATGCTCAAGTCCGCTGGCTGCACCTACTGCATCATCGGTCACTCCGAGCGTCGCGACTACTTCCACGAGACCGACGAGGATCAGAACAAGAAGGCCAAGGCCCTCGTTGCCGCCGGTCTTGTTCCCGTCTTCTGCTGCGGCGAGTCCCTCGAGGTCCGCGAGGCTGGCACCTATGTCGAGCACGTCGTGAACCAGGTCAAGGCTGGCCTTGCCGGTCTTGAGATCACCTGCCCCAAGCAGGTCGTCGTCGCCTACGAGCCCATCTGGGCCATCGGCACCGGCAAGACCGCTACCGCTGAGGACGCCCAGGAGGTCTGCGGCGCTATCCGTGAGACCCTCAAGGAGATGTTTGGCGAGGAGCTCGCTAACGGCATCCGCGTTCTCTATGGTGGCTCTGCCAAGCCCGGCAACATCGCCGAGCTCGTCGCCAAGCCCGACGTTGATGGCGCCCTCGTGGGCGGCGCTTCGCTCAAGGCTGCCGACTTCGCCTCTATGGTCGTCAAGGCAGGCGAGTAGGACATATGGCACAGCGTCATCTTCCTGCACTCCTGATCATCATGGATGGCTGCGGCCTTGCTCCGGCCGATGGCGAGAACGCCGTCGCCGCTGCCAAGACGCCCTTCCTTGATAGCCTGTACGAGAAGTATCCTCACACCACGCTCGGTGCTTCGGGCGAGGACGTGGGCCTTCCCGACGGTCAGATGGGCAACTCCGAGGTAGGCCACCTCAACATCGGTGCCGGCCGCATCGTGTTCCAGGAGCTTTCGCGCATCAACAATGCCATCAAGGACGGCTCCATCGCCAAGAACGAGGTCTTCGTCAAGGCTATGGACGACGTCAAGGCTGACGGCAAGACTCTCCACCTCATGGGCCTTATGAGCCCTGGCGGTGTTCATTCTCACATGAACCACGTCGAGGCTCTGGTCAAGATGGCTGCCCAGCATGGCGTCAAGACCGTTCGCGTCCACGCCTTCATGGATGGCCGCGACGTTGACCCGCAGTCCGGTGCCGGCTACATGAGCGAGTTCTGCGCCTTCCTGGCTAAGATCTCCGAGGAGACCGGTTGCGACGCTCGCGTTGCCACCGTTTCGGGCCGCTATTGGGCCATGGACCGCGACAACCGTTGGGAGCGCATCCAGCGCGCCTACGACGTCATGGTTAACGCGTCCGATGCCGATACCGACCCCGTTGCCGGTATCAAGGCCTACTACGAGAAGGATCCGCGCGGCGACGAGTTCGTCGAGCCTTTCGCGGCCCACAACGAGGGCATCCACGAGGGCGACGCGGCCATCTTCTTCAACTTCCGTCCCGACCGCGCTCGTCAGATGACCCGCGTGTTCACGGACAAGGAGTTCGATGGCTTTGAGCGCGAGCAGATTAAGCTCTCGCACTTCGTGACGATGACCGAGTACGATCCGACGTTTGACGTCGAGGTCGCCTTCCCCAAGACGTTCCCCGAGAACGTCCTGGCCGACGTTATCGCCGCCAATGGCCTGAAGCAGCTGCACACCGCCGAGACCGAGAAGTACGCCCACGTGACGTTCTTCCTCAACGGCGGCATCGAGGAGCCCAAGGAGGGCGAGGAGCGCGTGCTCGTCGCTTCCCCCAAGGTCGCTACCTACGATCTGCAGCCCGAGATGAGCGCTCCCGAGGTTACCGAGAAGCTTGTTGCCGCTATCAACGAGGATCGCGCTGATTTCTACATCGTGAACTTCGCAAATTGCGACATGGTTGGTCACACCGGTGTCTTCGACGCTGCCGTTAAGGCCGTCGAGGCTGTTGACGATGCCCTGTCCAAGGTTGTCCCGGCGATTCTCGCCAAGGGCGGCTTTGCGCTGATTACCGCCGATCACGGCAACGCCGATCACATGTTTGACGTTGCTTCCGACGGTTCCAAGCATCCGTTTACGGCTCACACCACCAACCGTGTGCCGTTCATCATCGTTGATGAGAAAGCCAAGCTCACCGGTATCGAGGATGGCCGTCTTTCCGATATCGCTCCGACCATGCTCACCATGGCTGGTATTGAGCCTTCCGCCGAGATGACGGGTCGCGTGCTCGCCACCGAGGCCTAATAGGAAAACAAATATCGTTTTCTAGTAGGGGGGGGTTGTCCACAACCGGACGACCCCCTTTTTTGGTATTTCTGCCATTTCTACCCCGTCCCTAAATGGCAGGCGGGGGAGTGTTGGGGGTTGTGGTACAGTACTGGAGTTTGAATTGTTCTATTAAGGAGCTTATCTATGGGTCCGTTCCAGATTCTTCTGTTTGTCGTTTGGGCTGTCTCTGCCGTGGCGCTGACGATTCTCGTCCTGATGCATTCCGGTAAGGGCACCGGCGTTTCGGATATGATCGCTAGCTCGCTGTATAACTCCAGCTCTGCCACGGGCGTCATGGAGCAGAACCTCGATCGCCTGACGGTAATTATGGCCGTCGTTTTTGCCGTGTGTGTCGTCCTGTGCATGTTCTTCTTCCCGCAGGGCATTGTCGGCTACTAAGCATCGTCGCCTATACGTTTGTAAAGGGTCCCGCATGCGCGGGGCCCTTTTTGTTTACAGACTTGTAACAGAGTCAAAATATCCCCACATACTTCGCCCAACTAAAGAAATTCTCGACCGTTAACCGGAATTAGCCCCAAATCGTGCATAAAATGCGCTACTGTATTGCAAAACGTTGGTCTGTTGTGCATAACCAGCCATAGCAGCGGGCGGCGTTTTGATGGTTCGGATCGGATTGTCTCGACATATGTCCGACTGAACATTTCTTTGTCCTATCTCATAAGGAGGATGGCATGGCTGATTCTATGTTCCACCAGCCCGTTATGGGTCGTCGCGCCTTTGTCGGCGGCACCCTTGCTGCGAGCTCCATGGCTTTTCTTGCCGCATGCGGCAAGAAGGGCGGCGACGCTTCCGGTTCTGAGTCCGGTTCGACGCTGAACTTCTACATCAACAACCCGGTCTGCATCGACCCCTACAACGTCCAGGAGGATCAGGGCACTCAGGTCGAGTACCAGCTCTTCGACGCTCTGACGGAGTACGATAACGAGAAGGGCGAGATCGTTCCGCTGGCTTGCGAGTCCTTCGAGGCTAACGACGACGCCACCGAGTTCACCTTCAAGATCAAGAAGGCCAAGTTCCACAACGGCGACGACGTTACCTCCAAGTCCTTCAAGCTCGGTTGGGAGCGCCTGGTCAACACCAAGTCGGCCATCGCTACCGAGTATGGTCCTTCCGAGGTCTCCTATCACCTTTCCATGGTCGAGGGCTATGACGATCTGGTTGCTGGCAAAGCTACCGAGCTGACCGGTGTCACCTGCCCGGATGACGAGACCCTCGTCGTCAAGCTGACTTCTGCCTACGCCGACTTCCCCTTCGTCGCCTCTCACCCGGCTCTCTCCCCGGTTCCCGAGTGCGCCGAGAGCGATGTCAAGAGTTTCTACCTTGCCCCGGTCGGTAACGGCCCGTTCATGATGGACGGCAAGTGGGAGGATGGTCAGGAGATCAACCTCAAGAAGTTCGACGATTATTATGGCGACAAGGCCAAGATCGACGCCATCCACTTCCAGGTCATTAAGGACGTTGAGACCGCTTACAAGGAGTTCCAGGCCGGCAACCTCGACATCTGCGACGTTCCCGTTGCTCAGATCGATGCCGCCAAGAAGGACCGTGGCGAGTCCAAGGACGGCTACACCATGGGTGACGGCGAGCACATGCTGCTCGGCGCTGAGCCTTCCACCTACTATTTGACCTGCAACACCACGGCCGAGCCGTTCAACAACGCCGACCTGCGTAAGGGCATCTCCCTGGCCATCAACCGCGAGGCCATCTGCAAGACCATCTTCAAGGGCACCCGTACCCCCGCCGACGGCATCGTTCCTCCGGGAATCGCCGGCTACAAGGAGGGCGCATGGGAGTTCTGCGAGTACAACGTTGATAAGGCCAACGAATACCTCGACAAGGTTGCTCCCGCTGGCGCTAACGGCGACCGTGGCATTAACGTGACCCTGTCCTACAACCAGGACGGCGGCCACAAGGAGATCATGGAGTCCATCATCGGCGACCTCGCCAAGGTGGGCGTTACCGCTACCTCCGATACCCCCGAGTGGTCTGCCCTGCTCGAGCAGTATCAGAACTTCAACTATCAGTTTGGTCGTCTGGGCTGGATTGCCGACTACCCGATCATGGACAACTTCCTGTACCCGCTGTTCCACTCCGACTCCCTCGGTGGCGACAACCGCTCCGGTTACAACAACCCTGAGTTCGACGCCAAGGTCGACGAGGCTCGTGCCACCGTTGACGACGATGAGCGTATCGCCAAGATGCAGGAGGCCGACGCTATGGTCGCCGCCGACTGCCCGGTTATCCCGGTGATGTTCTACACGCACACCATCGCTGGCTCCGACCGCGTCAAGTACCTCTACGTTGATCCGCAGAAGCACGCCGATCTGGGTACCGCTGAGCTCGCCTAAGAGTTTTGCAGCTTCCGTGAGGGTCAAGCATTTACGTAGACCTCATGGGAAACATACAGTTCTCCCTAACCTGGGGTAAACTGGCTGATGGTAATTTTGGGATGCCGGTCTGGCGATCGGCATCCCATTTAGGTTAATCCCTAGATAGGGGAGTGGTATGGGTAAGTACATCGTTAAACGTGTGCTTCAGTTCATCCCGGTATTTTTGGGCGTTACGCTGATTCTGTTCGCCCTCCAGAATATCGTGCCGGGAGATCCGATCAAGCTGATCGGTGGAGACAAGGCTCTGTCCCCCGAGGTAGAGCTTCAGCTTCGCGTTCGCTATCACCTGGTCCAGACGGACGAGGATGGCAACGCGATTCTTGACGAGAACGGCGATCCCGTTCAGACGTCGCTCGTGGACCGTTACTTGTATTACATGAACGGTCTGCTTCATGGCGATCTGGGTAATTCGTACCAGCGCAAGCTGCCGGTTACGGAAATCTTTGCCCAGAAGTATCCGTATACGGTCAAACTCGCCGCGTGCGCTATTGTGCTCGAGGCGATCATGGGTATCGGTGCGGGTATCATTTCGGCGGTTAAGCGCTACTCCTTCTGGGATATTTTGGTAACGCTCACCACGTCGATCCTCGTTGCCGTCCCTGCCTTCTGGCTCGGTATGCTGCTGCAGCTGTTCTTTGGTGTCGTCCTTAAGGACCTCACCGGTGGCGCATTCTCCATGCCGATCTCGGGTGCCGGCGGCGCCAGCTCTCAGTATCAGGACTGGATGCACTATGTGCTCCCGACCATCACGCTGGCTTCGGTTTCGACCGCTTATGCTGCCCGCATCATGCGCTCGCAGCTGCTCGACGTCATGAACCAGGATTACATCCGTACGGCAAAGGCCAAGGGTCTCTCCAATCGCGCGATCATCATCAAGCATGCGCTTAAGAATGCACTCATCCCTGTCGTTACCTATATTGGTGTCGACTTCGGCGCTATGCTCTCGGGTGCCATCCTGACCGAGACAGTCTTTAACTGGCCCGGCATCGGCTATGAGATCTACCGTGCTATCAGCATGCGTGACTGGCCTGTCGTTATGGGCGGCGTTACGCTCGTCGTCGTCGTCGTTATGGTTATTAACCTGCTCGTCGACATCAGCTATGCATTCCTCGACCCGCGCATCCGCCTTGGCGGTCCGTCGGATAAGGCCTAAGGGAGGTACGTCTTATGCAGGAAACTGATTCTCAGTCTCAGGAGCAGGCTACCGCCACCAAGGCCGCATCTGCTCCCGCCAAGTCCCGCACGCTGTGGGGCGACGCTTTTAAGCGTCTTCGTAAGAACAAGCTCGCCGTCATCGGTGTCTGCTGGATCGTCATCGTCGTCCTGATCGCTTTGACTGCCGACCTGTGGGCTCAGCCTTGGCTCGGCTCTCCGACGGCATCCGACTCGACCACTATGGCCGAGACGGCACTTTTGGCTCCGTGTGCCGAGCATCCGTTTGGCACCGACGCTCTCGGCCGTGACATTCTGGTCCGTGTTATCTACGGTGCCCGCGTCTCACTTTCCGTCGGTATTATGGCAACCGCCATCTCGACGGTCATCGGTCTGGTCATGGGTGCTCTCGCCGGTTTCTACGGCGGCATCTGGGATACGATCATCATGCGTTGCGCCGATATCTTCTTGGCGTTCCCGTACGTGCTGTTCGTTGTCGCTATGATTGCCGTTATCGGCCGTGGCCTTCAGAACGTCTTTATCGCCATCGGCATTCTCGGTTGGCCTTCGATTGCACGCGTCTTCCGCTCGGCAATCCTGACGGTCAAGGAGAACGACTACGTTGACGCGGCCCGTGCTATGGGCGCATCCGATGCCCGTATCGTTATGCGTCACATCTTCCCGAACTCCGTTGCCTCCATCGTGGTCTATGCAACCATGAACATCGGTGGCGCTATTCTGACCGAGTCCGCTCTGTCCTACCTTGGCATGGGCGTTATTCCGCCTACGCCTTCTTGGGGTTCGATGATTCAGGACGGTCAGCAGTATCTGATGACCGCCCCCTGGATGATGATCATGCCCGGTCTGGCAATTCTTACGACGGTGCTCGCCTTCACCCTGCTGGGTGACGGTCTGCGCGACGCCCTCGACGTCAAGATGAAGGACGCATAAGGATGAAGAAGAACAAGAACTATGTGGACCTGAAGGACCAGCCGGTTCCCGAGGGCCAGCATCTGCTCGAGGTCGATGACCTTAAGATGTATTTCCATACCGAGGACGGCGTCGTTCGCGCTGTCGATGGTGTGTCTTACACGCTCGATCGTGGCGAGACCCTGGGTGTCGTCGGTGAGTCCGGTTCCGGCAAGTCCGTGACCGCCATGACCATCATGGGCCTCATCTCGATGCCTCCGGGAAAGATCGAGGACGGCGACGTTCGCTATCGCGGTCGCTCCATCCTCGAGATGTCCGAGGAAGAGATGCAGCACATTCGCGGTAACGATATCGCGATGATCTTCCAGGATCCTATGACCTCCCTCAACCCGGTCTACAAGATCGGCAAGCAGGTGGGCGAGGGCCTTCGTCTGCACCGTGGCTACTCCAAGCAGGAGGCGCTTCAGCGCGCCACCGAGCTTCTGGACCTCGTGGGTATCCCCGAGCCCGAGAAGCGCGTCAACGAGTACCCGCACCAGTTCTCCGGTGGTATGCGTCAGCGCGTCATGATCGCTATGGCTCTTGCCTGCGACCCCGACATTCTGATTGCCGACGAGCCCACGACGGCTCTGGACGTTACCATTCAGGCTCAGATTATTGAGCTCATGCAGGAGATGCAGGAGAAGAACGGTAACGCCATCATCATGATTACCCACGACCTGGGTGTTGTCGCCGACATGGCCGACAAGATCATGGTTATGTACGCCGGTCGCCCTGTTGAGTTCGGCACGGCCGAAGAGATCTTCTACGAGAGCCGTCATCCCTACACCTGGGGTCTTATCCGCTCCATTCCGGAGCAGGCCATCGATGAGAAGAAGCCGCTTACGCCGATTCACGGCAACCCGCCTTCGCTCATGAACCTGCCCGAGGGCTGCGTATTCTCGCCCCGTTGCCCGTATGCCACGGACAAGTGCCGCAAGCAGCGCCCCGAGCGTGTCGTTACCGAGTCTGGTCACTACTCTGCGTGCCACTACTCCGGTGACCCCGAGTTCCTCAAGAACGCTCCTGAGACGTCCCGTACGCGCAAGGTTTCCAAGAAGGGAGGCGAGGCGTAATGGCAGATACCAACGAGCGTACTCCGCTGCTGAAGGTCGAGCACCTTTCCAAGGAGTTTCCCGCTGAGTCCGGCATGTTCGCCAAGCGCTTCTCCAAGCGTGTCGTCTCTGCTGTAAACGACATTTCGTTTGAGATCTATCCGGGCGAGACCTTTGGCCTGGTCGGCGAGTCCGGTTGCGGTAAGTCCACGACGGGCCGCACCATCATGCGCCTCACCAAGCCGACGGCTGGCAAGGTGTTCTTCCAGGGTAAAGACGTTTCCGAGATGAGCAAGCATGAGATCAAGGACATGCGTCGTGAGATGCAGTTCATCTTCCAGGACCCCTATGCTTCGCTCAATCCTCGTATGACGATTGGTGAGATCGTCTCCGAGCCCATGACCATTCACGGCGTGGGCACCAAGGAGGAGCGCATCGAGCGCGTCCGCGAGCTGCTGGACGTCGTCGGTCTGAACCCCGAGCACATCAACCGCTATCCGCACGAGTTCTCGGGCGGTCAGCGTCAGCGTGTCGGCATTGCCCGCGCGTTCGCTCTGAAGCCCAAGCTGATCATCTGCGACGAGCCGGTCTCAGCTTTGGACGTTTCCATTCAGGCTCAGGTTCTGAACCTGCTGAAGGAGCTCCAGGACAAGTTCGGTACCGCATATCTGTTTATCGCCCACGACCTGTCCGTCGTGCAGCACATCTCCGATCGCGTTGCCGTTATGTATCTAGGCAAGATGGTCGAGGTTTCGGACTGGAAGACACTCTATAGCGAGCCGCACCACCCGTACACGCAGTCACTGCTGTCTGCCGTGCCGGTGCCCGATCCGGATATCCAGAAGACCCGCAAGCGCATCATCCTCGCTGGCGATCCGCCGTCGCCGCTAGATCCGCCGACCGGCTGCCGTTTCCACACGCGCTGTCCGATCGCGCAGGGCATCTGCTCCGAGAAGCTTCCTGAGTTTAAGGAAGTTGCCCCGGGCCACTGCTGCGCGTGCCACTTCGCCGAGCCGTTCCCGATCAAGGAATCGCACATCGACCTGTAGTCGGTTGTTCTCGTCCGGGCCCGCCCTGGTGTTACTTTTCAGAACGTCCTCGGACATGCAAGAAACCCCCGCTGCGCACTTCGTGCGGCGGGGGTTTCTTGCGTCCTGCGGAATATTCTGAAAAGTAACACCAGGGCGGGCCCTGCGTTAACGCTGCAG
>CALDCF010000073.1 GCA_937937635.1 uncultured Collinsella sp.
CGTTTATCTAAATCTGTAACAACTACTCGGCAAATAAGGGTCTACCTGTTACAGAACGAGACAAACAGAAGACACCCGAATCGAAAATCTCAATCTGTAACACCAGACCCACTTTTAGCGGCCAGGATGTTACAGATCGAGACAAACCGAGAACTACTACAAAGGGGACAGGCACCTTTGTGGTGGTCGCGGTCTCTACTCCTTCGCCGAACTCGTGCTTCCCGATTCGGCGGTCCAGGATATCTCATCCTCGAACAGCCATGTACGGGCAGACCCACTATCGCGTGCAGTCTGCGGGTCGGGTAAGCAGGTCTGTTTATAGGCATCTTGGATACACTGGCCCATAAAATCGTTGAGCTCGGTCTGGTCGCCCTCCATGACATAGGCGGCATCGCCGTCCAAGATGTAGATGCCGGGCCCCTCATTGCCCTCGTAACCCGGATCGTACGAGACATCACACAGTTTGGTGCCGCTCGTGGTATCCAGCTCGATGGAAGAGCGGTATCCACCGACCATGTCGTTCGCCTTTGCCCGATAGGACGCATATCCGCACCAGCGCTTAAAGGTTTTACCCTTGAGTAACTCAGATGCTTTGTCGATCAGACCCTCATCCATGGTGTAGCGCATAGCTCCAAGCTGGATGAGCGGGTAATTACTAATCCCCAGCACCGCCGGCTGCTCATCGAAATCAACGGTAATCGTATCGGGCTTGGTATCGCCGGTCAGGAACTCAACAGATTGAGTTATGGGCTTGACCACGGGCTCCGTCACCGCAGTTGGCAGAAACGACATGCCAACAACGCCCATGCCAATCACAGTGGCAACCAGCGCCAAAGCAATCAATCCAATACGGACAGAACGTCTCACGGCAAAACACCTCGCAACATGACCCATGTCTGTTGAGCTAATGATACCGCCTACAGACAGTATTCAAGAAAGAGAGTCGGCCCTAACGAATTCGATATTGTTGTTCTTGATCGTTATGGGGTTAGAATTGAATTGCTATCCGAGGATATTCATTTTTATCGTCTCGTCCTTGACAGCCCTTCGTCTCAAGGAGCGCAATATGAAGCAGCCTCAGCCTCGTTCCGCTGGCCGTAACGCCATCGCCATTCTCGCCATACCCATCGTGATGCTCTTCCTTATCGTCATCACGCCCTTTTCCCTCGGTATCGCCTCGCCCTTCGATTTGTGCGGGATGATCGACGCCGGCTCGCGTGCCACCTCGCTCTCCTTTGTCTGCCGTGGCGTGTTCTACGAAGATGCAATTCCCACCGGAATGTGGCAGTCAAAGTTGCCACTGCTCGGCCAGATCGACGGATGCTCCCCCTATTTCTGTCTTGAACCTCAGGCGCTAAACTATCTGATCGACGACCAGCCACTCGACTCCATCACCCTCGCCTACGACTACGCACCAAACACCGATGAGCGACACATGAACCAAGTCCTCGACAAGATGCTTGGACAGTGCGGGCTCACCGAGGAGGCCGGTCGAACCATCTATAGCGACCAGAAATTAAAGCGAACAGAACTCCGCCGTGTCGGAAAAATCAAAGGACGAAGTGGGGCCGCCTACTGGCAGGCCTGGGCAATGCGCGACAAGAGCGAATTCGGGCACAGCACCTATATGGTCACCGTCTACACCAAAGACGGAATCAAGAACAATGTTGATGATTTCGCGTCATCCAAACTAGGCATTCCCAAAACAACCAAACCCGCCAGCCAGGATGAAATCCTATAGGGCCGTCCATTAAAATGCCGCTCAACGACCACAACAACATCAAGCCCACCCCCACCACCACAAAGGGGACAGGCACCACTGTGGTGGTTTCGGCTCCGGCTCTCAACAATCTCGATCTGTAACATCTAGAGGTCATTTTTAGTCCTAGATGTTACAGATCGAGATTAAATGTTCAGCAGCTCCCGTTTATCTAAATCTGTAACAACTACTCGGCAAATAAGGGTCTACCTGTTACAGATCGAGACAAACAAAAGGCACCCGAATCGAAAATCTAAATCTGTAACACCGGGCCCACTTTTAGCGGCCAAGATGTTACAGATCGAGACAAACCTCGGACCACCACAAAGGCGCCTGTCCCCAGTGTGGTGGTTTTCGACAAAAAGAAGCCGCCCCAATAAAAGAGGCGGCATCAAGCAAGTCTATTTTTAGCGTCCCTCAAGACCCAACGAGAACGTCGCGGTAGCCCCGGACACACCTTTCCCTCGGGCGACCCTCGCGAAGCGCGTGAGCACGAGGGAAAGGTGTGTCCGGGGCGTACAGCAGAGTTACTCGGCAGCGGCCTTGAACTTGTTGTAGTTGATCAGGCAGCCGGCCTTGACGATGGCACGCTCCTCGGCGGTCATATCGGCAATGTAGAGCTCAATCTGCTCGACCGCACCATCGGCGCGCACCACGTAGGCGGCGATGTTCTTGAGGTCGCCATCGAGCGCGGCACGGATGCCCGGCACAAAGACGTAGTCGCCCACCTCAAAGTTGGGCTCGGCCTCCATCTGGAAGGGCACCATGCCCCAGTTCATGACGTTGGAGCGATAGCGCTTGGTGGCGTACTCGTGAACGATGTTGGCCAGGCCGCCAATTACGCGCTGGCAGCTCGCGGCCTGCTCGCGGGCGGAACCGTCACCGGGCTTCTTGGCATAGAGCATGGAGCCAAACTCGGTCGCCTTGGCATCGGCCGCGACGCCCGCGCCGGTCAGCGCCTCAAACACACCGGCAAGCTCGGCATTGAGCGCCGCCAGGTCGCCCGTGGCCTCGCCGGCCACGCGGCGCTTCTCCACGGCGTCGACCTCCTTGGAGCGACCCACGTAGGCCGGATCGCGGCGGCTCAGCGTAAACTCGGCCAGACCCAGCGGGTTGGAGCGGAAGGAACTCGTCTCGCCCGAGGGAATGAGCTCGTCGGTCGTGGTGACCGGGTCCATGATCTTGGAGCACACCTTAAGCAGGATGTCGTCGCCGAGCGGCTCCATCGCGGGCCACGGCTTGATGTTGGGACCCTCGACCAGCTCGTCTGCCGGCTCGGCCTTGCCAAAGCCCCAGTACACGCGCTTCTTGTAGGGAGCGTCGTCAAAGGTGTACTCGCAGGCCTCGTCCCAAGTCTCCTCGGGCAGGTCGGTCGCCGGCGTCAGGACGCCGCCGTTGGCAGCCGTCGCCGCGATGGAGCGGGCGTCCATCAGAGCCACAGCGCTCAGCTGGCCATTACCCGGCTTGGAACCCTCGCGGTTGGGGAAATTGCGCGTGGTGTGGCGGATGGACAGGCCGTTGTTGGCAGGCGTGTCGCCGGCGCCAAAGCACGGGCCGCAGAACGCCGTGCGCACGATCGCGCCGGCCTCCATAAGGTCGTAGATATAGCCGCGACGCGTGAGTTCGAGCGCCACGGGCTGGCTCGTGGGATAGACCGACAGCGAGAACTCGCCGCAGCCGGTGTTGGCGCCCTTGAGCACGCGGGCAGCCTGAACCACGGAGTCGTAGTTGCCGCCCGAGCAGCCGGCGATGACGCCCTGCTGCACGTGCAGCTTGCCGTCGACGATCTTGTCGAGCAGGCTAAAGTGCGTCTTACCCTCGCCGATCTTAGCGGCCTCGGGCTCCACCTCGTGCAGGATGTCCTCGAGGTTCTCGTTGAGCTCGTCGATCTCAAAGCCGTTGGAAGGATGGAACGGCAGGGCGATCATGGGCTTGATGCTCGACAGGTCGACCTCGACGCAACCGTCGTAGTAGGCGACATCGGCGGGCTTGAGCTCGCGGTAGTCGTCGCCGCGGCCGTGCATGGTTAAAAACGCGTGCGTGTCCTCGTCGGTTGCCCAGATGCTCGACAGGCAGGTGGTCTCGGTGGTCATGACGTCGACGCCGTTGCGGTAGTCGGTCGTCATGCTCGAGATGCCGGGGCCCACGAACTCCATGACCTTGTTCTTAACGTAGCCCTTGGCAAAGACGGCGCGGATGATGGCGAGCGCCACGTCGTGCGGGCCGACGCCGGGGCGCGGGGCACCCGTGAGGTAGATGGCAACGACGCCGGGATAGGCGACATCGTAGGTGTCGCGCAGCAACTGCTTGGCCAGCTCGCCGCCGCCCTCACCCACGGCCATGGTGCCTAGGGCGCCGTAGCGGGTGTGCGAGTCGGAACCCAGGATCATCTTGCCGCAACCGGCAAAGTTCTCACGCATAAAGGAGTGGATAACGGCGATGTGCGGCGGGACAAAGATGCCGCCGTACTTCTTGGCCGCAGAGAGGCCAAAGACGTGGTCGTCCTCGTTGATGGTGCCGCCCACGGCGCACAGCGAGTTATGGCAGTTGGTGAGCACGTAGGGCAGCGGGAACTGCTCCATGCCCGAGGCACGCGCCGTTTGGATGATGCCGACAAAGGTGATGTCGTGGCTCGCCATGGCGTCGAAGCGAATCTTGAGTGCCTCGGGGTCGCCCGACGTGTTATGTGCCTGAAGAATCGAATAAGCGATGGTGCCGCGCTTGGCATCCTCGGGCGTCTGGGCGATACCGCGCTCTGCAGCCTCTGCCGCAGGCACAACCTCGTTGCCACCACACAGGTAGATGCCGTCCTCGTACAGCTTGACCATTCTGTCTCCCACTCTGCCCAAAGATTTGGGCGCATAGCATACATTCGTCCAATATCGTGCCATAGAACGATTGCGAGCGGGTTACGAATCTCGGCGTTCACTTTATTTCAGTAAAGCAGAGGGTGGTATTGGTGCAAGAAGTGTCCCCGAGTGCCGGCACAAAAGGAACGTCCCCAAGTGCCGAATAAAAATGAGAGTGGATAATCTCCCGTTTTGAGCCCGCATGCGAGCCAAAAGTGGGAGATTATCCACTCTCATATTGTTAGGATTTGCGTCGTAGAGCCGCCGTAACTAAAGATCTCCTCCCGCTCCCAACAGCTTGCGCATGACTTGTTCGGGGTTGACTGAGCCGTCGCGCGGGGCCAGGGCGGTGATCTTCTTCTGCATCTTGTACTCGTGCAGCTCGTCCTCGAGCTGGCGCACGCGAGCGCGGAGCTTCTCGTTCTCGCGCTCGCGCTCCTCGGCACGCTCCTTCATATCGAGGATGCGCACCACGCCGGCAAGGTTGATGCCCTCGTCGGTCAGCTGGTTGATGAGCTCCAGGCGCTCGATATCGGCACGCGAATACAGGCGCGTGTTGCCGCCCGAGCGCTGGGGGTTCACCAAGCCCTTGGACTCATAGACGCGCAGAGTCTGCGGGTGCATGCCGGTCAGCTCGGCCGCCACGCTGATCATGTACAGCGGTTTGTTCCTATTGTCCTCGGCCATACTCACAGACCCCTTCTTAATCAACCTCATCCCAAAGCGGCTTTCCCGCCTCGAGCTCCATTTTTAGTACGTCGCCCTGTAACGGTTGACCTTCTCGCGATAATCGCGCGTGTCGGCCTCGCGCAGCTTGGTCATAGCATCGCGCTCATCATCGGACAGATTCGTGGGAACCTGCACTTTGATCTCGACGAGCAGCGCACCGGTACGGCCGCGATGCTTAACGTCGGGCGCTCCCATCTCCTTAAAGCGGAACTTCTTGCCCGTCTGGGTACCCGCGGGCACTTTCAAACGGACCGTCGCACCGCCGGGTGTGGGCACGTCCACCGTGCAGCCGAGCGCCGCCTCGTAGACCGAGACCGGTACCTCCATGGTCACGTCGGCACCTTTGCGCTTAAACAGCGGGTGCTCCTCCACGTGCGTGGTCACGACCAGGTCGCCGCGCTCGCCGCCGGCAACGCCATACTCGCCGCGACGCTTGTAGCGCAGCTTGCCGCCGTCGACCGCGCCCGCGGGCACCGAGACCGTAATGGTCTGCTGCTCGCCCGTCGAGGGAATACGGTAAGTAACCTTGTGCGTCACGCCGCGGAATGCGTCCTCTGCCGAAACATCGACGGTCAGCGATAGGTCGCCGCCCTTGCGAGCGCGGCTGCGACCCGCGCCGGCACCGGCAGCGCCCGCAGCCCCGGCAAAGCCCGAGCCCCAATCGCTACCCCAGGCGCCATTGCCGCTGAAGATGCTGTCGAAGATATCGCCCCAGCCGCTGGCGCCCGCGCCGGCACCGTAGCCGCCGCCATACGCGCCGCCCGCGCCCGGCATGCCGCCGAACATGAGCATCTGGTCGTACTCTTTGCGCTTCTTCTCGTCCGAAAGCGTCTCGTAGGCCTCGCTGATCTCCTTAAACTTGGCCTCGTCGCCGCCGGCATCGGGGTGATATTTTTGCGCAAGCTTGCGAAACGCGCTCTTGATCTCTTTGTCGGAGGCGCTCTTGGATACGCCCAGGATGTCATAGAAGGTTTTGCCTGCAGCCATCGTAGCTCCTCTCCTGTTACGTCCGCCGCCCATGCAGACGACGGCTCATGCTTTCATATGGCACTAGGCCAGAAAGGGCCCCGGGTGTTGCCCCGGGGCCCTTCTCAATTACTCCTCGGTGCTCTCGGCCGTATCGGCCGAAGCATCCTCGGGCGCCGCTTCGGGCTCCGGTGCGGGGCGCTTCTCGCCACCGTAGGTCACCGTCACCATCGCGGAACGCAGGATGCGATCCGCCATGCGGTAGCCCTTCTGGTACACGTCGTTGACGGTCTCGTCGTACTGCGATGCGTCCTCGACGCGACCCACAGCCTGGTGCTCGAGCGGATCGAACGCCTCGCCCTTGGGGTCGATGGGCTCAACGCCCTCGTGCGCAAACACATCGAGCAGCTTGGCATGCACCGCGTCGACGCCATCGACGAACTGCTTAAAATCGTCGGAAAGCTCCTGGCTACGGGCATGGTCGATCGCGCGCTCGATATCGTCAATCACCGGCAGCAGCGCAGTAACGAGCTTCTCGGTCGCGCGCTCGCGCTCAGCGATGCGCTCGTTGGCGGTGCGGCGACGAAAGTTCTCCCAGTCGGCCTGTAGACGGGCAGTGCGCTCGGTGGCGTCCTTTGCCTTGTCCTCGGCGGCCTTCTGAGCCTCTGCCGCAGCATCGAGCTCGCTGCGCACGTCGGTAAGCTCCTTTTGGGCCTGCTCGAACTTGAGCTTAAAGTCGTTGTCGGCGGCTTCCTCACCGGCGCGGATAGCGGCTTCCACCATCTCGTCCTCGGTCATCGTCGCCTCCTTGTTGGAATCCTCTACCTGGTTCTCGGCAGCCTCGGCGGCCGGGGCCTCGTTGGCCTCGGTATCGTCGACGGCCTCTACGGGAATCTTCACGTCCTTCTCCTCAGAGTCAACGGGGGCGGCGCCAGTGGCGGCCGCCTCCGTGCGAGCTTTACGGGCGGACATGATTACTTGTCCTCGTCGTCCACAACCTCGTAGTCGGCGTCGACCACGTCATCATCGGCAGGCTGGGCGCCGGCGGCACCGTCGGTCTGCTGCTGAGCGTCGGCGTAGACAACCTGGGCCAGCTCGTAGGCCACGGACTGCAGGGACTCGCCAGCGGCCTTGATGGCCTCGACGTCAGAGCCCTCGAGCGCCTTCTTGGCGTCGGCGATAGCGGTCTCGGCCTTGGACTTCACATCGGCGGAAACCTTGTCGCCCAGCTCGTTGAGGGTCTGCTCGGTGGAGTAGCACAGGCTATCGGTCTGGTTGCGGACCTCGACCTCTTCCTTCTGCTTCTTGTCCTCCTCGGCATGAGCCTCGGCGTCCTTGACCATACGATCGACTTCGTCGTCGGACAGAGCGGTGGAGCCGGAGATGGTGATCTGCTGCTCCTTGCCGGTGCCCTTGTCCTTAGCGGAGACCTTGACGATGCCGTTGGCGTCGATGTCGAAGGTGACCTCGATCTGCGGCACGCCGCGGCGGGCAGCCGGGATGCCGGTCAGCTGGAACTTACCGAGCGACTTGTTGTCGCGGGCAAGCTCGCGCTCGCCCTGGAGTACGTTGATCTCGACGCTGGTCTGGTTGTCGGCAGCGGTGGAGTAGACCTCGGTCTTGGAGGTCGGGATCGTGGTGTTGCGGTCGATCATCTTGGTCATGATGCCGCCCATGGTCTCGACGCCCAGCGACAGCGGGGTAACGTCGAGCAGCAGGATGCCCTCGACGTCACCGGTCAGCACGCCGCCCTGGACGGCAGCGCCGTCGGCAACAACCTCGTCGGGGTTCACGGACATGTTAGGCTGCTTGCCGGTCATGGTCTTGACCAGATCCTGAACAGCGGGCATACGGGTGGAGCCGCCGACGAGGATGACCTCGGTCAGATCGGAGAGCTTGAGCTTAGCGTCGCGCAGGGCGTTGGTGACAGGCTGCTTGCAGCGCTCGAGCAGGTCGCGGGTGATCTTCTCGAACTCGGCGCGGGTCAGCGTGTAGTTGAGGTGCAGCGGGCCGGACTGGTTCATGGTGATGAACGGCAGGTTAATGGTGGACTGCTGCGCCGCGGAGAGCTCCTTCTTGGCGTTCTCGGCGGCCTCCTTCAGACGCTGCAGGGCCATGGGGTCCTGACGCAGGTCGACACCGTTCTCCTGCTGGAACTTATCGGCCATCCAATCGATGACGCGCTGATCCCAGTCGTCGCCGCCCAGGTGGTTGTCGCCCGAGGTGGACAGAACCTCAAACACGCCGTCGGCGAGGTCGAGGATGGAGACGTCGAAGGTGCCGCCGCCCAGGTCGAAGACCAGGATGCGCTGGTCGGTGCCCTGCTTGTCCAGGCCATAGGCAAGAGCAGCAGCAGTCGGCTCGTTGACGATACGCTTGACGTTGAGGCCGGCGATCTTACCGGCGTCCTTGGTGGCCTGACGCTGGGCGTCGTTGAAGTAGGCCGGGACGGTGATGACGGCGTCGGTGACGGTCTCGCCCAGATACTTCTCGGCGTCGGCCTTCATCTTTGCGAGCGTCATGGCGCTCACCTGCTCGGCGGTGTAATCCTTGCCCTCGATGTCGACGACGGCACGGCCACCCTGGCCCTCCTTGACCTCATACGGCACGGTCTTGATCTCGGAGGTGCACTCGGAGTACTTGCGGCCCATGAAGCGCTTGATGGAGAACACGGTGTTCTTGGGGTTGGTGACCGCCTGGTTCTTAGCGGCCTTGCCCACGACGCGGTCGCCGTCGGCACGGAAGCCCACGACGGACGGGGTGGTGCGGTCGCCCTCGGCGTTCACGATAATGGTCGGAGAACCGCCCTCGAGAACGGCCATTGCGGAGTTAGTAGTACCAAGGTCGATACCAAGAATCTTGCCCATTAGAAATTCCCTCTCTCTTGTGCGTTTACACCGACTCGGCGGTCTGCCGAGCGGTGTTTCGGCTTGTCTTTCAGGATGTAGTGTATCCCCTTATGGGCCGGAATATACAAAATCTAAGTCAATTCATATAAGATTTCTTGTTGCTGAGAGTTTAGGTTCTCAAATACGCAGGTAGATGCGCTGATTGAGTTCTCAGCAAATCTATTGAGATCTATGTAGAGATGGCTAAGGTTTGCATCCGGGAGTGCCTGGGGCTGCCTTATGGAAAGCTCGTCCCGGTTTGAGCGTGGATTCCGGGTCGCAATTTCCATCTGAAGGCCCAACCGGAAACCGCGACCCGGTTTTCGGCTAAATAACGGGATGCCCTTTCCGCAGGCGCGCGCAATAGCTCAATATTTCAAGTCACCTTTAGCTAACATTTGCGCAGCTCAACGGCCCCACCTGCGCGTTTTTTAGTAAACCTTGGCATACTCGGCGAACGGTATGAAGATGCCGGCCAGAGGGTATTGCAAACGGTCGCTCCCGTGGTATGTTTTTGCCCGAATCAAACCGGCGCGCATCGCCTGTAGCGTCGGTCAACAGAGAGGAAACTACCATGGCTCATCCCGTAATTGATGCCGACGAGTGCATCGCTTGTGGCGTTTGCGTCGACTCCTGCCCCGCTGGCGTTCTGGAGCTCCAGGACGTCGCTACCGTCGCCGACGAGGATTCCTGCGTCGCCTGTGGCGCTTGCCAGGACGCTTGCCCCGCTGGCGCGATCACCGAGATCGTCGAGGAGTAACAACTCCCCCACTTGCACACTCAAAAGTACACCGTGCACAAAAAGGAGGCCTCCGCATCGCCGCGGAGGCCTCCTTTTGTTTGTGAGGAAAACTAATATGGCACCGCCGCAGATTGCCGCTTAGGGACGTTTGCAGCGTCGGCTACGACAGATCGTCCTCGTAGGGCATCAGGTCTGCCAAATAGCCTTTCTCCTTGAGTATGGCCTCGATCTCGTCGAGGGTTTGCTCATCCTCAGCCGCAATGCGATGGAAGTGATAGCCACTCGTCACCGTTAGTAGTGGAAAGCTCTTACCGCTCTCGATATCGTGCAGGTAGCGCTCAACATCGCGACGATTGCGAATGTCCAAGTCGGCCGTGATCTTACCGTACACGCGGTGATTGACGATCACGTTGAGCACGGCGCCGCCGGCGTCGACGATACTCGTAAGCTCGTCGCCCGCCTGCTCCACGCTGTGGCGCACCTTAACAAGACGCGTGGGCACGGCGGGGCTACTCGCGGCTTCCTGCAGCACGTAGCCGCGGTTGGTCGCCACGATATCGTGCCCATCGGCACGCAACAGGGCAATATCCTGAACCACGACCTGACGGCTCACGCCAACCTCGCGGGCAAGCGCGCTGCCCGATACGGGCTCCGTGGCTCCCTCGAGCACGGCCATGATGGCACGGCGACGCTCGCGGGCGTCCATTATTTACCGTCCAACAGACGCAGGTGCTTAAGCGAGAGGTCGAGGATCGGCGCGGAGTGCGTCAGGGCGCCCGAGCTAATGTAGTCGACGCCCAGATCAGCCAGGGTGCGGATATTGCTGGCATCCACGTTGCCCGAGCACTCGGTCTTGGCACGACCGGCGATAAGCTCGATGGCGGCGGCCATGTCGTCATGGGTCATGTTGTCGAACATGATAATGTCGGCACCGGCCTCCACGGCTTCGCGTACCATGTCCAGGTTCTCGCACTCAATCTCGACCGTCGTGGTAAACGACGCGTGGGCGCGCGCCATCTCGATCGCGCGCGTCACGCCACCGGCGGCATCGATGTGGTTGTCCTTGAGCATGACGGCCGTCGACAGGTTGTAGCGATGGTTGCTGCCGCCGCCGATCTCAACCGCCGCCTTCTCGAAAACGCGCATGCCCGGCGTGGTCTTGCGTGTGTCGACAAGCGCGGTCTTGGTACCCTCGAGCGCCGCTGCCATTCTGTGCGTATAGGTAGCGATACCGCTCATGCGCTGCAGGTAGTTGAGCGCCACGCGCTCGCCCGAAAGCAGCACGCGCGCATCGCCGCGCACCTGGCCCACGTGGTCGCCGGCGTGCACCTCGTCACCGTCGGCAACATCAAACAGCACCGAGCTCTGCGAATCCAGCAGCTCAAAGGTGCGGGCGAACACATCCAAGCCCGCGATGATGCCATCGGCCTTGGCGAT
>CALDCF010000074.1 GCA_937937635.1 uncultured Collinsella sp.
CACCATCGCGACCCACGTAGGCGTTGACGCCATCGCCATCAGCTACTGCCCCCGCTACCAGCCAACTCGCTAGGGACGCCCACATCAGTTGCGGTGAAATAGGGACTGTTTTTGGCTTATTAGCCGTCAATCAATCCCTATTCCACCGCAACTTAGAAGCAGTTCATTTGGGACGGGGCTAAAAAGACTGGCATGTAACGTTACGCACCGGTCTTTTTAGCCCCGTCCCATTTTTGCTACTCTACATCAGCCCACTCAGGGCAATGTCAACGGCCTCGTTGAGGTCGTCGGTAATGTGTACCAGATCCGGATCGAGCGGGCTAATCATACCGGTGCTCATCACCGGGCCGTTGAGCCAGTCGAATAGGCCCTGCCAGTACTCGGTGCCCACCAGCACGAGCGGCATGCGCTTGACCTTGTGCGTCTGCACCAGCGTGAGAACCTCGAACATCTCGTCGAGCGTGCCAAAGCCGCCGGGAAATACGATGGCGCCCGAGCTGTACTTAACGAACATGGTTTTGCGCACAAAGAAGTAGCGGAAGTCCATGCCGAGGTTCACGTATTTATTGAGCCCCTGCTCGTGCGGCAATTCAATGCCTAGGCCAACTGACTTGCCGTTGACACTCGCCGCTCCCCTGTTGGCCGCTTCCATGATGCCGGGGCCGCCACCGGTGATGACCGCCACGCCACGTTGCGCGATCTTGCGCCCGACGGTACGCGCCGCCTTGTAGAGCGGATCGGTCTTGGGCGTGCGGGCACTGCCGAAGATGGTCACTGCAGGACCAAGCTCGGCAAGTGCGCCAAAACCATCAACGAACTCTGCCTGAATGCGCAGCACGCGCCAGGGGTCGGTGTGCAACCAGTCGGTCGAGTCCTCGGGCGCCAGCAGGTTGGCGTAGGTGTTGTCCTTGGGAATCATGGGGCCGCGCATGACCACGGGGCCGCGGCGGTACGTCTCGTCGTAGGCAGGCTCGCCCTCGACGTTCTCATTCTTAATCATGGGTACTCCTATCGAGAAAAAGAAAAGCGGGCGGGGTCGACGCCATGCGTCAAACACCCGCCCGAACATCAACTATTCGGTATGGTACCCACGATGCATCAAGTGCTTGCAAGCTATCGGTCATCGGTCGCGCAAGCGGTGTTAGCAAACGTGATGACCGGCCGGCGCTCGCCCCTTGCCGTTGCCCGCGCTCTGCAAGCGCCCGTGCTGCTCTTAGTAATCCACCGCCGCAGGGCTGTTCATCCAGTCGCTCACGAACGCGCCGTAGCGGCCCTCGATAATGGCCTGGCGGGCGCGCTGCATAAGGTTGAGCAGGTAGTAGATGTTGTGCATCGACAGCAGAATACCGCCGAGCATCTCCTTCTGCGTGACCATGTGACGGATGAGCGCGCGGCTGTAACCGCCCGTGCACACCGGGCAGGTGCAGGTGGGATCGATGGGACCGTCGTCGTGCGCAAAGCGAGCGTTGCGGAAGTTGAGGCGACCCTCGCTGGAGAATGCCGTGCCCATACGGCCGGTGCGCGTCGGCAGCACGCAGTCAAACATGTCGATGCCCACGCCAACGCCGCGCACGAGCGTGGTCGGGTTGCCGACACCCATCAGGTAGCGCGGCTTATGCTTGGGCATGTACTCGCTCACGAGCGGCGCCAGGGTCTCGAACATGGTCTCGTGATCCTCGCCCACCGAATAGCCACCGATACCATAGCCCGGGAAGTCGCCGCACTCCTCCAGATGGCGCAGCGAACGCAGGCGCAGATCCAGGTGCATGCCGCCCTGAACGATGCCAAAGAGCGCCTGGTCATCGCGGGTATGCGCCTTATAGCAGCGCTCGGCCCACATGCTCGACAGCTCAACGGCGCGCTCAACGTAGGCGCGCGTGGCGGGATAGCCCGGGCACTGGTCGAGCTGCATGCAGATATCGGAGCCGAGTTTCATGGCGATTTCCATGTTGTCCTCGGGCGTCCAAAACACGTGGCGGCCGTCGTAATCGTTGACGATAAAGCGCACGCCCTCATCGGTGAGCTTGACGGCATCGTTGTGGCTGAAGACCTGGAAACCGCCCGAGTCGGTGAGGATGGGGCCGTGCCAGTTCATGAACTTGTGCAGGCCGCCCAGCTCGGCGATGGTATCCTCGCCGGGACGCATGGACAGATGATAGGTATTGGCGAGCACGATCTGGGCGCCGAGCTTCTTGACAGTCTCGGTAGGAATGCCCTTGACGTTTGCCTTGGTGCCCACGGGCATAAAGATCGGCGTCTCGATGTCGCCGTGCGGGGTGTGCAGCACGCCGGCGCGCGCGTGCGTCGTCGGATCCTCGGCAATCAGGTCGAATTTAAAAAGGTTCTGGTCCATAAACTGGAACTCCTTGGTTGCGGTTCATACGCAAACCATTATACGGGCAACCCGCAAGAAGCACCGACTCGACAGAAACTGGCGCGAGGAGGATACGGCAGGGACACGGCAAATGAGCGTGGATTTTTGGACGCTTACCGGATGAGCGTGGATAATCTCCCACTTTTGCCCAAAACACAGACCAAAAACGGGAGATTATCCACTTTCATTCTGCGGGCACTCATTTAAGTACGTCCCCAATGAGTGGAGCTATTTACCAACCACGGAAACGCCGATGTTTTGTCAACGTCAGCGAGCGGGTCGCATTTGAGACAAGGTGCCGTGAAATGAAAGGGCGCTGACCTTCTGGTCGCGCCCTTGAAATTGAACGGCAGATTGTCCAAATGCGGCCCGCGCAGCGTCGGCCGGTCCGCCGTTCGGTAGAACGGCGGAACCCCTAAGGACGCTGGCCCATGCCACCCTCGAGGGTGACGGTCTCGCCGTTCATATACTTAAAGTCGGGACCGCAGAGCTGAACGACAACGCGGCCGATTTCCTTCTCGACGTCACCGTAGTGGCCTGCCGGCGGCATGTGGACGTTGGCCTTGAACGCCTCGGGATAGGCATCCTGGAAGTTCTCAAGCGCAGCGGTCCAAGCAAGCGGGCAAACGATATTGACGTTGATGCCGTCCTTGCCCCACTCGTTGGCAGCGACGCGGGTCAGACCGCGGATGCCTTCTTTGGCGGCGGCATAGCTGCACTGGCCGTAGTTGCCAAACAGGCCGGCGCCCGAAGCAAAGTTGACCACGGAGCCCTTGGTCTCCTTCAGGTGCGGATAGGCCTTCTGCATGTACAGATAGGTGGCATACAGACCGGAATAAATGGCCAGGTTAAACTGATCCATGGTGTGGTCGGCGATGGTCACACCCGAGGCGCTGGCCTGAGCATTGTTGACGACGGCGTCGATGCGGCCGAACTCCTCAATGGCCTTGTCGATGACGTTCTGGACGACGGCCTCGTTGTCCTGACCAGCCGAGACATCGGCCTGAACAGGCAGAACCTTGACGCCGTACTCGGCCTCGAGGGATTCCTTGGCAGCCTCGAGCTTGGCAACGTTGCGGCCGGTAATGACGAGGTTTGCGCCCTCCTTGGCAAAAGCGATGTCGATACCGTAGCCGATGGAGCCAGCGGAGCCATCCTTGAGCGTGGCCTTGCCACCGCCGGTGACGATCACGGTCTTACCAGTGAAAAGTCCCATATAAAGTCCTTTCAAATCGCGACGGGCGCACCCGCCGGCTGCGCGCATCCAAATAAACGCGCCAAAAGCTGAAATGCAACTTTAGCGGGTTCAAGTGAAAAATAAAGCCCATGGCAGGCGAACGGCGCAACGTCTTTCGGCGAAGGGAATGTCAAGTACAAACTGGATAAAGTGGCCGAGTTTTTGCTATCGACGCGAGCCATCGAACACGTTTTGAAACTTTGCTGCAGCGCGCGGGATGTCGGCGCGAGACTTTATCATAGGGTGACGAACAACGATGAGGAGCACATGCCTATGACAGACGAGCTGGACCCCCAGACTCAACAGCATATTGATGATTCCGCAGACGTCACCGCAGATGCTGACGCTGTGACCTGCGATGATATTGACCTCGACGACCCATTCTTGGACGAAAGCGCTACGGCGGAAACCCCTGGCGCCGAAGATGCAGACGAGCAAAACGACGATGCGCCCGCTCAGGACGACGACCCCGTACAGGATGCCGCTCCGCAAGCTGCGGGCCCTATCGAGGTGTCTTCGGAAGAAGAGCTCGACGCCGTCATGGACTCAATGATGGATGCCGTCAAAGCGATGAAAGACGCCGTGGCCGACGCTGACGTTGACGCCGAGGAAGAGGAGGCCGCCGAGGCAGCCTCGACCTTTGTACCCGGCGAGACTCCGGTTGCCGACCAGGGCAGCACCATGCCCTCGTTTCTGCAGCTCGAGCACCCCACGATTGGCACCGATGCGGTCGACCCGCACGCAGCAGGCTTTTCTGTGATCGAGGGCGGTACCGGCAATATCGCCGTGCCGCAGGCTGCCGATGCGGACGCTGCCGACACCGCTCGCCCGACCGCCTCGCACTCCCCCGCCGCGAGCCGCGATCTGGGGACCGCTGTCTCGAACACTGCGAACGCCGTGGGCACCTTTATCGCCCAGGGTGCCTCGGCCATGCGCGAGATGAACGCCGCGAAAAAGGCACTTGCCGATGCCCGCGCCCACCTGGCCGAACTTGAGCAGCGCATTGCCGATCAGGCCGAGGAACTCGAGACGCGCCAGGATATCGCAGGCCGCTACGACCAGATCGTCGCCGACCAGCGCCAGGCGATTGCCACGGCCCAAAAGACTGCAGCGGCCGCCGAGATTGATCGTGATGCCCACGCCTCCAAAGCGACAGAGCTCAAGGGTCAGCTCGAACAAATGAAGACAGAGGATGACGCGACTGAGCTCCGCCTGAAGGCCGCGCTCGACGCCGTGGAGGCCCGCGAGGCGAGCTCTCGCGAGACCGGCAACCGCCTCGTTCGACGTCTTGAGGATTCCAAGCGCATCCGCGACAAGGTGAAGGCCGAGCGAGACGCCGGCATTGCGGCCGCACAACAAACCGTCGACGCCACGCGCGCCCAGCTCGAGACGCTGCGCCATGAGTATGCCGAGCTGCAACGCAATCCCTCGGCAAATCCCGCCAACTATACGGTGCGCACCAGCGAGCTCTCGATGCAGATTTCCGACACGGCAGATGCCCTGCGTAAAGCCGAAGAAGATGTCCCGCGCATCACCGCCGACCTTGAGCACTCGCTTGCCGCAGCCGAGCAGGCCGTCGAGCAGGCTCAAGCCCCTATCGCCGACGCAAAACGCGCGCACCAAGCCGTGACGACCGAAGCCGATGCCGCGCGCGACGAGCTGCAGACGGCGAAGACAGCCGCCGCGACTCGTCAGCGCGAACTGCGCGAGAAGATCACTGCCGAGGACAAGGCACGCCGCGACCAGGAGCAGAGCATCGCCAACGCCCAAGCAGATGCCGCACATGCGCAGTCGATCATCGAACAGGCGACCGAAGTGCACGACCACCCAGAGATCACTGAGTCGCTTGCAGGATCCTTGGCCCGAGACAAAGCCGAACACGCCGAGACCGAGCGAGAAGTCGCCCAGCTCGAGGCCACCGAGGACGCGGTGCGCGAACGTACCCGCGACTCACGCATCAAATTCACCGGCGCCATCGTCTGCATCATCGCCGTGGTCCTAGTGATCATCGCAATCTGGCTCTTCACGAGCAAGTAAGCCAGACATCAAATACGCCCCAACGCAGTTGCGGTGAGATAGTTCCTGTTTAGCCCTCAAAAAGGCCAATTCAAGAACTATCTCACCGCAACTTATTTAAATCGGCGCAAGGCAACCTATCCCTCTTGCACCAATCTCTTGACATAAGGAGTGTCCCCAAGTGCCACCTTTGCAAGAGTGTTCCCCTTGACTAGTCGTTTAAGAACGTCCCCAATGACTACCCGACAACCACGGCAACACCGATGTTCTGGCAAAGTCAGCGAAAACCCGCCAGAGCGAGCAAGGTGCCTTGAAACAAGGCGGCATTGACCTTTTGGTCATGCCGCCGAAGTTGAAAGGCAGATTGCCGCTCTGGCGGGTTTGCAGCGTCGAGCCGTTACGCGGTTCGTAGAACCGCGTAACTAACAAATGAGCATTGCGTCGCCAAAGCTGAAGAAGCGGTAGCGCTCCTCGATGGCGGCGGCGTAGGCATCCATGATCTGGTCGCGGGTGGCAAGCGCGCTCACGAGCATCATGAGCGTAGAGCGCGGCACGTGGAAGTTCGTGATCAGCGCATCGACCACGTGATAGGTCGAGCCAGGTATGAGGTAGAGCTGCGTCGTCGCATTCTCGCGCACCACGATGTCACCGCGGCCGAGCGCGTCGGCGCCGTCCTCACGACCCTCAAAATAGCGCGCCGTCACAGCCGGATCGGACACCGGCGCGTTCGCGTCAAAAGCGCTCTCGAGCGAGCGCACCGCGGTGGTGCCGACGGCGATCACACGGTGCCCCTCGGCCTTCGCCTTATGCACGGCATCGACAACCTCCTGCGACACGTGGTAGCGCTCGGTGTGCATGACGTGCTGCGTGGGGTCGTCCTCCTCCACCAGACGGAAGGTATCGATACCGACCTCGAGCTCGACGGCGGCAAACTTCGCACCCTTGGCCTCGATGGCGGCCATGAGCTCGGGCGTGAAGTGCAGGCCCGCCGTGGGAGCAGCGGCCGAGTGCTCCTCCTTCATGGCGTAGACGGTCTGGTACTTCTCGGGGTCGCCCTCGTAATCGGTAATGTAGGGCGGCAGCGGCACGTGACCGGCGGCGTGAATAGCCTCGTCGAGCGTGCGCGACTCGCCGGCGGCATTGCAACCGGCCGGCTCAAAGCGCACCAGACGGCCGCCGCGACTATCGGTGACAAAGTCGATGACCTCGGCCGTCAGCACCACGGGAGCCCCCTCGGGCGCATGGGCGCCACCGGCGCGATACTCAATCTGAGCACCGGGCTTTAGGCGCTTACCCGGCTTGACCAGGCACTCCCAAACGTGGCCCAGCGGGTCAACATCCTCACGGCGCTTGAGCAGCAGCGTCTCGACCACGCCACCCGAGCCGGCTTTGCGACCGATCAGGCGAGCCGGCATCACGCGCGTCTTGTTGATGACGAGCACATCGCCCGGCTCGATATAGTCGATGATGTCGCGGAAGATGCGGTGCTCGACGGTACCGCCATGCTCCAGCGGCGTTCCTGCCTGGGAGCCTTTGCGATCCACCACCAGCAGGCGGCAGGAGTCACGCGGCTCGGCAGGAGCCTGGGCAATCAGTTCCTCAGGAAGGTTATAGTCAAAATCATCGGTACGCATAGACACGTCGGATTCTCCTTATATAGCTAAAGTCCGCTCTACATCCTAGCAGGCTAACGTCCCAAATGAACTACTTTTTGGCGGCTTTACGCTCGTCGCGGATGCGGGCGCGGTCCATGGCCGCCTCGACGGCCGAGAAGCGGCAACCACAGTAGTTCTGCCGATACATGCCAAGCTCGCGCGAACGACGCGTGGCCTCGGGGTAATACGGGCGAAAATCGCGAATGACCGGGGTGAGCCCATGTGCCGCTGCCAAGCGCTCAAGCACGTCATTACAGGTCTCGAACAGCTGATACGGCGAGACGGCGAGCGTCGTACCCACATATTCGAACCCGCGATCCTGGGCCACGCGGCATGCCTCGGCCAGACGCAGGGCATAGCACGCACGACAGCGACGGGGTCGATCGGCGCCCAGCGGTGCCACGCCGGCCTCCCAGCGCTCGCGGTCCTCCCCCGCCTCGATAAGCTCGATGTCGCCATCGGCGCACCACCGGCGCAGCTCGTCCAGGCGCCGCTGCCATTCATCGCGCGGTTGAATATTGGGGTTGGTCCAGCAGATCGTGGGTTCAAACCCCTCCTCGCGCAGCAGGCGAACCGGCTCAAGCGAGCATGGTGCACAGCACGCATGCAGCAACAACGACTTCATCGACATCTCCTCACCCAAAAAAGCGCACGCCAAAGGACGTGTCCTCGCAGGCGGTAATGCGACGGTCGCGCAGGATGGTCCGCACGTAATACCAATCGCCCACACAACCCGACAAATGCAAGCCTGCCGCTAGGTAACACAGCAGCGGATAGCCCGAAAACGCAAAGCCCAAGGCAAACGCCGCCGTCAAAACAACCGTCGGCGCCAGGCAAATCGCCATATACCGCATGCGCGAATACACCACGCCCTCGGCGCAGGCATAGATCATCGCCGTCTCGCGATTCGCTCCAAAGGTCACCTTCGCGCCCGCAGGCGCCAGCAGCTTAAAGAACACACCGTGCACCAGCTCGTGCACGGCAAATGACGCCGCCGAAACCACAGCCAAGCCGACTAGCCAGCCCAAGACCGTGGTCCAGCCGCCCGCGTCAGCCGCATCCAAGTCCGAAGGCCCGCCCAACAGCATAAACACCGGCACCAGGCACACGGCAAATGCGCCAAGCACCGCCATCCCCCACACAAAGCAGGCGTGCAGAAAATCCTCGTCCTCAAACGCATGTATGTTGGAAATCTCATTCATAGCATCTTAGGATAGCGCCCCTGCCACGTACCCGTCCGCATGTGCGATAATGTCGAACGATATGCACGAATTGACCACTGCGTCGCCAGGCCTTGCGCCCGGCCGCGCTCTTACCATATGCGAAGGAGTCCCATGGCATCCAAATACTCCATGAACGACCGTCCCAGCTGGCCTCGTCGCGCCATCGTTACCGCCGGCGAGCCCTACGGCAACAAGGGCCTTCACTTTGGCCACGTCGGCGGCGTCTTTGTCCCGGCCGACTTCTTCGCCCGCTTCCTGCGCGACCGTCTGGGCCGCGAGAACGTCATCTTCACCTCGGGCACCGACTGCTACGGCTCGCCCATCATGGAGAGCTACCGCAAGCTCAAGGAGAACGAGGACTACGACAAGTCCATCGGCGAGTATGTCGAGTCCAATCACTCCCGCCAGGCCGCGACCCTCAACAACTACAACATCAGCTGCGATATCTACGGCGGCTCGGGCCTTGAGCCGGCTGCGCAGATTCACAACGAGGTGACCGCGGAGATTATCAAGCGCCTGCACGAGCAGGGCACCATCTCCAAGCGCTCCACGCTGCAGTTCTACGACGCCAAGGCCGGCACATTCCTCAACGGCCGCCAGGTGATCGGCCGCTGCCCCATCCAGGGCTGCAAGTCCGAGAAAGCCTACGCCGACGAATGTGACCTGGGTCACCAGTTTGAGCCCGAGGAGCTCATCGCGCCCAAGAGCCAGCTCACCGGCGAGGTGCCCGAGCTACGCCCGGTCGACAATCTCTACTTTGACCTGCCGGCCTACCTCGACTTCATGAAAACCTACACCGCCAAGCTCGCCCAGAACCCGCAGGTTCGCTCCGTGGTCTCCAAGACCATGGAGGAGTGGCTGCTGCCGGCTCAGCTCTACATCCAGAACAAGTTCCGCGAGGCCTTCGACGCCGTCGAGGACCAGCTTCCCGAGCACACCGTGCTGGAGCCCGAGGGCAACAAGAGCAGCTTTACCGTCACCTTCCCCAGCTGGAAGGAGCGCGACGACGCCCACGCGGTGCTCGCCAACGGCGGCGTGCGCTTCCGCAGCGGCAAGGCGCTCGTGCCCTTCCGCATCACCGGCAACATCGACTGGGGCGTTCCGGTGCCCGAGGTCGACGGCGTGACCGACGTCACCTGCTGGTGCTGGCCCGAGAGCCTGTGGGCGCCCATCAGCTATACGCGTACCGTGCTCGCGCGCGATGCCAAGGCCGCCGGCGTGACCGAGGGCGTCGCCGCCCAGGATGCCGCCCTCATGGGCGAGCCCGCTGCCGACTCCACGCAGGTGCCCGCGCCCACCTACCAGCACAGCTCACTCGACTGGCGCGACTGGTGGTGCTCGGACGACGCACAGATCTACCAGTTTATCGGTCAGGACAACATCTACTTCTACTGCATCGCGCAGACCGCCATGTGGGAGGCCCTGGGCTGGGATCTCACGCAGAGCACCGTCAGTGCCTGCTACCACCTGCTCTACATGGGCAAAAAGGCCAGCTCGTCCTCGCAGACGCCTCCCCCGCCGGCAGACGACCTGCTCAACCACTACACCTGCGAGCAGATGCGCGCGCACTGGCTGTCGCTCGGCCTGTCCGAAAAGCCAGTGAGCTTTAGCCCCAAGGCATACGACACGCGCGTAACCGGCAAGGACAAGGACGGCAACGAGGTGCGGGCCTGCGACGACAAGCGCGTTATCGACCCAGCCCTTAAGGAGAGCGCCCTTTTGACCGGCGTGTTCAACCGTCTGGCCCGCAGCTGCTTCTACGGCGTCGCCGTCAAGGAAGGCGACGAGAGCCCCTACCGCAACGGCTGCATCCCCGCCGGTGCCGCCTCCGCCGCCGTGGTCGAGGCTGCCGAGCAGGCCGCTCTCGCCTTTGAGCAGGCCATGTACAAGTTCGAGACGCACCGCGCGCTTGCCGTGTGCGACGACTACCTGCGTGCCGCCAACAAGCGCTGGAGCGACGCCTCCAAGGCCGCCAACAAGCTCGAGGGCGAACCAGCCAACGCCGCCATGAAGCAGGCCCTCGTCGACGCCTTTACCGAGCTGCGCGTGGCGACCGTGCTCATGCACGGCATCGTCCCTGCCGGCTGCGAGCTCATCTGCGAGTACTTCGACGTTGACCCGGTCGCCTTCTTTAGCTGGGATAACATCTTCGCCTCCACGGACGAATTTGTGGAGAGTCTGGGCGAGAAGCCCGGCGAGCACCGCGTAAAGCCACTGCCCCCGCGCTTCGACTTCTTTAGCAAGCACGAGAGCCAGTACTAAACACTCGACACGTAATGGAATGGGAAGGAAAGACGGATGTCCAAGCCGCGTCGTCGTAAGCAGAAAAAGCAGGTCAAGGCCGAGCTCAAGCTCAGGCAGTTTGCTGCTACCGAGCTTTCCGACCAGCTTGCCGCCCAACACTCCGCCGCCGACCTGCCGCGCTTTATGGTCGACACGGTCGCCGGCGCCTATGCGCCCGCCGATGCCGAGCTCATGATCGAGGGCTTCGGCGCCGCGGCCACACGCCCGGTCACGCTGCGCGCCAACACGCTCAAGGCAACCGCCGAGGACATCGCTGCGGCGCTCGATGCCGCCGGCATCGCCCACAACCCCGTCACCTGGTACCCAGACGCCTTCATCCTGCCCGAGGCCCAGGTTTCCGATCTGTGGGATCTCGACATCTACCGCGACGGCAAGATCTACCTGCAGAGCCTGTCGTCCATGATGCCGCCGCTGGTCCTGGGCGCTCAGGCAGGCGAGGACATCCTGGACATGTGCGCAGCCCCTGGCGGCAAGACGACGCAGATCGCCGCCCTCACGCAGGGGCAGGCGCACCTTACCGCCTGCGAGATGAGCATTCCCCGCGCCGAGAAGCTCGAAGCCAACCTCCACCGCCAAGGCGCAAAAAACGTGCCCGTCATGCGCACCGACGCACGCGAGCTCGACGAGTTCTTCCGCTTTGACCGCATCCTACTCGACGCTCCCTGCACCGGCACGGGCACCGTCATCAGCGGCAACGAGAAAAGCCTGCGCGGCCTGACCGAGCAGCTGCTCGTCAAATGCGCCCGCTCGCAGCGTGCGCTTCTGGACCGCGCCATGGGAGCCCTCAAACCGGGCGGCACGCTCGTCTATTCGACTTGTTCGATCTTGCCGCAGGAAAACGAGGACGCCCTGCAAGAGGCCCTCGACAAGCATATGGACTGCGAGCTCATCCCCCTCGACGGCACGCCAAGCGAAAGTGAGGCACGCCGCGCCCAGGAAGCTGGCGAGGAGCCGCGCATCGAGTCCAACGCCCTGACCGAGGCCATTGCCGCGGGTCAGGTATCGGCCATCGCCAACGGCCTGCCCGGCACGCTCACCATTCCGCCCAGCCGCGAATTTGAGGGCTTCTACATTGCCCTGATCCGAAAACGCAGCTAGCGCACGGATCCAAAACTCAACAAGCTATCTCCGTGCGCGCTTGTCCTGCTGGTCACGGTGCTGCTTAAGCGCTTCGCGCTCCTTACGCTCGGCCCTTTTGCCCTTAATGGCCGTGACCACAAAGTAGATGACCGCGGCGGCCACGATTGCGCCCACGCACAGGCCAATCGAGCCCAACATTGCCGTCAATTCCATACCGCGTCACCTCTCTTTTAAACGGGACATTCAAGATAGCACCTCGACGCCCGCCACCACAGCTCCTTCACGTTCGCCGACCTTTGAGTCTAACGGTGGGCGCAGCGGGGAAAAATCAACTCGTCAAACGATTTAGCATTCGCAACCCCGGCTGCATCACGCCGGCCACCATCGCATAGAATCGAGCCTCCATGGATACCCTCAACGACCTCAACGAGCGCATCGACGCCTTCGTCGGCACCAGCTCCTTCGACACGCCCGCCGCGGCAAACGACCAAGCCCCCATCGATGTGCCCGCCGAAGTTCACGAAGACATCGTCGCCTCGGTCGACTTCTCCGAGGTCGAGCTCGCCGACGAATTTACCGAGCCACAGGTAGCCGTCACCCCCAACGGGCTGCTCCCCATGGAGCCGCTTCCCATCGATGGGCGTCTGCGCAAAGCAGCCCTTCGCATGCCCGACGAGATCGAGGAGGCCAGCGGCTTTACGCTCTTCGGCCGACGCATCAAATCGCTCATCTACACCACCGACGTCGCGGTCATCCGCAACTCCAACGCCGATGCCGTCTTTGCCGTTTACCCCTTCACGCCGCAGCCGGCAATTACGCAGGCGCTGCTGACCGTCGCCGAGTGCCCGGTCTTTGTGGGCGTGGGCGGCGGCACCACCACCGGCAAGCGCTCCGTGCAGATGGCGGCCGTCTCCGAGATGCAGGGCGCAGCGGGCTGTGTGGTCAACTCCCCCGCTACCGCCGAGATGGTCGAGCACATCACCAACATGGCGGACATCCCCGTCATCGCCACGGTCGTGCGCTGCGATGACGATGCGCATGCCAAGGTTCGCGCCGGAGCCAAGATCCTCAACATCGCCGCCGGTAAAAACACGCCTCAGGTCCTGCGAGAGCTGCGCGAGCACTATCCCAACCTGCCGCTCATCGCACCGGGCGGCAAGACGCCCGAGAGCATCCGCGAGACCATCGCGGCCGGCGCCAACGCCATCATCTGGACGCCGCCTTCGGCCCAGCAGCTGCAGACCGACATGATGCAGCGCTACCGCAAGATGAAAGAAGACGCCACACCCGTTATCTCGCGCGAAGATGTGCCTATCATCGACCAGGTCGCCGCCGCCGAGGTCAGCCAGGTCGAGAACATGAATCCCGACGTGCCGATTCCCGACGAGGTCATCGAGCGCGTCGCTTCGATCCACGAGCGCGTCGAGGAGCATCGCGCCAGCCGCGGCCTCAAGCCGTCGCTGCACGGCTTCTTCTTCCGCGGCAAGAAACGCTAACCGCAACAGCAAGGCCCGCCCCACAAACGTGAGGCGGGCCGTTTTCGTCTGAGCAATCATGCAGCGATGTGATGGGGCAAATTAATCCACGCGCTTGTCGCCCATAAAGAAGAGCGCCACCGTGCCAGGTCCGGTATGCGAGCCAATCAGAGTACCGATGTTATTGATCTCAATCTTGCCTTTAAGCTGCGGAACCTGTTCCTCAATCAGCGCCGCAACTGCCTCGGCATCCTCGCGGCACGCCGAGTGCGACATGATGCACTTACCCGAATAATCCGCACCGTCCTGCACGTGTGCCATCATGGTTTTAGCCATCTCGGAAATCGCGCGCTTCTTAGTGCGAATCTTCTCACGTGGCGACAGCCCACCTTCGCAATCGACCGTCATAAGCGGGCAAATCTTAAGCGCCGTGCCGATGATCGCGCTCGCAGCCGAAATGCGACCGCCGCGCAGGTAGCTCGACAGATCGGTCGAGAAGAACCAGTGGTGCAGGTTGAGCTTGTGCTCTTCGATCCAGGCAGCCGTCTCGTCGAGTGAAGCCCCGCTATCGCGCACGTCGGCGGCACATTCCGCCAGCAGGCCAAAGCCCGAAGACGCAGCCAGCGAATCGATGACGCGCACCTTGCCGCCCTGGGGATAGCGATCCGCGAGCATCTGCGCCGCAACGCAGGCCGATCCATACGTGCCCGAAATACCCGACGACAACGTCAGGTGCAGCACGTCTTTGCCCTCGGCAACAAGCGGCTCCCAAAACTCCTCGTACTCACCCACGCTCACCTGAGACGTCTTGGGCATGGCGCCCGCGGCGATCTGGGCAAAAAACTCGTCCGGCGTAATCGACTGATACAGATCGTCCGTATAGACAACATCGTCGATCTCGTAATGAAAACACACGACAGGGATATTGCGCGACGCAAAGAACTCACGGGTTCGATCGGCGGCGGATTCACAGGTCAGGACAAAATCACTCATATGAGGCTCCTTACGTATTACTACGAAAATTATCGCACAGCAAGCATAAATACGGTACAAATGTCCACTATTTACCAAATAGAGCCAAAAGTAGTGAACATCTTTACCGTCATCATCTCTATCGATCCCGGAGGCATGCGTCTGTAAAAACGACCCTATGTCTCCACTCAACCGCCATATCTACCTCAACTAAATCGATTTACCAAACCGTTCGGCTAACAATTCGGCCGCCCGTCCCCAATCGAAACAAAAGCGGCGCATACTGATAAACGTTTGACGCTGTTTATCAGTTTTATCAGCCCTATCGGAAGGTGTTTCATGGTCGCATTCGATCGCAATCCGCAAGACTTCAAGTATCTGCGCCTGCTGTCGAGACAGTTTCCCACCGAGCAATCCGCGTTTACCGAGATCATCAACCTCTCGGCCATCCTCAACCTACCCAAAGGCACCGAGCATTTTATGAGCGACGTGCATGGCGAGTACGAAGCCTTTATGCACATCCTCAACAACTGCTCGGGCGTCGTGCGCGAGCATGTCGACGAGATCTTTGGCGATACGCTCTCCTTTGACGAGAAGGGCGAGCTGTGCACGCTCATCTACTACCCGCGCGAGAAGATCGAGCTGGTCCGCAGCCAGCGCGAGGACTCGCCCACCTGGTACAAGACGATGCTTGACCAGCTCATCATGGTCGCTCGTTCGCTTTCAAGCCGCTACACGCGCTCCAAAGTGCGTAAGGCCATCCCGCGCGATTACGCCTACATCATCGACGAGCTGCTACACACGCATCCGGACGAGAACAACTATCGCGTGCGCTATCACGAGCGCATCGTAGAGTCCATCTTGGAGACCGCGAGCGCCGACGACTTTATCGAGTCGCTCGCCTCGCTCATTAAGCGCCTAGCCGTCGACCACCTGCACCTGGTGGGTGACATCTTCGACCGCGGTGGCGGTGCGGCAAAGATTATGGACCGCCTGCTCACCTACCATTCGCTCGACATCCAGTGGGGCAACCACGACCTACTGTGGATGGGCGCCGCGGCCGGCGAGCCGGCGTGCATCGCCACGGTGCTGCGCAATAACCTGCGCTACGACAACTACGAGATCCTCGAGAACGACTACGGCATCTCGCTGCGCGAGCTCGTCGCCTTCGCCGACGCCACCTACACCGCCGGCGAGTCCATCACCCCGCTGATCAAGGCCATCAACGTGCTGCTCTTTAAGCTCGAGGGCCAGATCATCCAGCGTCACCCCGAGTTCGACATGACCGACCGCCTGCTGCTCGACAAGATCGACCACGAAACTGGCACGGTCACGCTCGCCGACGGCAGCGTGTGGCCCCTCACGACCAACGACTTCCCCACCGTCGACCCGGCAGACCCCTATACGCTCACGCCCGAGGAGCAGCACATCATCGACAAGCTCGTGTCTGAGTTTGTCACCGCCGATCACTTGCATCGCCATATCGATTTCCTCTACACGCACGGCTCGATGTACAAGGTCACCAACGGCAACCTATTGTTCCATGGCTGTGTGCCACTCAACGAGGACGGCACCTTTAGCAGTATGAACTGCCTGGGCACGTGGCACGCCGGCCGCGATTATTTCGATTTTTGCGACCACATCGCCCGTCGCGCCTGGCGCGTGGGCGATCGCGACGCCCTCGACTGGATGTGGTACCTGTGGATCGGCTTTAACTCGCCCGCGAGCGGACGCCTGGTGCGTACCTTCGAGCGCGCCTACATCGCTGACAAGAGCACCTGGATCGAGCCGATGGATCCGTACTACACGCTCACCACATCGCCGTCTGTCTGCGACGACATCATGCACGAGTTTGGCGTCGTCCCTATGGCATGTTCCCCGACCGGTCATATCATCAACGGCCACACCCCGGTCAAGACCACCAAGGGCGAGCAGCCCATTCGTGCCGGCGGCAAGCTGCTGGTTATCGATGGCGGCTTCTGCCGCGCCTACCACCCCAAGACGGGCATCGCCGGATACACGCTCATCTCGAGTTCGCGCGGATGCCGCCTTAAGTCGCACCAGGCCTTTACGACGGTTGCCGAGGCGCTCACCCGCAACGTGGACATTGCGAGCGAGACTAATCGCTTTGACCAGGCCGACCGTCGACGCATGGTTAGTGATACCGATTCTGGCGCCAAGATCCGCAGCCAGATCCAGGACCTGCGCCAGCTGCTCGATGCATATAGAAACGGTGCTATCGAGGAGCGAATCTAGCGATGCCTGCGGGGATTGGCTAAACTTTCTGCGTTTGTCATCCCCGCGGCGCCCCGGCGCCAGCTTAAGGCAGGTACCATGCAAAAGCTCCTTGCGCAGATCATGAAGTTTGGCGTCGTCGGCGTCGTCGCCACGGTCATCGACTTTGGCATCATGAATCTGCTCCATTACGGTCTGGGCCTCAACATCCTGATTGCCAACACCAGCGGCTTTATCGTCTCGCTCATCTTTAACTACGTCGCGAGCATGAAGTACGTGTTCGCGCACAAGGAGGGCATGAGCCGCCGCCGCGAGTTCATTATCTTTGTCGTGCTGTCCGTTATCGGGCTGGTGCTCAACGATGGCATCGTTCTGACGCTCAACGCCGGGCTTGGGCTCGAGGCCAATATCGCCAAGATTTGCGCCACCGCACTGGTGATGGTCTACAACTTTGTGACCCGCAAGATCTTCCTAGAGGGCGACGAGACCAAGTAGCTCGGCTTTCTCACGACATTACGGGGCCCACGAACGGCATGCGCTTAGCGCAGCATCGTTCGTGGGCCCCACTCGTTTACGGGCAAATTTTCAACGTTTGCGGATTAGGTCTTGCATATTTGGCGAGTTCGTATAGTTCTTGGCAAAGACCTTACGTTTCCCTTGCAAAAGCTCTAAAGTATCCTCTGCTCGATTCATCAACGCATTGGATGTGATTACGTGCGCAAGGCGCTGGCACAACCTCATACCAAGCAGTTCCTCAAGTTCGCTGTCGTGGGACTTATCTCCTTTGGCATCGACTGGGGTATGCTCATTGCGCTTGTCGAGCTGTTCCACCTCGACTTTTTGATGAGCACCACGATCTCGTTCATCACGTCCGTCGTGGTGAACTACTGGCTCAGCATGAAGTACGTGTTCGACCACCGCGAGGGCATGAGCCGCAAGCGCGAGTTCACGATCTTCACCATCCTGTCGGTGATTGGCCTGGGTCTCAACGACCTGTACATGTTTGTGGGCGTCACGTTTTTGAGCATCGGCTACCAAGCCATGAAGGCAATCGCCACATTCTTGGTCACCTGGTACAACTACTTTAGCCGCCGCTTCTTCCTCGAGGGCGCACGCTCGTAGTCGATTCACTATTTGCTTGAATGTATAACCGGTTGGAATTCCCGTTCCAACCGGTTTTTTGTTTGCCGAGAGACCCGGCGACCCAATCCCATTCGCATGAAAAACGGGCGGCCCGGATGTTTGTCCGAATCGCCCGTTTGGTGCGCTATGTCGAGGCCTCTAGCCTGTAACGTAATACCAAACCACGTTGTCGCCGTTGGAGAGAACGTAGTTGCTGCAGGCCGTCATGGGCGTTGTGCCGTTGACGGAGTACATCCAGCCGCTCGTGCCGCCGTACTGTTTCTCGGCCAAACCACCAATCGCGGAGACATACGTGCCGTATGACGAGCCATGTGCGTTGACAGAAAGGCCCAGCGCGCACAGGGCATCGTAGACGGTAGCGCCTTCGTTAAAGGTAAAGGTGCCACCAGAGGACACAGGATTGCCCACAGCGCTCGATGTGACCGAAACCGTCACTGTTACGTAGCTGGACTCCTGCGAGCCGCTCTGGCCGCCCGAGGAGGCGTTTCCACCATTAGAGGATGAAACTCCATCAGACGACTGGCCACCGCCCGAAGAAGCACCGCCAGACGCATTGGAAGTATCACCGGCTCCCGTATTTTGGGCAGCGGATTTATCGCCAGACTTCTTGCCGTCCTGGTCCTCGGACTTCTTGTTATCCGAGTTCTTGTCCGATTCCTTGTTTGAAGACTCGGAATCGTCCTTTGACTTGGACTCATCCGAATCCTTGGACTCATCTTTTGCATCATTCGATGACTTGGAATCCTTGGGGCCGGCCTTGCCCGAAGCAGCAGGCGAGCCGGATCCCGCGGCGTCCTTGGCGACGACGCTCTCCCCCGTCACGGTCTGGACGATCCAATCAATGGACCAGGCGCCGCTCTCGGAGGGGTGGACAAAGCCCAGCGATACGACGATCAACGCGATACAAACCGCGGTCAGAGCGCCAAGCATCGCCTTGCGACGAGGGGCGGACGCCGCCGAAGCGGCGTCCTTTTGCTTTGCATCGCCAAGCTGGATAAACGAGGAGTCGGGCTGCTGCCCGTTGGTCTCCTTGGGCTTATCGGGCATTACCGTCACCCTTGCCGCGCTTGGTCAGCACGAAGACGGCGATGAGCGCGAGGCCGATCACGCCGGCCGCGATGCCGACAATAGCGAGCGGGTTGAGGTCAGACTCCTGCGCGGAAGCCTCAGTGGACTTCTTGGCAGTGGTCGTGGAAGCGGATCCCTTGTCGGACTTGGAGTCGGACTTCTTGTCGGACTTGCCGTCCTTCTTGTCAGACTTCTTCTCGTCCTTCTTGTCGGACTTGTCGGAGTCCTTCTTGTCGGACTTGCTGTCCTTGGTCTCGGTCTTGGTCGACACCGTCGTCTTGGAAACCGGCTTCTGGCCCGGGGCGACAGCGCCACCAGCCTGCTGACCCTTCGTGCCGGAGCCAGTACCAGTGCCAGCGCCCGCGCCAGTGCCAGCGGCGGAACCGTTGCCGGTGCCGCCGTTGGAACCGTTGGAGCCAGAACCGCCATTACCGCCAGGGTTGGTGGCGTTCTTGGTCCACTTGGCATACAGCGTCAAGTCGGTCGTCACCGGCGTGCTGAAGTCATACGCCTGCGTGCAAGCCTCATCGGTATACCAACCGCCGAAGGTATAGCCCTTGAGCTGGGGCTTATCCGCAGGCTCGGTAGCCATCTTGCCCTCTTTCACACGCTGAGAATCGGGCATGGCTGCATCTTTGCCGTTGGCATTAAATGAAACGGTATAGCGATTGACCCTCTGACCATTGCCCTTGACGGCAAACAGTTTGCCTGAATCGTTAACGTAGTACAGCGAGCCGTCCGACCCCACAGAAATCGAAGTCATGCAATACTGCTGATCCTCCGCAGCCGGCGTATAGAGCAGCTCTGCTTCGGCATCGCCGATGCGATAACGATAGATGCCACCAGGGTTGTTGTTAGACGTAAAGTACACGTACGTCTCACCGTTTTGAACCGAAACAACCGGCTGTGACTTAACGTCGCCACCGCCCGAAGTACCCTGGCGAATATAGTTCCCATCCGCCTTGCAGATGGAATAGTCTACCGCGAGCGTCTCGGCATCTATGGTTGCCAGCAGGCCGTAATGATACGTGTACTTATTCTGATAGCCGCCCTTAAAGGAATCAATCGACGTACCACCAACAATGATCTTGCCGTTGACCAGCACCGGTGTCGAGGTCGAGCTGCCACCAAACGTTACCTTGCCAAGCTCGGAAAGCCTTCCGTTATTGGCAATCGAGAGCTTATGCAAGACGCCATCGGCACTCACGACATAAGCGATCGATCCATCAACCAGCACCGTCGTGCGCACGCGATCGGCAACCTTAAGGTTCGCAACAGTCTTTCCAGTCGAGGGATCAATCGTGCTCACCGTGCCGGAATCGTCCGCAATAACACCGTAGTTGCCCGAGAACGCCATACCAGCCCAGTAATAGCCCTTGCTGTTCTCGTTCTCGTGCTGCCACATGACCTTGCCGTCAGTGATACGCACGCAAAGCAGGTAGCCGCCACTCGAATCAGTCCAGCTGGCCGAAGCGGTGCCAAAGTAGGCATAGCCATCACGGACCGTAACGGAAGCAAGCGACTGCTGGGCGCCGTCCGGACCGGCCGGCAGCTCATCGGTAACCCAAACCGTCGCCAGCGCATCAACCGTTAGCGCCTGCAGACGACCACTAGAGAGCGGAACAAGCACAACGCCGTCGGTGTACACCATGCGCGAAGTCGAATCAATCTTTGCTGCCAAGGGCGATTCCGCAAGGGTTTCACCCGTGTCGACATTCTTCTTAAGCAGCTTGGAGCCCACGGCAACGTAGAGATAGTCACCCACTAGCAACGGATCAGAGATTCCCTTATTCCATTCGCTCGAAGACTTGAGCTCGCTTACCCATTTTGCCTCAGCGTCTTTGGTGGGTACAGGCGCATCGGTTACCTTGTCGGCGCTCGTAAAGCCCGACCAGTCGCTATCCCAGTTGGGACGCGCGGCGCTCGGGTCAACAACAACGCTGTCGATACCGGGCACGGTATCGCCGGCAGCATAGGCCCAAACGATCTTATCACCCGACTTGAGCACATAGTCGCTATCGATCTGGTTTGCGGGAACTCCGTTGACAAAGAACGACCAAGCGCCGGACAGCTCGACACCATCAAGCGGGGAAACAAGGCTATGGACACCCCAATAGCCAAATTGGTCGTACATCTTGGATTCGATGCCAAGAGCATCGAAGTAGGCAGCAGAGGCGTCCTTGATTGTCGTGCCCTTAGTGAACACCTGAGTTGAGGGGCTCGTCCAACGCTGCGCTATCTCATTCTTCTTGCCGATGATCTCCATTGTGACGGAGACCTGCGTGGAAACCGTGCCCGTGGGATCCTCGTACACGAGCTCGAGCGTGTCACCATCGCTCGGATAGTAGCCCGTGGCATAAGAGTTGGCAGCCTTGCCATTAATGTCAAAACGCCAGTACTTATAGCCGGACGCCGTGCTTTCCATCGCGAGCGTCTGGGACTTATCGGGGTTCGTAACCGAATAGGGAACGCCGCCGTCCGTGCTATAGCTATAGCCGGCCTCGTCAAGCACCTTGGCAAAGATGTCCCACGCAGACATTTTTTGAGTGCTCGACCAGTTATACGAGGTCGACGGCACCCAATCCACAAGGTCATAAGACTGACCGACATCGTGCTTGCTTACGCCTACAACCCTGACGTTAACGGAAAGAGACTTTTCGTCGGAAGAGTTAACGAGCCAAGCGGTGCTCTTGACATCGTTGTTGCCGGCGTTTGCCACGACATAGGCGTATTTGCCCTCGGCCGAAGGGGGAAGTGTGATTGCGCCGGTCGTTTCGTCGACGCCAAACAGCTCGTGGGCATTTGTGCCCTCAGCGTCATCGGCGAGATACCAGCGATAATCGACGAGGGAGCCCTCGGGGAGCGCCGTCTCGTAATCGCCCCAATCGCCCGTCGCCATGTAATTGGCGGTAGGAGTAAGCGTTCCACCGACCTGTGCGAGATTGCCGCTCGAGGCGACATTAACCGACGTCAGGGTATATGCCTTGGCGTCATCGCCCTTGGCGATGACATAACGCGTGGAGGCAGAGTCGGTATTGTAGCCACCGTCGACGATGCACTTGAGGTACTTGCCGACATACTTTTGCGAAATAACGAACGACGGCCTGTGCGCGTTCTCATCCGTCAGCGTCGTAAACGGACCTTGGGCGCTATCGGCAATCTGCCACGTATACGTCAGTTGATCAGATGTAAGCTCGGCACCCTTTGTTCCTGCAGACGTCTTCTCGAATGCAGTAGCACCGATCTTTTCGCCACTCTTGTAGACAAACTTGGCGTCATCGCTCTGATCGCCGACGATCTTTTTGAGATACGTCAGGAACAGCTCGTGCGAGCCTGCGGCCTTAACGGCCACAGCAGTAGTCGCCTCTACGGTGTTATCGCCCGCAGTGGCCGACACGCTCACCCAGCGCTTGGCGTAGTCATCGGGAATCGTAAAGCTGCTGTCGGTTTTGCCCTCGACCACATGCCAGTCGGTCTTCGCATCAAACGCAGAGGAAGACGGGTCGACAGAGGACCAACGCCACGTGTAGGTAACGCCCTCGGTAACCGGCTCAGACGAGTAATCGACCGCCTTGTAGGCGCACGCCTCAATCGTAGAGCCAGTGTCCTTGGCGCCCTTGCTCGCATTGGTAAATGCAACTGAATCGAGCGTCGTCGCGCCCTTGGGCAGAATGCGACCCGCCTTGGTCTCACAGCTATCGGAGCCGGGGATACCCTTCTTGGCCTTAGCCACCACCTTGACGGATCGGTCTGCGCACTCCTTGGTAACCGTGAAGGTATTACCAGTTGCAACCTGCTCGAACGTGCCGTCAGCAGAATCGGCCACCCACCAAGAAAAATCGACCTTGTCGGAGCCATAGAGGTCAGTCGGCGTGTCGTAGTTAAGGTAGTAGGCGGCAGCCTTAATCGTGTCACCGACGTTAGCGTTGGGGACGTTCTCATAATCGTCGCCAAATTCGGCGCCGTTATAGGCGAGAACGATATGGCCTAACGCGATCTGGTCACTCGCGGCAACAGGACCCGGCGTATTGTAGCCAACAGACGAGGGCGTCTTAAAAGAGCTGCTCGGACCGTACAGCTCCTGGCCATCGCCGACAACCTTAACGCGAATGTACTTGCCCGAAAGTTGCGAAGCGAGTTCGTCCGTGATCGTCAGCGACTGGTCGGTCTGTCCGGGGATAACTTGATAAGCAGAGTCCTCGGCATCGCGCGAATCGGAAGCAAGCCACTGATAGGTCCAGCCTGCCTGTGCTGCGATGCGCTTATTGGGAACCGCTTCGCCGTCGTAGGCGTTCGCCCAAAGCGTAGTGCCAGGGTTCAGCATCTCGGCCTTAACAGACGAATACGAGCTCGAATCGTCTGCCGAAGACTGGATGAGGACATAAGACTTTGCATCCAGTGCCGTCTTGGTAGGAACGGGCGCCTTGATGGTGTTCGTCGCTGTCAGCTTTTGGTTGTTGGCGCCCTTAGTCGGGCCGTAGATGACGTTACCGCTGGCATCGGTAATGCGTACGCGCAGGCACTTGCCGTTAAGCTGAGTGCGCAGGGCATCGTCCAAAACGATCGATGCGCCCGTCTGACCCTCGACAGGAACAAACGCGGAATTGTCCGCATCGCTCTTGTTGCTGATGTCGGCAGCAAGCCACTGATAGGTGCAGCCCGAAGCGCTGGCGCGCTTGCTGGACGAAGTCCAAGCATTCGCATAGAGCGTAGTATTGCTCTGGATAAAAGCGGTGAAGTTAGAGCCAGCCCAACGAGAAGGCGACTGGCTCTTTCCGACGCTGACACCATTATTCGAGGAAAACGTAGCAGCGGCACGAGACGCGGCCTTGGCAACACTGGGCTCGCTGGCCACCGCAGTCGCGTCGCCGGTCTCGGCGGTGGTGTCAGACGCCTCGCTCGCCGGGGTGGCCGAAGCAGGGTCTGGCGCAGCGGGGTCGTCCGATGCATCATCGCTCACGTTGTCAGGCGCGGCCGAACCCGTATCCCCAGTTTCGGAGGAGCCACCTGCAGCCGAATCGTTTGCGTCAGCAGCAGCCGCGGTAGTATCTGCAGCACCGTCCGTGGCCTGCGCGTCCTCACTCGGCGTCGCAGCCTGAGCCACCGCCTCGGCAATGCCCTCGGCACCCTCGGCCCACAGTTGAGCCGGCGTGGTGCCAAAGGCCATCGCGAAGGCCAGGAATGCCACCAGGCCGCGCTTGGCTACGCCGCGCGCAATTGCGCCACGACGATGCGAGACGCGCTGGCGCTCGTCCTCGAACATATCCATTTGTCTCCTACTATCTGTACTTGGAGCGTTACCCTGAGGCTGCCCCACGTCATCGCGCATGTTGCGCTCGAGTTCCCCCATCGGGGTCCTCCTTCCCTCCAGAGCCCTATGCACACCGGCGGCAAAAGCCGCGGCCGTGTGCAAGATGGGAGGCGATCCGACTTAACCTTAACGGCTCGGGCACGTTGTCCGATCTGCGACGCGAGCATCCCGAGCCAAGAGGAATTACGGTTACTGGTACAGCCGGGGACTTGCACCCCGATTCTCCCAAATGCGCAGGAAAACAGCGCATTCGTGCGTCTCCGCACCACCATCTAGGCCATTGATTATTACCGTCAGTATGGTATCACGCAAAAGGGCCCCGCACGCAGGCGAAGCCCAAGGTAAAAGCTATTGTTTGCGATAGGAAAATGCGGTGCCGGTCGCAGCCTCTAGTGCTTGCCGCCGTGACTGTTGCGCCAGATATTGCGGCCCAGCATGAGCGCCAAAACCAGCGCGCTCACATAGCCAACAAAGCCGATGATCGGAATACCGAGCACAACAGGCTCGATGCGCGCATAGTAGACCACCGAGGAGCCGATAAACAGACCGGCGATAACAATGGCCATCGACATACGGTCGACGATGCCGCCTATCTGACGCAGCGCCTTGTCGCTGCTCATGAGCTGCAGATTCACCTTAAGCTGGCCGCGCGTGAGCATACGCGACGCCAGCCCCAGGTACTCGGCCGCCTCGAGCGAGCCCTTGGCCGCACGGTAACTGCTCGCCGCAAAGTCGCGGCCCATCTCGCGAACGCGGGCATAGGCGCTCTTCTCGTTTTTGATATGCGTCTGGATGATCTGGATCATGTTGACGTTGGGCATGTACTCGGTCAGCAGGCCCTCGAGCGTCACCATGCCGCGCGCGAACATCGTCACCACGCTCGGCAGCTCAACGTCGTTCTTGCGCGCCAAGTTCAGCAACGAGGTCAAGAACTCGCCGATGTCCAGGTCCTTAAGATCGAGGCCCGCAAAGTCGGCAACGATAAAGTCCAGATCGGACAAAAATGCCGAGTGATCGAGCTCCGCCGAATCGCCGCGCGTCACGGCAAAGCGCATGAGCGAGTCTTTGAGCTTGGGCACGTCACCCTCGGCCACGGCAAAAATCATGTCCTTGACGATGCCACGATCGTGGCTCGACATGCGCCCGACCATGCCCAGGTCGATAAAGTAGACGATACCGTCCTTGAGAATGATGTTTCCCGCATGCGGATCGGCATGGAAAAAGCCGTCGTCGAGCACCTGCGTCGAATAGTCCTCGACAATCGTCGAGCCGATCTTCTCCAGGTCGTAGCCTTCGGCCACCAGGCGCTCGGGGTCGGCAATCGAGATGCCATCGATGTAATCCATGACCACGACGTGCTCGGTGCACAGGTCCAGATAGGATTTAGGGCACGTCACGCCATGAACGCTCTTATGGAACTCGTAGAAGTCGTTGAGGTTTTTGGCCTCGGCCAAAAAGTTGGTCTCCTCGCGAAACGAGGTCCACAGCTCCTCGACCACGCCGTGCAAGTCAACGAACTGATCGGTGTTGACGAACTTGGAGACGATGCGCACCACCGAGCGAATGATATCGATGTCTTGGGCCATGACCTGCTGAGCGCCGGGGCGCTGCACCTTGACGGCCACGTCCTCGCCCGTCACCAGGCGAGCACGATGCACCTGCGCGAGCGAGGCGCTGCCAAGCGGGTTGGGGTCGATCGCGTCGAACATCTCCCCCAGGCGCAGGCCGTATTCCTCCTCTAGGCAGCGAAGCACCACCTCGTACGGCACCGGCTCTACATCGGAGCGCAGACGACGCAGCTCGTCACAAAAGCGCTGCGGCAGAATCTCGGACCGGTTGGCCAAAATCTGCCCCATCTTGACGAACATGGGGCCGAGCTCCTCGAGCAGGCGGCGCAGGCGCACCGGCGTGAGGTTGTCCCACACGCGGTATTTTTTGACGAGGCGGACGATCTGCCCGATGCGCTCGCGACGGCCCGCCGGCGTAAGCTGGTACTCGTCGCACGGAGCCATGGCGTCAGGCTCCTCGGGCACCATGTCCACGGCACGGGGCTTCTTGCGAGCGCCCGAGACAGCAGCCTCGACTTCGTCGACAACTGCCGCCTCGTCACACAAGGGGTCTTGATTGTTGTAATCGGTGGTGGGATCTGCCATCTGCGCTACTACTCGGCCTCTTCGGCATCCTCTGCGTCGTCGGGCTCAACAGACTCGACGGGCACCGAGGTCACGTTGTCCTCGACCGAATCGACGATGTCGCGCACGTGAGCCAGGAAGGCCGTGCGCTCGGGGGCGGTCATAACGCGGACGCGAGCAAGGATGAGCTCATCGAGCACGCGCTGTGCCGCGGTCTCGCCCTGCATGCCCAGGCGCTCGGTAAGGTCGGAGATGGTGCCGCCGGCCTGCTCGAACATGTCGGATACGCTGCGGGCGATATCGGGGGTGTCAGCGTCCTTGCGCACCTGCTCGCCCTTGGCGTTGAGATCGTCAAGGACCTTCTTGCCTCCCTCGACGGCAACGGCGGCGGCACCAAAGCCCACGTTGATGGCGCCGTTAACAAGCTGATCGAATTTCATAACCATGGTTGGCTCCAATCATGAACAACTGCATTGGCGTTCTTGTACCCAAGATTGAGTGAAAGCGACAAAGCGTTTTACCTGATGTTATCGTTCATCGCGAAGGAATTCTTCATGGCACAGCTCGTGGTGTAGAGCACCTTACCCAGCAGAGCATCGGTCTCCACGCGCACAAGCTCGGCGAAGGCCTCGTTGGCGCGTGCCAGCTCGGCAGGCACCTCGGCTTCGGGCAGGGTGGCAACGGCGGCGTCAACGTCATGGAGTTGCTTGTGGCCCATGCCGCCGACCTTCTCCTGATAATCCTCAACCGCGCGACCACACTCGTGGAAGCGAACGTCGGCGAGCGCGCCGATCAGGCGGTTGGCCCAGTAAAAGTTCTCGGACGTCACGCGAGCCTGCGTGTCGGCATAGTACTCGGGCATGGTCTCGACGTTGGCGTACAGCGGAACCAGCGCGTTAAACGAGTTGGAGCCAAAGGCCATCCACTGCACGGCGCGGTAGGCCGGCTGCGCATAGGGACGCAGCTGCAGTACGGCGAGTTGGCTGTTGCGGTTGATGCCGATGGGACGATAGGCGCCGCGTGTGGCGGGCGTACCCTTGCTGCCGTAGCAGTCGTACTCCGTGCCCTGGTAGTGGCTCGAAAGCACATACTTGATGTCCTCGATGGTCACCTTGCGCTCGGGCACGCGGCTCCAGGGAATATCGTCGCTCTCGGGCGTGTAGTCGGCCTCGGGACCGTCCCACACATCGCTGGGGTTAAGGCAGCGCTGCATGTACCACGCGCGCGGCGTGTTGTAGACATGGTCGCTGTCGCTGTGCGAGCCAAAGGCCTCGCGCGGGTTGAAGACCGTTGCGGGACCGTCGCCCTCGACACCCAGCGTCAGGTCAAGATGCCACTCGGCCATCCAGGCGCGCAGGTCGGAAGAGCACATGTGGTCGGCCTGGTCGCCCTCGGCGTCGTCCAGGTCAAAGCTGTCAATACCCAGCTGGTTGGGCATGGTCACATAGGCGTCGTCGGGCACGCGCTTGGCGATCCAGTGGTGGCCGCCGATGGTCTCGAGCCACCAGATCTCATCCACGTCGCTAAAGGCGATGCCGTTGTTCTCGTAGGTGCCGTAGCGCTCGAGCAGATCGCCCAGGATGCGCACGCCGTCGCGGGCGGACTTGGCATACGGCAGCACCAGGGTCACCATGTCCTCCTCGCCCAGACCGCCGGGCTGCGCCGGAACATAGCCGTCCTCGCCCTCGTTGCCCTTGGCGGGCACGTAGTCCACGAGCGGATCGGCGCCGCGGACGCGCTCGTTAGTGGTGAGCGTCTCGGTTGCGGACATCCCGACGTTGAGCTCGTTGAATCCGGCCTCGGCCCAGATGCCGTGACCGGGGATGACATCGGGGACGCTCGTGTAGCGCATGGGATTATCAGGCAGCTCGATGGTCAGATGGCTCAGAACGCTCGTGTAGACGCGCGGCTGCTCGTCGGGGTGCACCACGCGCATACGCTTGGGCTCAAACACCCCGTTGGACGAGTCCTCGTTGCGGGCAAACAGCGTCGACCCGTCATAGCTCGCGTTCTTACCAACCAGAATCGTTGTGCACGGCATGCGCATCCTCCTTGAGCGAAGAAATCAAACGGTAACAGTGTATCGCTTCGACGCAAAAAGGGCGAAACCACAGTCGCCACGACCCCCTCGCAACCCCTGTGGTCAAAAAATGCCAAATATGAGTACTGTCACCAATTTAGTAGCAGCGATTTGCTCAAGTTCAGACGCTAGAAATCCCCACTTGTCCAAAAGCTGAGTGAAGTAATTCCCCAAAGGTCCAATAAAAGAGACTCCCTAACGATATTTAATATCATTAGGGAGTTAAATCAATCTCAAAAATATGTAACCAACAAGGCAACAGTACTCATATTTGGCATTTTTTGACCACGGGGTATCTAACCAACCCCCTAAACAGCCCGAAAACGCCTATTTCGATGCGCGCTCGGCCGCTTCGATCACGTGTTTGGCGAGGATCGCCGTCGTCACAGCGCCCACGCCGCCCGGCACGGGCGTGATGGCGTTAACAACCGGCTCCGCGGCATCAAAATCGACGTCCCCGACCAGCTTGCCAGCGGCCTCGTCCCAATTAATGCCCACATCGATGATCGTCTGGCCCTCGCGAACCGCGTCCACACCAATCGTACGTGCGCGCCCAACGGCCGCAACCACAATATCAGCCGCACGGCACTCGGCAGCAAGGTCGCGCGTATGCGTATGGCACGTCGTCACAGTGGCATTGCGCGCCGTAAGCATGGCGGCAACAGGACGCCCGATAACCAGCGACCGACCGACAACCGCGACCTTGGCCCCATCCAGCTCAACGCCGTAATGATCCAGCAGAGCAAGCACGGCTTCGGCTGTGCAGGGGGCAAAACCCTCGCCGCGCCCCGAAAGCGTGGTGAGCAGCGAAGCCGGCGTCATGGAGTCAACGTCCTTGGCAGGATCGAGTGCCGCGGCAACCGCGTCCTCGTCAAGGCCGGCGGGCAGCGGGCGGAACATCAGGCAGCCATGAACAGACGAATCGGTATTGATGTCCTCGATAGCAGCCATCAGCTCGTCTTGCGAGACGTCGGCAGGCAGCAACACGCGACGAGCTTCGATGCCCACCTTCTCGCAGCGCTTGAGGGCACCGCGCTCGTAGGATAGGTCGTCCTCGCGCTCGCCTACACGGACGATGGCCAGCGTCGGAACGATGCCCTGTTCGCGCAGGGCGGCGCAGCGAGCAGCGAGCTCCTCGGTCAAAGCACGGGCAACGGGAGCACCCTTCAGCAGCTCGGCCATGGCTATCCCCTCTTCCTGGCGGCGTCGGCGGCGCGGCGCGCCAGAGCATCGGCGCGCGGCAGCCACGTATCGAGCAGCTCGTCACATGCCGCCTCGAGCTCCTCGGCGCGCGCACGGTCTTTCATAGACGTGGTGTTGGCAAAGAGCGTCAAGCTCGCACCCTGCATGGCGGCGCGGCAAAAGACGGCACCGCACGCCACATCGGACAGCAGCTGGCGCGAACCCTTATCGGCCATGTCCTCGAGCAATGCCAGCGCACGGCCGCAGGCATCCATGATGCGGTACGGCGGCATGGCGGCCACATGCAGCGCATCCTGAATCACGGCGGCACGTGCGGGGTCATCGCGGGAAATACCGTACGCCGCCGACACCTGCCCATACGCGCTAACATCCTCGGCGACCAACTCGACAAGTTCCTGAGCCAGCTCATCTGCCTGGGCAAACGCGCGCGTCAGATCATCCGCGCGATCGGCAAGCGCGGGATTGGTTGCCCCGTAACGCGCGACCATCCCGCACAGCGAGGCACCCAGCGCGCCCACAAAGGCGCTCGCGCTGCCGCCGCCGGGAACCGGCTCGCGCGCGGCCAGCGCCTCGGCAAAATCGCGACAGGTCTTGTCCATCATTTCTTGGCTCATACGCATGCACCTTCAAGTCATATACATCGGTGGGGTGGCATCCGCCGACCAACCGCATCAATCACGTAATGGTGCTAAGTCTAGCCCATAAGCACACGAGCGTCAGCGCACCTGGCCATCGCGGATTTCTATGGCACGCGATAGGCGGCGGCAACGCAAACATGGGACACATGGCCCACCTTTCGAGACTTCCCGGCAGCACAAACTGGGGCATATCTATAAGTAAGGAGCCCGTTGGGGCACGGCTGCGCAACGATCACAAACCACGAACGGAGGTATTAACGCGCCCATACAACCCACGCACAAAGACATCCGCCGCAAACGGAAACAAGGCCCCAGCAGCATGCGGTACCGCGATGTCACCGACAGACAAGGAGGACGCCACCATGAAGAAAAAGACCCTATCGATCCTTTCCCTTTGCATCGCCCTCTTTGCCGCGCTCGCCCTCGTGGGCTGCGGCGGGAGCGCATCGGGCGGAGGCGGGGGCAGCAGCGCCGCCAAGAGCGAGGGCAAGGAAAAAGCTCCCGTCGCTAAGAAGACCGACTTTATCTGGTTTAAGGTCGAGATGCCCGAGGGCGTTGGCGTAAGCGACTCCGCCGGCAAGAACGCCGACAGGGTCCAGCTCACCTTCCCCGAGAACGAGAACACCACGGTCGACCGTTTCATCCCCGTTTGGGAAGAGAAGATGACGGCAGAAGAGGCTCTTGCCGATGAAGGTCGAAAGAGCAGCATGTTCCAGTGGGAAGTTGGCGACCCCGTCGAGTACAGCGGCAGGACATGGCTCACCGGAACGTGCAAGGACAACCGCGGCACCCATACCTATCTCTTTACCGACGTTGAGCCGGGAAGCGTCTGCGTTCTCATCGCAAACTTCGATCAACACGAGAAAGAAGCTGAGGCGCTTCTCAACTCCATTGAGTTCCCCGATGACATGAAGGCGGCCGTGAGTGAGGCACGCGACGTCGAGATTTCGAGTATCGAGATCAAGTAGCAAGAGTCCACGCACGCCCGTGCACGCGCCCCATTAAAAGCGCGGGCACCCAACCCCGGGGAGGGCCGACAGCATCGGCCCTCCCCTCTTTTGCGTCCGAGCATATTGCCACTTAACGGCGCAAATCCGGCCCTCAGAATGGGACACATGGCCCACCCTAGCGAGCCGCCCACGCGTACAGTAAAGGCAGGTAATCCATGGGCGGTTACAGATCGAGGAGGACACGACCATGAAAAAGAAGGCCTTTGCGATTCTCACCCTCTGCATGAGTCTTTTTGCCGCAGTTGCCCTGGTGGGTTGCGGTGGAAGCGGTGGCGCTGCCGGCAGTGGCGGTGGCGGCGGAGCAGAAAAGCCAGCCGTGGATATGAGGACCGACTTCATTTGGTTTAAGGTCGAGGTGCCCGAGGGCGTCGAAATCACGGACGTCGCAGGCGACACCGCCGATAGGGCCCAGTTTAAGTTCACCGAGAGCGAGCACGCCAGCGATCGCTTCATCCCTGTCTTCGACTCCGACAAGAACGCCGACGAGCTGTTCGACTACGAGGCCAAATGGAAGGCCAACTTTGAGTGGACCGAGAATGATCCCGTCAAGTACAACGGCAAGACTTGGCGCAACGCTTCCTATACACACTCGGGCGGCGTGACGACTGAGTACTTCACCGAAGCAGGCGGCGGCAGCGTCTACGTGAGCATCGACAATGTCGAGGAGCACAAGGACGCCGTCAAGACCATGATGAAGTCTCTGGAGTTTGCCGACGACATCGCCGAAGCCAAGACCGAGGCCATGGACGTCAAGCTCGACGATATCGAGATCAAGCGCTAAGCGACTGGCGAGCGCAACGGGAAACACGGTCGCAGTGCAAACAAGCGACGGTACCCCAGCGCTTCGTACCCAGGGAGGGCCGGTAAACCGACCCTCCCTTTCTTATGCCGGTAGCCGACGAACGCGAGGATGCCGGACGCCGGAACCGCCCCAAATGTGGCAACAGTACGAAAACGATAAACACCCCAACACGTCCGCCCACCGATTTATTGCGCCGCGCAGACAATTAAACCAGCATCTTTAAACATCTGGGCAGTATAGTGACCAAAACTATCGCATAACCGCACCCTGCGAATGGAGGAGTCATGGCCGAACATCATGCCATCAGTCGCCGAGCGTTTACGCTGGGCTTAGGTCTTGCGGCGCTGTCGCCGCTTGCAAGCCTGCCAGAAACCGCGGCACCGGGCATTCCCCTGCGAGCGGCATTTGCAGACGACACGCCCAAACCGGCGGAGCACCTCGGTAATTTCGTCATTCGCCTTCGCCCCGCGGGCTATTTTCGCACCGCGAGCGTCAACCAAGACGGCAACGTTCGCGGCAACGTCTGTCACCTGTTTAACGACGGCACGTCCAGCAAGCTCATCCTTGAGAACGTAACGACCAAGAATGACGATACAAACTGGTATGCTATCCGCACCTTGCTCAATTTCGAAGAGCATAAAAAGACGGGCTACAGCATTTGGTCGGTCGACGACGACTCTGACAAAGATGGAAAGGTCATCCACGTATGGGGCGGCGAGTATGACAACAAGCCCAGCCGCGCTTTTGCGTTCGAGCGTCAATCAAACGGAACCTATATCATCCGAGACCGCACGGTCGAGAAAGAAACCGAGAAAAAAGACATTAAGTACCTGGCAATAGAATCGAACGGCGAAGACCAGGACAACAATAAGATCTGCCATAAGAGTAAGAGCATTCCGTGGGAGCTCGAACTTATCGGTTACGACATGAAAAAGAACGATGCCACGGTTAGCAGCCTCGACTGGATCACGTACAGCAGCTACGTCGATGGGCCATGTTGGATGAAATACGTCGACGACAACAAGTTCCTCGACGAGCTGAGCATCCCGGGTACGCACGATTCGGGCACCTGCAGCGTGGACAACGACACTGAGCCCCAATCCTCGCAAGTAAAATGCCAGCAGGATTACATTCCCACGCAGTTGCTCGAAGGCATTCGCTATTTTGATATCCGGCTCGGAAAGGGCGACGACCCCGGTATCGACCACGGGGATTACTACCTGCTCAAAAAAGACGCGTACTTTATGCATCTTTCCGATGTCATAGGCTACTTCAAAACGTTTTTGAACGAAAACCCGACAGAAGCGCTCATCATGCTTGTATCACGAGGCAACGACGAGGCTACCGACGAAAGTGTTACGACGGCTTTCGCCAAGGTTTTGGACGACAACCCCAAACTGTTCTATACGTCGAGCCGAATCCCCACGCTACACGAGGTGCGCGGAAAGATCGTTCTGCTGCGTCGATTTAGGCTCGCCGGCAACAGTGTAAGCGGCCACACGTGGGGCCTCGACCTTACCGAATGGGATGACAAGATCAAGGCTCACTCCGACAGCGCCACTATGTGTCTCGTCCAAGACGCGCGGGGCTTTGAAGCCGCGGGGGAAACAGGCGACAAAGAGCCCTATTGCACCAAGGTATACGCCCAGGACAAGTACAAACTCACGGGAACCGACAAGCTCAGCTGGGTCGATAATGCGCTGAAGGAAACGACCGGGCGCACGCGCAACGAGGTAGATGTCGAGGACGATAACGGGGCCAAGGAGCAAGTCCTGGGCGCTGCTGGTCTATCAACTACACCAGCTGCACGGGCTTGTCGCACGGAGGCAATCCTTTTACCTCGGCACGAGTAGTCAACGAGCATCTGTATAAGAGCCCGTACATCAACCCCAGCGGCACCGAGGATACAAAGTCAGATTACCTCAAGCACATTGGCATCATCGCATCCGACTTTGTTGATGCGGCGCTGGCCCGGAGCATCTACCAGCGCAATTACGATACGGAGCACAAGCAGACGGCTTCGTACTATCTCCCGTACTATCTCCCGACCCGCATGCGCATGACGTACGGCGACTCGCTGAGCGATGCCTCATTCCAGGATGGCAAGACCGTTGGCGAGGGTCATTTCCGCCTTGCCGACAGCAGCAACGCGCTCAACGCGACAGCTTCGGGCCATGCGTTTGCCATTGAATACGTGGATGTCGACGCCCTGGGCAACGAGACCGTTACGGGGCTGCAGGGCTCTGTGCCCATCGATATCGATCCACGCGCGCTGACGCCCCATTTTGAGGGACTCGAAGGCCTTAAGGCCGGCGAAGACGTGCGCGCCAAGATTGCGGCATCACTCGAGGGCAAGCTCGAAACCGATGCCTGCACGGCCCAGCTCGAGTTTGTGCACGACGCGAACGGCGCTCCGGGCACGGCAATGGCCGAGGGCGAAACATTTGCCGCAGGAACGTACTGGGTGCGCGTGAACGGTCTCTTGGGCGACGCGGCGCAGAACTACACGCTCGCCAGCGACGGAGCCGCAAGCTTTACCGTAGCGGCCTCGGGCAGTGCAGGCGGCACCGGCAGCGACACGGGTTCCAACGCAGGCGGCGCCGACAAGAACGGCAAGAGCAACAAGAGAGGCCAGGGCAAGAGCTCGGGCGGAAAGCTCGCCAACACGGGCGACGGCTCTGGCGTTGCCGCCGGGCTCGCTGCCGCCGCCGTGGCGACAACGGTCGCAGGTGCAGCAATGCTTGCCAGTGACCGCGACAATACCGAGGACGTTAACGAATAGGCAAGCCAGTCTTTTGGGCGCATTAACTCAATCGGGGCGCAGAATACCGTTCTGCGCCCCGATTTTTACCTTGGCCCGAACGCCGCTATCGGCTACATCACCATGTTCAGAGCTTTCACAAATTCCTGGGCCTTCGCACGGCTACTCAGGCTAAAGACGCAAGCGGTCAACAGCCTGTTACGCAGGGAAACGTCGCGACCCTTGATCCTGTTGACCCCCGTGATGTCCTTAAGGTAGACAATCTCGGTGTGCCTGTCGCCAAAAGTGCCCTTCTTGAGCACCTCGATACGATTGGGGTAGATCTTAACGTCTTTAAACCTACCCGAACCTTTGTCCTGGAATAGCAGCGTGTTGTTGTCCATACGCGTCACTCCCGTGGGGTTCGCTAAAACTGTCTCTATTGCCACATTTTAGTCACCGCAAGGCTCCCATGCGAAGGTGCCAGACAGCACAGCAATTCGTGTCCGCGCGAGGCTTTAAACTAGATGCGATAAAGATGCATTCCACAAGAGGAAAGTGGGGCGACAGTGATGGGCGAACTGGTAAACCGTGGAGAATCGGCAATCGTGCCCGAAGGTTTTTACAAGCAGGTTTCCTCGATTCTCAACGCCGCTCGCGACAAGGCCTATACCGCCGTTAACTTTGCGATGGTTGAGGCGTATTGGGAGATCGGCAAGAGCATAGTTGATGAGCAGGGCGGAGAGGAGCGCGCCAAGTATGGCGATGCACTGATCGACGAACTTGCCGTTAGATTGACTAAGGATTTTGGCAGAGGCTTCAACGCCAGAAGCTTAAGATACATGCGTCAGTTTTATCTTGCGTTCCCAATTCGGAACGCGCTGCGTTCCGAATTGAATTGGACACATTACCGCAGGTTATCGCGTATAACCGACCCTGATGCTCGAACATGGTACATGAACGAATGTGCCGATTCTCGCTGGAGCACGCGTCAGCTCGAGCGCCAGATCAACACCATGTTCCGCGAGCGCCTGCTTGCCAGCAAGGACAAGGAGGCCGTCACCCAGGAAATCCAAAAGAGCGCCCCGGCTCGTCGCCCCGAGGATATCATCCGCGACCCATATGTACTGGAGTTTTTAGGTTTCTCGGACGATACTGCGTTTCGCGAGAGCGATCTAGAGCAGGCGCTCATCACGCATCTTCAGAAGTTCCTGCTGGAGCTTGGCCGTGGTTTCGCTTTCGAGGCGCGCCAAAGGCGCATCACCTTTGATGGGCGCCATTTCTATATTGACCTTGTGTTTTACAACTATCTGATGCGCTGCTTCGTGCTCATCGACCTTAAGACGGACGATCTTACGCACCAGGACCTGGGCCAGATGCAAATGTATGTGAACTACTACACGCGCGAGCTCATGAACGAAGGCGACAATCCGCCCATAGGCATCGTGCTCTGCGCGGACAAAAGCGATTCGATCGTCGAGTACACGCTGCCCGAAGACAACGACCAAGTGTTTGCCGCCAAATACCTGCCGTATCTTCCAAGCAAGGAAGAGCTGGCGCGCGAGCTGAGTGCCGAGTACCGCGCCATCAACGAAGCGACCAATGGCGAAACGCAAGGGTAGCAGCACGTTGCGACCGAAACGCCCGCACGCCTGTGAGCCGTCCCGTGCTGCGCTTCCCTACTTCCCAAATATCGCAGCGAACAAGCCCTTGCGTTTGGGCTTTTCCTCTCGGTAGGAACCCTCGGCTGCCGCTGCCACCTGGCGCGGTTGCTCGCCGCCTCCACGGCGCACGATCTGGTATAGGAACGGAGATTTAACATATTTGACCTCGACGGGCGCGGCATGTACGGTGCTCTCCCCGGACAGATGCAGGCTCGGGCTGAGCGGCGCCACGATATGCGTTTCGCGCTTGTCGCTAAACACCACCGCGGCCGCGCGGCTCGTCTGGCCGTTTACGGCAATGCGCACCTGCTCGCCATCGCGGCTGTCCGTCGCCGGACGATCGACAAAGTACACCGGCACCATCACCAGGCCGTCCTTATGCTTGCGGGCCTTGCGCGCCCAAGTGCGGATGCTCTTTTTATTGAGCCCCAGCACCGCCTCGGCATCGTTGCCGGCAATGTCGAGCGCCAACTTATCAATGACCACCTGGTCCTTGGTAGACGCATCGACGGAGACGACGCGAAAGTCACCTTCCTGCATGGCCGGGTCAAACGGCCCAACCTTGGCAAAGTCCCACGGCTCCAAAATGCCCATAAGGCGAACATCCAAATAGTTTGCCCGCGGATACGCCCAGTCGAGCACCTCGTAGTACACCAGGGTTTCCTTGCTCAGGCCCTTGCCCGGGAAGCTCGCCATCATACGCAGGTCCGCCAGCGCCATGGGGAAATAGAAGAGCATCATGTCGTTTTGGATCGCGTCTTCCACGTCGTGCCCGGCAAAGACATCCGGGTACTGGCGCACCAGCTGCAGCGCGTTAGCACGTGCCTGCTGCGGCGAGATTTCGCAGGGAATACCCTGCTCCGGCACATACTCCGCACCCACGCCCATGGTCAGACGTTTGCTAAACGTACCGGGCTTGAGCAGGTCGGCAATGCCGATCTTGTTGCCGCAGGACGGGCACTCAAACACACGCTGCGTTGACTCGCCCTCAAAGGACGCTCCGCAGAAGGGACAAGGAATGCTCACGTGCGTCGCTTCTTGGAACTCCTGCGCCGTGCCGCGATCCTCCCACAGCAGATGTTCCAGGACCGACTGATTGCGCCAGTGCGAATTGAAGAAATACCAGTCCGGGTCCTCCGGGCGCTCGAGTTGCGACACATGCGTGAGCTTGAGCAGTCCATCCACTACCGTCAACGGCGTATGGCGAATGCCCAAAGCGCTCTTGGGCTCTCCGGCGTCCGCCTGCCACGGAATGACCGCACCGCAATAAGCGCACTCAAAGCTGCGCTTAGCTTGGTGCGAGTACATAGGGCCGCCGCAGTTTTGACATTTAATGGCAAACATCTCGTCCATGGAAACGTCCTCCTTTGCACAAAGCTGTCGACAATAAGTATGTCGAGCAAACAGGCACATGCCCATACCCATGTGGCCCAAAATGGACCACCCAGGCAGACGAGAAGGCTCGCTCGTTAGCACCGGCAGACTATTGCTGCATTTTCTGAGCATCGGTGCACGGCGCCCCCGCGCGAGCTACACTATCCCCTTAAACATGATTGTGAGGACGACCGCTATGCTATTTGTAAATCGGCTGGTACATACGCTTGTTCCCGGCAGCGAGAGCGAGCCGGTCGATGCATCTTGCCGCACCAACGCGGGCTTTTCCGCAAGCCTCGCCTGCATTGGCCTCAACATCACCCTGTGCCTGGCCAAGGGCATCGCGGGCCTGCTCGCCGGCTCCGTCTCCCTCATCGCCGACGCTTTCAACAACCTCTCCGATGCCTCGAGCAACATCGTGAGCCTGCTCGGGTTCCGCCTTGCCAGCCGCCCTGCAGACGAAGGCCACCCCTATGGCCACGGCCGCTACGAGTACCTAGCCGGTCTGTTCGTCGCCGTCCTGGTTTGCGCCGTCGGCATCAACCTGATCCTCGAGTCGGTCACTAAGATCATCAAGCCTTCCCCCACTGCATATTCGGTGCTCTCCTTAGCCGCTCTCGTCTTGTCCATGCTCGTTAAGCTCTGGATGGCCGCGTTCAACCGCACGTTGGGCGACCGCATCGACTCGGAGACGCTCATCGCCACAGCACAGGACTCCAAAAACGACGTCATCACCTCGGGCTCGGTCTTGGTGGCGGCGCTTATTTCGCAGACGACCGGCTTTGACCTCGATGGCTGGGCAGGCCTGGGTGTGGGCATCTTCATCTGCATCAGCGGCCTGGGCCTGGTGCGCGACGCCATCAGCCCGCTGTTAGGACAAGCGCCCGACCCCAAGCTCGTCCAGGAAATCCGCGACAGGATTATGTCGTACCCCCAGGTCTTGGGCACACACGACCTCATGGTGCACGACTACGGCCCCGGTCGTCAGTTTGCCAGCGCCCACGTGGAGATGCCCGGCGAGGGCGACGCATTTGAACACCACGAGATTTTGGACACCATCGAGCACGACATCAAGCGCCAAATGGGCATCGATATCACGCTGCACTGCGACCCTATCGCCACCACCGGCGACGACCTGCGCGGCTGGGTCAAGCGCGGCGTAGCGCAGATCGACCCCGCGCTTTCCATCCACGACCTTCACGAACACGATGGCTTTGTGTCATTTGACCTTGTGCGCCCCGACGGCTTTGACATATCCGACGAGGAGCTGCTGGAGCTCGTCACGCGCATCGTGCACGAGCGCCGGCCCAACGTCTCATGCGTCGTCACGTTTGATTCGGGCTTTAGCTCGCCCGACCGTCCAGCAGAGCAGCTGTAGCCCACTTACCAGCTAGTTTCCCTGCGCGCCCGAGATGCCGTTTTGCAGCGCGTTCCAGGCATCCGTCGCCATATCACCCAGGTTCTGAGCGGTGTCGCCCAGGTTCTGGGCCGTGTCGCCCAGCTCTTGGGCCTTGTCTCCCAACTCCTGTGCCTTGTTGCTCAAGTCCTCCAGCGTATTGGAGCTCGAGCTGTCGGTACCGCTTTGGCCGCCGGACGAGTTGCCCGAGCTGTTCTTGTGCGTGAGCTGAATTTCGAGGTTGCCGCTGTCGTTATAGTAAGCAGAAGTAACGATCCAGTTGGCATCGACGACGGGCGTTGAGCCATCATCAGTCAGGACCACGGCATTCGAAAGATCGGCGCCGCGCGACTTGAGGATCTTCTTGGCGTTGGACCAGTACTGCCCCGGGATATCGCTCAGATCGACGGTGCTAGACGAGGCGGACTCGGTTTGCTCAACAGTGGCATCGGCCGTTGAACTCCCTCGCTTGTTAAGCATGCCCGACACGATGGCAAACACAACCGACAGCGCAAAGAAGATCGCCAGTACGATGAGGATCTTCTTGATCACGCTCGACGAACGCGACGGCTTCTTCTCCTCGTCCTCGCCATATTGCGGAATTGACTTGGGGTACTCGCGATACGGCTCGCGCGACTCGTAGCGAGGCTGCGCCGTGCGAGGCATATACGTCGTCTGCTGAGGCTGCGGAATGGGATTCTGCGGCAGGTTGTCATAGGGATTCGGCGTCGAGGCAGCATAAGAATCCTGCGGCGTGTCGCCATAGCCCATAACCCGGGTGGGCTCAGCAGAAGGCTGCGTCGCCGCGGGGTCGGTATAACCGGAGTTGGGAACAACGCGGGTCGCATCGGCGCTATCGCCAGCCTGCGCGGAACCGTAGCCACCCATCACGGTTGTCTTGTCCTGATCCATGCAACGATTCCTTTCCGTCGCGTGTGAGCCTCAAGTTATCCATGCATTCTACCCGCGCAAAAGCCTATGATGGGCAGAGTCCGTCGGTATCTACAAGACATGCGCGGGCCTAAGGATAAAAAAGCCCCGCCGGGCCTTGGGGGCACGGCGGGGCAGGCAGGCAGCTAGGGGCAGCAGGCTTAGAACAAGCCGGTAATGTTGCCGTCGTTGTCGACGTCGATGTTCTCGGCCGCGGGAACCTTGGGCAGGCCCGGCATGGTCAGAACACTGCCAGTCAGTGCGACCACAAAGTGGGCACCGGCGGAAACCTTGAGCTCGCGCACCGTGATGCGGAAGTTCTCGGGAGCGCCCAGGGCCTTGGCGTTGTCGCTAAAGCTGTACTGCGTCTTGGCCACGCACACCGGCAGGTTGCCAAAGCCGTTCTCGCGCAGCTCGGCGAGCTGGCGCTTGGCGGCCGGCGTAAAGTCAACGCCGTCGGCGCGGTAGACCTTGGTGGCAATGGCCTCAAGAGCGTCAGCAACATCGGCGCCGTCCTCATAGGCAAACTTGAGCTCGCTCGGCTGCTCAATCAGACGCATGACCTCATCGGCCAGCTCGAGCGCGCCCTCGCCGCCCTTGGCCCAGACCTCGGAAAGCTTAACGTTGACGCCGAGCTTCTGGCACTCGGACTCGATGAGCGCAAGCTCGGCCTCGGTGTCCGTCGGGAAGCGGTTGATGGCGACCACGCAGGGCAGACCATAAACGTTCTGGATGTTGTCGACGTGACGCAGCAGATTGGGCATACCGGCCTTGAGAGCCTCGAGGTTCTCCTCGTTGAGGTCGGCCTTGGCGACGCCGCCGTTGTACTTAAGCGCGCGGGCGGTAGCGACAATCACGACGGCGCTGGGGCGAACGCCCGTCATGCGGCACTTAATGTCGAGGAACTTCTCGGCACCCAGATCGGCACCGAAGCCGGCCTCGGTAATAGCGACATCGCCAAAGCGCATCGCCATACGCGTAGCCATGATAGAGTTGCAGCCGTGGGCAATGTTAGCGAAGGGACCGCCGTGGACAAACGCGGGCGTACCCTCGAGCGTTTGAACCAGGTTGGGCTTGAGCGCATCCTTGAGCAGTGCGGCCATAGCTCCCTGGGCCTTAAGGTCGCGTGCGCGGACGGGCTCGCCGGCATAGTTGTAGCCGACAACGATCTCGCCCAAGCGCTCCTTGAGGTCATTGATGCTCGTGGACAGGCACAGGATTGCCATGACCTCGGAGGCAACAGTGATGTCGAAGCCGTCCTCGCGCGGCACTCCCTGGGCCTTGCCGCCAATGCCGTCGATAACATGGCGCAGCTGACGGTCGTTCATGTCGACGACGCGCTTCCAGGTGATGCGCTTAACGTCGATGCCGAGCTGGTTGCCCTGCTGAATATGGTTGTCGAGCATGGCTGCCAGCAGGTTGTTGGCGGCACCGATGGCATGGAAGTCGCCGGTAAAGTGCAGGTTGATGTCCTCCATGGGGATGACCTGAGCCCAGCCGCCGCCGGCAGCACCGCCCTTGACGCCAAAGACGGGACCGAGCGAAGGCTCGCGCAGGGCCACGGCGCTCTTGACGCCGCGACGGCGCAGACCGTCGGCCAGGCCGATGGTCGTGGTGGTCTTACCCTCGCCCGCAGGCGTGGGGTTGATGGCGGTCACGAGGACGAGCTTGGCCTGGTGATCAGTTGGCTCGTTGAGCAGGGAATAGTCGACCTTTGCCTTGTCAAAGCCGTACGGAATCAGATGCTTAACGTCGACGCCGGCGTTCTTGGCCACCTCGGTAATAGGCAGCGGCGTAACAGAACGTGCGATTTCGATGTCAGTAGGCATGGGCGGTCCTTTCGTTACCGGATGAGAAAAAGACCAATCCAGCATAGCACGGGCGCGCAATAGTAAAACACCCGTAACCGACGAACGGCGATATGTTTACCCGATGCCCAGCGATAGCCCAACAGCCCGCCAAAACAAAGCGCCCTAAACGGTAGGTTCAATCCCCAGGTGCTCAAAGGTGCGAAGGGTTGCCTGACGGCCCTGCGGCGTACGAATCATCAACCCGCACTGCAGCAAATAGGGCTCATAGACATCCTCGAGCGTTCCCGAGTCCTCGCCCACCGCGCTGGCAAGCGTTGTCAGGCCCACGGCACGTCCGGAGAACGTCTTAGCGAGTGTCTCCAAAATGCGAATATCCATCCAGTCCAGACCGAGCTCATCGATCTCGAAGAACTCGAGCGCCTGGCGACAGATATCGAGCTCGATGGGACCGTTGCCGCGCACCTGTGCGTAATCGCGCACGCGCTTGAGCAGGCGGTTGGCAAGACGTGGCGTGCCGCGCGAACGCGAGCCGATCTCGAGCGCGCTCGGATGGTCTATTGTCACACCCAGGATGGACGCCGAGCGTGTCACAATCTGCGCGAGTTCTTCGACCGTGTAGTAATCCAAGCGATATGAAATGCCAAAGCGGTCGCGCAGCGGGCCAGTCAGCATACCCGAGCGGGTCGTTGCCGCCACCAGCGTAAACTTGGGGATATCCAGGCGAATCGAGCGCGCCGCCGGACCCTTGCCAATCACGATATCGAGGGCAAAGTCCTCCATCGCGGGGTACAGGACCTCCTCGACCGAGCGGTTGAGGCGGTGGATCTCGTCGATAAACAGCACGTCACCCGGCTGCAAGTTAGTAAGAATGGCTGCCAGGTCGCCGGTGCGCGCGATGGCAGGGCCACTCGTGGTCTTGATCTGAGCGCCCAGCTCGTTGGCGATAACCGTAGCCAGCGTGGTCTTGCCCAGACCCGGAGGGCCCGAGAAGATCACGTGGTCGAGCGTCTCGCCGCGGCTCTGCGCCGCCTCGATGAGCACGCGCAGGCTCTGCTTGATGTGCTCCTGGCCGCAGTAATCGTCCAGGCGCTGGGGGCGCAAGGTGCGGTCGACATCGAGGTCCTCGGGCGTCAGCTCCGAGCCCACCATGCGCTCACCGTGCGCCATGGATGCCGCCGGCGAGTTGCCGGGCGTCGCCCACAGGTCCTGAGAGTCATCGGCTTCCCACATCACGCATCCATTCCGAGTCGCTTAAGCGCCGCGCCGAGCAGATCCTCGACACGCATATCCTGCCCATCATACCCGCTCAGGGCAACCTCGGTCTCTTGCGGACTAAAGCCCATGGAAAGGAGCGCCGCACGGGCGTCATCGATCGCCGAGGGAGCGGCGGCGGGAACCGGCATCGCAACCTGGCCGGGAATTACGTCGACCGGAACAAAGCCCTTGTCCTTGGCAAAGGTACTCTTGAGCTCCAGGATGAGGCGCTGGGCGGTCTTTTTGCCCACACCGGGCACCTTAGCCATGCCTTTGTCGTCTTCGGCCATCACCAGAGAATACAGTTGCCCCACGGTATAGGTGGAAAGCACGGCAAGTGCCAGGCGCGGACCGACGCCCGAGACAGAAACGAGTCGATCGAACATCGTGCGCTCGTCCTTGGAAGCAAAGCCAAAGAGCGTCATGGCGTCCTCGCGCACCTGCATACGGGTATAGAGGCGAACCTCGCCGCCGGGCGTAGGCAGCGTGGCGGCAGTGCTGCCCGAAATACCGAGCTCAAAGCCCACGCCCGATACATCGACGACGGCCGAGCTCATCGTGGCCTCGATAAGCGTTCCATGGAGCTGGGAGATCATCAGTATCCGGTTCCTCTCTGTTGATAGAACTCGCCGCCGGTAAGCGCCCGGGTGCGGCTGAGGTTAACGTGACAGATGGCGCAGGCCAGGGCGTCGGCGGCATGGTCTGGGTGAGGGTCGTGATCGAGCTGCGTGAGCGTGCGCACCATGTAGGCAACCTGCCGTTTATCCGCAGCGCCCGTACCCACCACGGCCTGTTTGATCTGCATGGGCGTGTATTCGCCAATCTCGAGCGCGCACTCCGAAAGCGCCACGAGCGCAGCACCGCGGGCATGCGCCGTGGGGATGGCCGAGCGAACGTTGGCGCCAAAGTAAATGCTCTCGATAGCAGCGGTATCGGGTCGATAACGCTCCACGACACCCTTGAGGTCGCGGGCGATATGCGACAGGCGCACCGCGAGCGGGCTGCCCGCGCTGGTCTCGATGCAACCGTAGGCACGGCAACGAACCTCGCCACGTCGCTCCTCGATAATCCCCCAACCCGTATGGGCCAAACCGGGGTCGATACCCAAAATGACCAAGCCGACCTCCCCTCGTCACAAGCGCAGCGCAAGGCAAGGCCCCGCGCATCATTCACGAACGTCTGTTCTAGAATAACACAACGGGGGCAAGATGCTTGGTTGAAGTATCGGGGTTGGGAGCGAATCCCATCCCCAGTTTAGTTCTGCGAGAAGAACGGGAACTGCCTCGGATCCACCGGCGGATGCGGCATCGGCGTGCCCTGGGGTCCACCCTGCGGGCCACCCTGGCCGCCCATCATCTTATCGATGGCGTCCTGAACCTCGCCCTCGAACTTTTTCATTCCCTCGTGCAAACGACGTTGACCGTCCTCGGAGCGCAGCTCCTCCATCTGCTCGGGCGAAATACCCAGCAGCTCACCCAAAATGCCCATCATCTCGCCGCGCATACGGTCACTCGTATCGTCGTCGGCAAAGCGACGCACCTCGGCGCGCGCCAGCAAATCGACCGTCACGCGCTCTTTACCGCTCAGGCCAAGATCGGACCACGCGAGCATATACGGCCAGGCACGCTCGGCAAACGAACGGGCCGAGACAATCGGCGCCGTCGGCAGCTGGCGGCGAGCCGCCTCCCCCTGGCGCACGAGCATCAGCAGCAACGAACACGCCTCGGGCTTGCCGATGACCATCGGAATGTCGTCGAAGGGACGGTTGCGGTCGACGTGTGACTCGAGCGTGCCATCGACCTCGCCTGGCTCGAGCCCGCCGAGCAGCTGCGCCGCGCGATCGAGCATGTCGACCGGGCCGTCAAGCATCGAGAGCGCCTGCGCCAGCACGCGCTCCATGCAATCCTCCACCGCGTTGAGCGTCACGAGCTCCTGCGGCACCACGGCAGACGTACGGTTGCGTACGCGCGCCACAAACTCGAGCGTCGACAGGTATACGTCGCCAAAGGGCGCATAATCGCCCTGGTAGCCACCGCAAAGCGCGGGCGCCGCCAGCGCGTATTCAGTTTTGGACAGCGGGCTCAACGCCATCGCACCCAGCTCGAGCGCCGTGTCCTCCAGCATGAGGCCCAGCGTGCGAGAGCGCAGGCGCTCGGCGTCGCCCGCCGACACATCGCGGTCGAGCACACGCGCGGCATCCGGCGCATCGCGCTCAACCGTGCGAATATGCAGGCGCTCGGCAATGGCACGGACGGCGGCACAACGAGCCGCCTCGGTCTCCTCCTGCGCCGGCGTAAAGATGCGGTTGCGTCCCAGCACCAGACCGATCACATTGCGCGGACCCAGGGCGTCGACGGCAAGCGCCGCCAGCAGGGACGACGGCAGGTCGCCCTCGAGCGCCACCACGGCGCGCGACGTACCGTGGGCGCGGGCGTTGTCGCGCACGGCAAGTACCAGCGCCTGCCACAGCCACTCCTCGGAGCGAAACTCGGGCAGCTCATGGTCCTCCAGAGCATCGAGCATCACACCGCGCTGAATCTCCTGAACCAGCAGGCTCTCCTCAAAACACGGCGCCTGGGCCACCACGCGGCCGCAGTCGTCGAGCACAAACGACCCACCGGTATACACCGACTCGTCGTACGCACCGACCGGCGCCATGCAGGCAAACCACACGCTGCGCTTAGATGCGATCTTGCGGTAGGCTCCGCTGCGCACGGCGGCGATCGCGGCGGTCTCGCGGTCGGTCATATCGAATGCGTTGAACTGGAAATACGCAATGAGGTCGACGCCGGTCGGCAGCATCTCGAGCTCGCGGTCCAAGTCGAAGATCACGGCGATACGCACGCCGTCCACGTCGAACACCGGCGGCGCCCAACGCGCGTCGTTGTTCTCGCCACGCTGCAGGGCAATGCTCGAACGGGCCGGTACCACATGGCCGTCCTTGAGCATCATGTAGTCGAGCAGGGGCTGGCCCTCAAACGAAACCGCCGCGGGCACGATGCAGATCATATCGAGCTCTTGGATACGCTCGGCGACGCCGGTCAGACCCGTCAGCATGTCGTGCTCAAAGTCGGCAGCGCCCACCAGGCCGCCGGGCAGGGCTCCCATAAAGAGCGGAGCCGGCACGCACAGCACGCGCCCACCGCGCTCGTGGGCCAGGCGCGCCTGGTCCTCGATGCGGCCGCAGATACCCTCAATATCACCCAGGCGCATATCGATCTGTGCAAGTGCGAGCTTCATGGCTCAGCCCTTTCCGTCGTAAACCATCGTTGTCGTAGTAAAAGCGCCGGCCGCATGATGCAGTCGGCGCTCGCATGTGCATATGCTAGCTATGATACCCCGAGCGGGGGCACGCTCCTAGAACGTCGCGGACCACAGCCCGTGCAGGTTGCAATAGGCATAGACGGTACCGGTCTTGGAGCCGCCGGCAAAAAACGTCGCGGGCTTCATGCCGGGCTCAAGGTAATGGACCTCCAGACGGCCCTCGGCCTCAAGGGCGATCCACTCGATGTAGTGCTCGGGCACCATAGGATGCTCGACCGAGCCCACGCGTGCGCGGATCACGTGACCGTCGCGCTCGCTCTCAACGACGGGCACGTGCTTTTCGTGCGCCGCGTCCTCGGTGTTCGCGGTCAGCTCCGTGCAGCCGGCAGGGGTTGCAACGTCGTTGCCAAGGGCGGCAATGAGCTTGCCGTCGGGGTCCTTAAAGAATTTCGCCATGATGTTCTCCTTTGCTGATGTGCCGGTGTTCTCGATGCTTCTTATGCCCAAAGGCAGGCGAACCATCCACGGCATGGCAAATGAACACATAACGAGCGAGACTAGCGCCCGTCGCCGCCGAGCAGCGCCAGAACATCCTCGCGGGTAAACAGCGCCGACGAGATGCCGTCGCCGCCGAGCACGCTGTTGACCAGGTCGCGTTTGGACTCCTGCATCTGCATGATGCGCTCCTCGATCGTGTCCTTGGCGATGAGCTTGTACACGGTCACGGTATGTTGCTGGCCAATACGGTGCGCACGGTCGGTCGCCTGGTCCTGCGCGGCCACGTTCCACCACGGATCGTAGTGGATGACCACGTCGGCAGCCGTCAGGTTAAGGCCCACGCCACCCGCCTTGAGCGAAATCAAGAACACCGGCACCTCGCCCGCTTGGAACTGCGCGACCATCTTGGCGCGGCTCTCCTTGGACGAAGCGCCCGTGAGCTTAAGAAAGCCGATGTCCTCCTTGGCCAAGCGCTTGCCGATGATATCGAGCATACCCGTAAATTGGCTGAACAGCAGAATGTGATGCCCGCCGTCGAGCGCACCGTGCACGAGCTCCATGCAAGCGTCGAGCTTGGCGCTCCCCGCCCTGTAATCCTCGTAGTGTAGATGCGGGTCGCAGCAGATCTGGCGCAGCTTAGTGAGCTCGGCGAGCACCTTGAGCTTGTCTTTCTTAAACTCCCCAGCCTCGCGGTGCTGCACCTGCTGGGCGATGCGGTCCTGGTTTGCCAGGTAGAGCTTGCGCTGCTCGCCGGTGAGCTGTGCCATGACGGTGTCCTCGATCTTCTCGGGCAGGTCGGCCACCACGTCTTCCTTAACACGGCGCAGCACAAACGGCGACACGAGCGCCTGCAGGCGAGCGGCGCTATCGCCCTCGGCATGCTCGACGGGGCTTTCGAATCGCTTTGCAAACGATTCACGCGTGCCCAGCAGGCCCGGCATCAAAAAGTCGAAGATGCTCCAGAGCTCGGACAGGCGGTTTTCGATGGGCGTGCCCGTCAGGGCAAAGCGCACGCCGGCAGGCAGGCGCTTGGCGGCGCGCGCCACCTGCGTGAGCGGATTTTTAATGTACTGTGCCTCATCGAGCACCACGCGGGCAAAATCCTGCTCGACGTACTCGTCGATATCGCGCCGCATAAGGTCATACGACGTCACGACCACGCTATGCTCGGCCACGCCGGCGATCTGCACGCGGCGTTGAGCCTTGGCGCCCACAATGGCGCACACATCGAGCGACGGGGCAAAGCGCTCCAGCTCGGCAGTCCAGTTGTACACGAGTGAGGCCGGGCATACCACGAGCGTGGGCTTGGTGTCCCCCGCCTCCACGCGCGCCAGAATATGCGCAATCATCTGGAGCGTTTTGCCCAGGCCCATGTCGTCGGCCAAGATGCCGCCAAGGCCCAGGTGTTCGAGCGAGCCGAGCCACTGGTATCCGTCGACCTGGTAGCCGCGCATCGTTGCCTTGAGCGATGCCGGCACCGTAAAGTCCATCTTGCCGAGCGTGTCCAGGCGCTCGACGGTACGGCGGAACGCAGCGTCGCGATCGGCCTCGAGCGCCGGCGTGCGTGCGAGCATGCTGTCGACGAAGAGGGTGCTCGACGCGGGAAGCGACACGCCGTCGAGCAGGTCGACGGCATCGACACCCAGGTCCTCGGCAAGGCCAAACGCGGCGCGCGCCCCCTCGTCCAGGCGAATGATGTCGCCGGACGTAAGGCGCGCAAACGTTTGATGGCGCTTGTACGAATCGAGATAGACGGCAAGGTCCGCGGCCGAAAGCGCGCTCGCGCCCAGCTCGACATCGAGCAGATTGCTCTTGACGGTCGCACGAACCGAGAGCTTGGGCGCGGGGCGCACCGAAATCTGGCGCAGACGGTCGCTGAGCATGACCTCACCCAGCTCGGACAGGGCGGACAGACCCTCGGTCAGCAGGCAGAACAAGCTCTCATCATCGCGCTCCTCAAACGCCAGACCGCCCTCGTAGAAATCGAAGTACAGGGCCGCCGTATCCATAACGCGAAACTCCGCCACCTCGTCGCGGGGCGGCACGCCGGGGCGCTGCTCTTCAAAGGGACTGCCCGGAGCGCCCAGGCTAAAGAGATCCGCCGACCAGTCGCCGTAGGTAACCGTAATCTTGCAGGTCACGAGCCCATCGTCGACGCCGATTGCCATGGCAAAGCTCGGCTCGGGCGCCACGGTATCGAGCGCGGCGGGCGCGGTGAGGTCGGTATAGTCGCGCAAAATGGGCAGCGCCATACGGCAGAACTCACCCACCTGCTCGGCGGCAATATGGGCGGGCGTGCGGCACGGCAGCAAGCGCGACAAAAAAGGTGCGGCATGCTGAGCAAATGCAGCGTCGGTACGGCGCGCGCGGCGCGTGTCAACCAAGTAGGCGGCATCGCCCGACGCAAAGCAGTACATATCGGCGGGCAGGCGCAGGTCATAGCTACCACCAGCCGCCGGCGCGATTTTGGCGGCAAGAAGTGGTGGGCGCTTAGCGGGCGCCTCGTCCTCCCCTTGCGGAGACAGCTCAACCGCCACGTCGTAGGTGCGATGCGTCGTCATCCCCCGCGACCAGGCGGGCTCAAAGGAGATGGTCTGGCCGCGCAGCAGGTCCAGCACATATACGATGCTATGCTCGGACAGCGGCAACTGACGCTCGGCAACAAAACCGCTGCGGGCAAAGTCGTACGACGCCGAACGCGAGCTTGTGATGTCATCGAGATAGGCAACTGTCGTCACAACAAGGTTGAGCAGCTTTGCCGATGTTTCGTCAAAGGCCTCAGGTGAATGGACAAACGTGAGCTTCTTGCCATAGGAGAACGTGCCGCCGCGCACGTAGGCATCGGCCATGCCGTCGATGTCCTTGACCACGTAGGAGACCGATCCACAGCGAATGCGGAACTCGAGCGCCCAGCTAAAGCGGTCAGCGAACAGCGGATTGTAGTACGGCACCAACGAGGGCTCCAACGCCGCTTTGGGGGCGTCGGGATCAACGGCACCGGCAAGCTTGCGGCGCATGCTCGCCAGCTCATCCATGCGCGCGTCCGAAAGATCGGAAAGCGCCGCCACAAGGCTCGGGCTCGTGGGGACGGGCGCCGGGAAGGGAAAGTTGGGGTTGACGGCCGGCGCGGCGGACGCGGCGCGCGCGGGCTGTTTCGGCTGCGCCGTAAACGTGCGAACCGGCGTGCGCAAACCTTCGACGGGCTCGGCGCCGCTGGCATCCAAATACGCCAGCGCCGTGGCAATAGCGTGCTTACACATACCGGGATAGCGGTATGCGGCGGGGCAGTCGCAGTCGTAGTCGATAACCTCGTGCTCGTCCATGTCGAGCGCCACGTGCGTCTTGTACAGGTCGCCGCGCGAGCCGCGCACCGATCCCTCAACCGTCACGTTTTTGGAGAAGCGCGAGCCGCTGTCCTCAATCGACAGCACGGCGCCGTTGAGCATGAGCGAACGCCCCTTCATAAAGGTGCCGCTCAACGCCGCCTCTTTGCGAAGCGCCTGCACAAACGTCCCCTGCGCCATCACTTCCTCCAATCTCACCCGGGGTAGCTTAGATCACCGTCACGCGACCCTGGTTACCCACAATCGCCTTGGCCTCGGCTAGCAGCGGAATCGAGCGTGCGTTGACCTTGGCCGGCACCTCGGCGCGCAGCACGCGCCCGTCCACCTGCTCAATAAAGATCTCCACGCGGTCGCCGCCCGGGTTGGTGGTGAGCACCGTGGCCAGGCGCGCCATGTTGCCCTGGCTAAAGCGGCTGTTGGGTACCATGACCTCAAACACCTTGGGCTTGTTGTTCTCCTCGTTGAGCTCCAGCGGCACGATCTCCTGCGCGATGATCTGGTCGCCGCGGTCCGAGCGCTCGAGCTTGCCCTTAATGCGCACAAAGGCGTCGGACAGCTGCGCGCCGGTCTCGGGATCGACCTCGCCGTACAGATACCCCTCGGCCTCCTTATAGGTCTTGGGGAACACGACGACCGTGGCCTCGCCTTCCATGTCTTCGAGCTGCACAATACCCATGGGGTCGCCGTTTTTGGTCACGCGCTTGGACACGCTCGAGACCATGCCGGCCCACCACAGCGCCTTGCCCTCGGGAATCTCCTGGTTGATGGTGCCGCCCGTGGGGTTTTGCACTTCGTAGCCGGTGTCGATCTGCGAGAACGAGAAGTCGCGCGCTTTGCTGAGCGCATACTCAAACGGGCGCAGCGGGTGGTCCGAGACATAGATGCCCAGAACCTCCTTCTCCTGGCTCAGCTTAAGGTGGCGGTCCCATTCCTGGCCGTCCGGATCGGGCACGCTGACCTCAAAGCCCGAGCCCTCAACGTCGCCAAACATGTCGAAGAACGACGTCTGGCCGCTCGCACGATCCTTCTGGCGCTTCACAGCAGCATCGATGATGTTCTCGGGGTTGTTCTTGTCAACAAAGTGCATCATCTGACGGCGCGGATAGCCCGTGGAGTCGAAGGCACCTGCCTTGATCAGCGATTCGATCACGCGGCGGTTGGCCTGGCTCGAGTCCACGCGCTCGACAAAGTCGTGCAGCGTCTTAAACGGTCCGCCCGCCTCGCGCTCGGCGATAATCGCCTGCGCCACGCCGGTGCCCACGCCGCGGATGCCGGCCAGACCAAAGCGCACGCCCTCCTTGGTAGCCGTGAACTCGGTACCGGACTCATTGACATCTGGCGAAAGCACGGGGATGCCGTCGTGACGGCACGCCGAGACGTAATGAACGATCTTGTCGGTCTTGCCCGTGTAGGACGTCAGAACGGCCGCCATGTACTCGTGCGGATAGTGCGCCTTGAGCCACGCCGTCTGCATAACCAGGATGGCGTAGCCGGCGGAGTGCGACTTGTTAAAGGCGTAAGATGCGAACTCGAGAACATCGTCCCAAATCTTCTGGGCGACCTCGCGCGTGTAGTTGTTCTTGATAGCGCCGTTCATCCAGTGGTCGTAGGTGGTCTCGTCCGAGCCATCCTCCCAGTGCAGCACCGTCGACGTGAGCAGCTTGATCTTTTTCTTAGCCACGGGTTTACGGATACGCGAGTCCGATTCGCCCTTGGAGAAGCCGCACATCTCGACGGAGATGAGCATAACCTGCTCCTGGTAGACCATGGTGCCGTAGGTTTCGCCCAGGATGTCGTCCAGGCGGTCGTCGTAGGAGACGGCCGGCTCCTTGCCGTTCATACGGTTGATGTAGGACGAGACCATGCCGGCGCCCAGCGGGCCCGGGCGGTACAGGGCGATCAATGCTACGACGTGCTTGTACTCGGTGGGCTTCATGTTCTTGATCGTGGCCGTCATGCCGGCGGACTCGACCTGGAAGACGCCGGCGGTGTGGCCGGAACCCATGAGCTTAAAGATCTCGGGGTCGTCAAAGGGAATCTCTTCCTCTTTGATGTCGATGCCGAAGTTCTTTTTGATGTTTGCCTTGGCCTTGGAGATAACAGTCAGCGTGCGCAGGCCCAAGAAGTCCATCTTGAGCAAGCCCATGTCGGCAACGGTATGGCCCTCGTACTGGGTAATCTCGACGCCGCCCTTGGTGTCGAGCTTGGTGGGCACGTGCTCGTTGACGGGGTCGCGGCAGATCAGAACGGCGCACGCGTGCACGCCCTCGCCACGGGTGAGGCCCTCGATTGAGAGCGCCGTGTCGATGATGCGGCGGGCGTCGTCGTCCTTTTTATATGCCTCGGCAAAATCGGGGTTAAACAGGTCCTCTTTGCCGGGTTGCTTTTCGAGCACCTGCTTGAGCTTGACCTTGGGGTCGCTCGAGACCATCTTGGACAGACGCTGGCCCATGTAGACCGGGTAGTCCAGGACGCGAGCGGCGTCGTTGATGGCCTGCTTGGCCTTAATGGTCGAGTAGGTGATGACGTGGGTGACCTTCTCGGGGCCGTAGAGCTGGCGAACGTGCTCCACGACCTCGAGGCGCCGCTCATCGTCGAAGTCCATATCGATATCGGGCATCTCGGTACGCTGCGGGGACAGGAACCTCTCGAACATCAGGCCGTTCTCGAGCGGGTCGAACGCGGTGATGTTCATGGCGTAGGCGACGATAGCGCCGGCAGCCGAGCCACGGCCGGGGCCGACGCCGATGCCGTTGTCCTTGGCCCATTGCACGTACTCGGCAACAATCAAAAAGTAGGCGGCAAAGCCCTTGTCGCAGATGACTTTGTATTCGTACTCAAAGCGCTCTTTGATGTTAACGCCGCCGATCTCGCGCGTGGCCCAGTCGTCACCGTAGTGCTGGCGCAGGCCCTTCTCGCACTCGCGGCGGAACTGACTCTCGTGCGTCTCGCCGGGGTCGAGCAACGGGAAGCGCGGAAGGATGATGGAGTCCCAGTCCAGCTCGACGTAGCACTTGTCGGCGATCTCGAGCGTGTTGTCGCAGGCCTCGGGGCAATACGGGAACATCGCCCGCATCTCCTCCTCGGTCTTCATGTAAAACTCCGAGCCGGTCATGCGCATGCGGTTGGGGTCGTCGACCTTGGCGTTCATGCCGATGCACATGATGACGTCCTGCACGGGAGCGTCCTCGCGGCGCAGGTAGTGGAAGTCGTTGGTGGCGATGACCTTGACGCCTACCTGCTTGGCGATGTCGATGAGCGTGCGGTCCATCTGCTCATCGGTCAGGCCGTTGTCGGTGGTGATGCCGTGTTCCTGGATCTCGATATAAAAGTCGCCAGGTTCGAAGGTATCACGGAAGGTCTCGGCCCACTTGATGGCGCCCTCCATGTCACCGCGGTCGATGTATTTGGGAATGATGCCCGCGATGCAGGCGCTGGTGCAGATCATGCCCTTGGCGTGGCGGCGCAGGTTGTCGAGCGTCACGCGGGGCTTGTAGTAAAAGCCCTGCACGGCTGCCTCGGAGACCGTCTGCATCAGGTTGACGTAGCCCTCCTGGTCCTTGGCCAGAAGGATCATGTGGTAAAGCTCGGGCTTATGGTCGCGGGCGAGCGTCTCGTCCGGCGTAAAGTAGACCTCGCAGCCAAAGATGGGCTTGATGACCAGAGGCGGCTTGAGCTCGTCGATGTTGCCCTTCTCGTCCCACATGGCCATGTCCTTCACATACTGGGCATGCTCGCGCGGGTTTTCCTCGGGATCGGGCTCCACCAGCTCGTCGCGGCGATCCTTTTCCAAAAAGGCCTTGTCGTGACTCCAGGTTTTGTACTCAGGCGTGTTGTGGTTGACGGCGTCGCAGGCCAGCGCCAGGTCGGGCACGCCATACATGTAGCCGTGGTCGGTAATGGCGACGGCGGGCATGCCCAGCTCTACGGCGCGATTGACCATATCCTGGATACGGGTTGCGCCGTCGAGCATGGAGAAAACGGTGTGGTTGTGCAGATGGACGAATGCCATGTGATGAGCTCCGATGCGGGTTCGTGATCTTAGGGTTACGATTCTACCGCACGGTGCGGACGGTACCCGAACCTAGCCAAACCCACACGGCTACTCACGCAGTTGCGGTGAAATGCAGACTGTTTGGCGGCTTTTTTGGCCAAAACAGTCCGTATTCCACCGCAAGTTATTGAGGGCTAGAGGCTGTAGGTGACCACCTGAGGCTCGCACGGGTTGGCGAGGTCGACTTGCTCCACGCGGACGAACTTGACGGTCACGGCCTCAAAGCCCGCCTTGTGCAAAACATCAGCGTAGACGCGCGCCTGCAGGGCGTGCTTCTCCTGCAGCTGTTCCGGCGTCTCGTCCGGCGTGCCGCCCGTCTTGTAGTCGATGACCAGCGCGCATGACGAATCCGCCGGGTTCGTCGCCAAAGCATCGATGGCGCCCTCGGCATATGCACCGTAGCGAGCGATGTCCTCGTCCTCGCAGCCCAGCGAAAAGAACGGCACCTCGGCGCGAACGCACGGCCAGGCAAGCAGTTCGGCACGGACCGCCGACTTGAGCCAGCGATCCAGGGCAACGTCGAAGCGTTCGCGCTGCTCCGGCGTCAGGCGCCACAGGCGAGCCAGGGCGTCGGCACGCTCGGCGGGCAGCTCATTGGCACCCATCTCGATCAGCCACTGGCAGGCGGCATGGAACGCCGAGCCCAGCGCCATGGGGTTGCCGGCGGGCTCAACGGCGGCCACGCCTGCATCCGTCATCTCGGAACCATCCGACTCCGCATCATCGCCGGCCTCGTCCATGGGCGCGTGTGCCTCGGCGGCACGGTCCTCGGACTCGGCATGCAGCGCCGCGGCAATTGACGAGTAGCTGTACGAATCGCGCGCCGGATACGGGCAGGTGCCCATGCGCACGCCCACCGCTTGGGGACACACGAGCTCAAACGCATCGGGCTCGGGGTCGGCAGGACCGGGAACGGCGGCGCGGGCATCCGCACCGGCGCCCTCCGGCTCCGCATCGCCGCGGACAAGCCTGCCCTCGGCATCCAGCGAAGCGTTGGCCTCAAACGCCTGCTCGCCAAAGGAAAAGTCCGCGAGCGAAATGAGCTCGTAGTCGCGCGGCTGGGAGTTGTCGAACACCAGGCGGTCGGCATCGAGCTGCGGCATGTCCAGAGCGTCGGTCGGCAAAATACGACGTAGCACGTCATAGGTCAGATCGGTCTCGACGTCGAAGGTCGGCGCCGTCACCTTGCCGCGGCTCACGCCGGCATCCATCGCCAGAATGACCAGCTCTCGCGCACGCGTCATGGCGACATAGAGCAAGCGAGCCCGCTCCTCGAGCGAAAGCTGCAGGTCGTCGTTACGCAGGCGGGCAAATGCCTCGGCGGGAGAGCCCGTCGCACAGACGTCCTCCATGAGCTCTGGCGGCAGCCACAGCGACATGCCCTTGCCCTTAAACGCGTGCTCAAACTGCTTTTTGACGTCATCGCCCTTCACGAACGTGCCGTCCGCGAGTTTAACGCCGTCGAAGCGTGCCGGCAGCGCCACGACCTGCGCTCCGCCCTCGACACGCCCCATCTGGGCGGCGCCAGTCGACTTACGTACGCCAAAGCACTCGGAAACCGCCACGACCGGATATTCCAGACCCTTGGACGCATGCACCGTCATGATGCGCACCGCGCCGTTGCCCTCCTCGTTGAGGGCGCCCGGCGCTTCCTTACCCGCCAAGAAACGATCGAAGGCGAGTGCAATGGAGCGCGGCGAGTTGCCGAACTCGGCCTCTGCCTCGGCCACGGCATCGAGTGCCTTGAGCACGTTGGCGGCGATGGCCTTGCCCTCGGGGCCACGCTGCGCCAGGCGCACAAACCAGCCCGAGGCGTTGACCACATCGCGAGCGATAACGGCAAACGAATCGCGGCCTACGCGACGGAACGCATAGCGCAATACTTCGCGGGCACGCGTCACCAGTGGCAGATTCTGCAGGCCGGGCACGTCGTAGTCGCTCATAATACCCGCATCGATATTGCGGCGCGAGGTCTCCCCCGTCTGCTCGTCGAGCTTGGTCGCCAGCGCCAAGAACTCCTGGGCACCGAGCGCAAACATCGGCGAGGCCAGCAGCGGCATAAGGCCCTGTGCCGTATCTGCCGGGTTGGCAAGCGCGCACACCAGGGCGCGAATCGCCTGTACCTCGGCAGCCTGGGCAAAGACCGAGCCGCCCGCGATGACGCAGTCGAGTCCCTGGTCGCGGAACGCCTGGGCATAGACGTCGGCATTGGTCATGCGGCCCAGCAGCAACACCATATCGCCCTGAGGCTGCCCCGCCTTGACGAGCGCATGGAACCGCTCGGCAATTGCACGGGCCTTGGCCTGCGTGCGCTCCTGCGTACTGCCGCCAGCAACGAGCAGCGCCTGTCGGCGCGAAGCCTTAGCCCTGAGCTTGTCTTCGCGCTCATCGCTCGGCTCAAGATCCAAAAAGCCCTGCATCAAACCACCGGTGTCGCCGTCAAAGACACGCGCCACGTAACGCAGGACCTCGTCGTGACTGCGGAAGTTGCGCACGAGTTTGACGAGCTCGCCGGCGGATGCCCCGGACGAGGCGAGGACGGAGCCCGGGGTTCCGGCAGCTGCCGCTGCGCCCGAAGCGCCCACCTTGCGCTCCTGGCGGCGGAAGACCTCGACCTCGGCACCACGGAAGCGATAGATCGACTGCTGCGCGTCGCCCACCGTGCACAGCGCACGCTCGCCCGCACCCGTCAGGTAGCGAATCAGATCGACCTGCATCTGGTCGGTGTCCTGGAACTCATCGATCATGACCATCTTAAAGCGGCCCTCGTAGGCAGCTCGGATGGCGGGATAATCGCGCAGCGCCTCGTATGCCATGCGCAGCAGATCGTTGTTATCGAGCGCGGACTGGTCGGCCTTGAGCGCGCGGTACTCCGCCTCTACGGCACGGGCGAGCCCCGTCAGCGCATCGAGCGCCTGATCGCCGCAAGCCAGCACAATGTTGACAAACGTGTCGGCAGCCTCTGCCTTGAGCAGCTCGACATTCTCCTTGGGGAACATCTTGCTCGCACGCGGCATGCCGCACGACATCATGAGCCGCGCCACATCCGCCATGGTCTTGTCGCTCGCCTCGAACGCGTCGATGGCATCGAGCGCCACCTGCGCCTTCTCGGTCGCGGCCTTGCTCGCGCCGAGCGCCGCACGATAGGCATCGGCAAGTGCCGAGGTATCGGAGCATCCGCGAAGCACGCACACGTCGTCCATACCACCCGGCAGCTGGCTGGACAGCTCCAGCAGCTCGCGCACCAGGCCCTTGATAGTGGTGCCGGCGCCAAAGGGACCGCCCTCGCCCGCCATGGGATACCAAGCGTAGAGGCTTTTAAGCGAAGCGGTGAGCTCGGGCGCGGCATCGGGCGCCGTCGCACGGCCCAACACATGCTCGACAGCCTGGTCCATGAGCTCATCGGTATCGGTGAGCACCGTAAATTCGGGGTCGATGCCCAGCTCCAGCGCATGCGCGCGCAGGATACGCGAACACATGCCGTGGATGGTCGAAATCCAGGCATCGTCAACCGTCAGGGCTTCCTCGTCCATGCCCTCTTCGATAAGCGCACGGCGCACGCGGTCGCGGATCTCGGCCGCGGCGTCCTTGGTAAAAGTAATGGCGAGCACCTGGTCCAGATGCTCAACGAACGGACCGGATTCGGGCGAGAGTGCGTAGACGATACGGCGCGTGAGGGTGAAGGTCTTGCCCGAACCGGCGCCCGCCGAGACAAACAGCGGGCGGTCGAGCGTTTTGACAACTTGCAGCTGTTGCGGCATCAAAGTCGAAAGATCCATGGTCTACACGTCCCTCCTTACAAACGTTCCTTCGTGGCTATACGAACAGCGCGCGTGCGCTGCCTGCGGCGATGTCGGATCAACGGCAGCCACGACGCCCGCCTCGAGCTCGCGCAGGCGCTCGGCAATTCCGGCCTCCACGCGGTCGAGCAGGGTGTCGAAGTCCATGTTGCCGCCCTCGCCCGGGAAGCCTTTCTTAAGGCCCGGAATACGACCGTCGCCGCGCTCCTCCTCGAGCAGCTCGTCACTCGCGGCGCCGCGCAGCGCCGGCTTGCCGCCCTTGGTCGAAAAGTAGAGCGCCGCGCGCGTGTTCAAGTCCAGCGCCCGCCGCATGGCCTGCGCGTAGATGAGCGTCTGGGTATGCGGCGGCAACCAACGCGGGTCGTCGGCGGGCACCGCACCCGTCTTCTCATCGAACACCGTGGGGTCGGCGAGCTTATATTCCTCGACGCCCGAACGATGCTTGTAGTCGATCACCACGGCACGGTTCTCGGCATCCACGTCCACGCGGTCGATGCGCCCGCCGAGCGGCCAGCCGGCATACTCGACCTTAAGCTCGTTAAACGCAAACTCCAGATAGCGCGGGACAAAGGGCGCAAGCGCCTCGGACTCATAGGCGAGCACGCCCTCCAGCTGCGGCAAGATCTCGGCCACCTGGCGCTCCTCCACCGGAGAGAGCGGCACGAGCGGGCCCTCGGTACCGCGCTTGCCGGCGTGCTCGGTCAGGGTCTCGTCGAAGACCTCGCGCAGCAGCTCCTGTGCGCGCGGAAGGTTCATGGGCGTCACGCGTTCCATGCCCTCCTGCGGCAGGCGGGCATGCAGATGTTCCAGCACATCGTGGACAAAGTTGCCCTTCTCCATGTTGCCAAAGCCCGCATCGATTGACTGGGGCTTGACGCGATACGACACGAACCAGCACAGCGGACACGTCGAGTACGCCTCGATCTGCGATGCGGACGTCAAGCGCGGCACGAGTGGCGCATCCTCGCCCTCGCCGTCGCGACGGCGCAGGACCAGGTACGGCACGGCCTCGGCACTCAGATGCTGAGGGGCCTCGCACGCGACCCGCTTGCGCTCGAGCCCTTTGCCGGCGGCGGGGTCGAAGTCCCTTACGATATCGCCCTCGCCCACGCACGTGGCCTTGGCGGCGCCGGTGACCTTGTCGGCGTCAGCGGCCTTGTCGGTGCCAGCGGCCTTGGCGTCGTCAGCGGCCTTGGCGTCGTCAGCGGCCTTGGCACGCGCCCACAACTCGGTCCACACGGCCGCCGGATAGCACTCGCGCGCCTGGCGATCGTGGGTCACGCGGGCAAGTACAACGGGGCCGCGCGCAGCCTGCATCGCACGGCCAAAGCGCACGCGCAGCAGGGCGGCAGGCTCAAGCGTCACGCCGCTGCGACCCAACTCTTCCGTCAGCGTGGCCAACGGGCCCTCCTCATGCGAGAGCGGATAGCTGTCCAGGTCGACATCGGCAAACAGCACCGCATCGTAGCTGTTAGGACGTAGCGCCGCCGCATCGGCAAGCGACACAAAGCGCACCTGGGCGCGCGGTATGCGGTCGACCTCGTAGGTCTCGTAATCGTAAGCGGTACTGCGCTTATCCACCTTGGTGCGGACGCCATCGAGCACGGGCACGGTCGCCGCCTGCGACACATCGAGCGCGCGGGCGTCATTCATAAGGATGTCGATGGCATGGCGCAGCAAGGCGGTCTCGGCCTGACGACGGGCCTGACCGTCAAGGCCGCCCAGGGCGCGATCGGGCAGCGCCTCGGCAACCGCGAGCATGGCCTTGAGTGCCGTCACGGGCTTGTCACGCCATAGCGCCTGGAACACATCCGAGACCACGCACGGCACGTTCTTAAACCAATTCTGGTCGCTGGCCGCCTTGCGCGCACCCCTCACCTGGCCCTGCACGCTCTGTAGCAGGCTCTTCACGCCCGCAATGGTCTTGCTGCGCGACAGGCGCATGTTCTTATCGAAGGTTCGCGCGCTGGCGGCGTCGGCACCCGAAAGCGGGCTGTAGATCCAGTCGGTAAGCTCCGGGGCGGGCCACCACTCGGTCTTGGAAGCATTGCCCTCGTCGGCAGCCTTCATGCGCTCTATCAGATCGGCGAGCGCCGTGAACTGCCTGCCCGCGATGGATTGGGAAAACGCCGTGAACTCGGTTGTCTCGGCCGCAATGCGGCGCGCCGCCAAACGGGCGGTAAGCTCGCCGAACAACTGGGGTGCCTGAGCGGACACCACGAGCACGCGCGCAGGATCGGCCGGCGCTGCAGCGCCATCGTGCGGCACGGCTTCCTCGCGTGCCTTTACCAACTTGTCAATAGCGTTCGCATAGGCATAGGCGCGGGCATGGGGACCGGCCACCTCTATAAAGGCAGGCTGAGCGGCGGGCTTGGACGCAGCAGCATCCTCCCCCAGCGGCGCGACCTCAAACAGCACGCCGCGGGCATCAAAGGCCGCAGCAAGTTCCTCGCGCATTGCCGCCTGCTCGCGGGCGAGCAGCACGACGACCTCTCCCCCGCCATTCGCCACGGCAGACAGCAGCTCAAGCAGGCCATGCGCAAACGACGTGACGCCGCGCACGAACACCGCGCGGGCGCAGGTTGGCAGATTGTCGGCCAAGGCACCGGCCATCATGTCGGCCGCCTCGCAGGGCTCGACCATATCTCGGCGGTCCAAGCCGCTCGCATAGGCACGCAAAAGCTCAAACACACGAGCCTCGGCGTCGCTTTTGGGCTCGGGCTGGCAAACGCTGTCGCAGCGGCGCTCGACACCCGTTCCCGCCACGCCCGGAAGCACATCGCGGGCCATGCGCGCGAGCATGCGCACCGTACCCTGGCTGCGCGAAAGCGGTTGCAGGTCGGCATCGTCGCGACGGGCGACCATATCCGAGAACAGCATCTGACGCTGCAGGTTGTCGACAAAGCTACGGCCGTCGCCCATCAGCTCCCACAGCGAACGAAGCCACGACGAAGGAGTCTTATAGTCGACGCCCAGCGAGGCGCCAGCCACCGCCGCATCGTGACGGCACAGATCGAGCTCGGCAAACGTAGGTGCCAGCAATACGGCGCGCCCATGGCGAGCAACCAGGTCGGCAAGCAGCGTCGCCTCGGCATCGCTCAGGTCCGCGCCGGCATTGGTGGTATAGATTCGAACAGGCATGGTCCTCCACTCAAACCGTTCGCAATATTCAATGTATCCATCCTACCCGCCCACGCGGACAACATGGCCCCACACCAAAAAACCGCCCCCGGAGGGACGGTTCTGTGCAATTCGTTTTTGCCGCTGGCCTACTCGCCATCCTCCAGCTTAATGAGGATCTTGCGATAGCCGCCGTACTCGCCGTTGAGCGCCTTGGACACACGGCTCACCGTGGTGGACGAAGCACCGGTGCGCGCCTGAACCTCGACATAGGGCTCACCCTCGTCCAGATAACGCGCGACCTGCAAGCGCTGGGAAAGATCGCAGATCTCGCGCGGCGTGCAGATATCGGTCAAAAACGCTTGAATATCCTTCTCGTCGTCCAAAAGACTAAATGCGTGGACCAGCTGCTTGACATCAGGCTTGTCAAACATGTTCTCGATATTCATCGATCACCGCCAAACCCGCCAAAAGGCATCGAAGTTGATACTGACATCGGGCATCGTTCGCCCGTAATATGCAATAAAACAATGCATGGGGCATTTGCCCGTAGCAGTGTAGCACACCACCAAACTAAAGCGACAAGACTCTCTGCCAGCGGCACGTTTTTCAGGACGAACGCCGTTTTGAAACCAAACGCGCACGTAAGCTCCACGAATATCTGAGACAATGGGCGCCCAAACAAAGCAACACACTGTCTGCGCAGAAAGGGATCGCACCATGCGCTTTATGCTTAACTGGCTCTTCACTTCGATCGCCATCGCGATCGCCACGTTTCTCGTCCCCGGCATCCAGCCCTTCGGTTTTGCCGAAGCCTGGGTCTGCTTTGCCTTTGTGGGGCTGTTCCTGAACATCGTCGATTCGCTCGTCAAGCCGTTCCTGACGGTCATCTCGCTGCCACTCACGATCATTACGCTGGGTATTTTTCAGCTCGTAGTCAACAGCTTTATGCTCGAGCTGGCCAGCTACCTGTCGGTCAATCTGCTGGGCGCGGGTATCTCCATCGCCAGCTTTGGCTCTGCCTTTATGGGCAGCATCCTGGTGTCCATTATGCGCAGCATCCTCGACGGCGTCGCAGGCGAATAGTCCAATTGACATAAAGCGCGGGCCAACCCACCACAGGTCGACCCGCGCTGTCACATTACGTTAGAGCCCTAGATCACGTAATCGTAGCCCTCGTTGGGCGCGACAAGTTGGTCGAGCGTCACGCCATCGAGATAGTCGTTGATGAGCTTGTCAAGGTTCTTCCACACGTCGAGCGTGGGGCACTCATCAGATCGCGAGCAACCCTTGCAGTCGCCATCCAGGCAGGCGACCGGCGCCAGGCTGCCCTCGGTCAGGCGCAAGATCTCGCCCACCGTGTACTGCTCGGGCGGGCGCGTGAGCACGTAGCCGCCGCCCTTGCCGCGCATGCCCGAGAGCATATTGGCGCGCACGAGCGTCGCCAGAATATTCTCGAGGTACTTCTCCGAAATCCCCTGGCGCGCCGCGATCTCTTTGAGCGGGATGCGACCGGCCGCCTGATGCTCGGCCAGGTCGACCATAACGCGTAGGGCATATCTGCCCTTTGTGGAAACCAACATATATATAGCTGCCTTTCGGTCTTTTAATTCGTAGAAATTCTAGCCGAAAAATTGGCTTTGAAAATACCCGTTCCGGTCAAGATGGTTAATCAACTTGCAATAATCTCCTATTTCCTATTGCATTACTAGGCTTTAGTGTCTACTATGCTTCCCAACAGCTAAACGAACAACCTATAAGGTTTGTGGGTTTATCTGCTAGACACACCGTAAAACCACACGGTATCCAGTCATTTGAACACTTTGGAGGTTCATCATGAGCAAGGTTTACACGTCCATCGATCAGCTTATCGGCCACACTCCGCTTCTGGAGCTCACCCACTTTGAGGCCGACGAGGACCTCAAGGCCCGCGTGCTCGTCAAGTTGGAATACTTCAACCCCGCCGGGTCCGTTAAAGACCGCGTCGCCAAGAACATGATTGACGAGGCGGAGAAGGCAGGCAAGCTCGTGCGCGGCGGCGACTACACCATCATCGAGCCCACGAGCGGCAACACCGGCGTCGGCATCGCCTCGGTGGCGGCGGCTCGCGGCTACAAGGTGATCATCACCATGCCCGAGACCATGTCCGTCGAGCGCCGCAAGCTGATGCAGGCATACGGTGCGCAGCTCGTGCTCACCGACGGCTCCAAAGGCATGAAGGGCGCTATCGCCAAGGCCGAAGAGTTGCAGAAGGAGACCCCCAACAGCATCATCGCCGGCCAGTTTGTGAACCCCGCGAACCCGGCCATTCACAAGGCCACGACCGGCCCCGAGATCTGGGACGACACCGACGGCAAGGTCGACATCTTCGTCGCCGGCGTCGGCACCGGCGGCACCGTGACCGGCGTGGGCGAGTTCCTCAAGGAGCAAAACCCCGAGATTCAGGTCGTCGCCGTCGAGCCCGCCACCTCCCCGGTGCTCTCCAAGGGCCAGGCCGGCCCGCATAAGATCCAGGGTATCGGTGCCGGCTTTGTGCCCGACGTCCTCGACACCCAGGTCTACGACGAGATCATCCCCGTCGAGAACGACGACGCCTTTGCCACCGGCCGCGCCGTGGGCCACAAGGAGGGCGTGCTCGTGGGCATTTCGTCCGGCGCCGCTGTGTGGGCCGCCCTGCAGCTGGCCAAGCGCCCCGAGAACGAGGGCAAGACCATCGTGGCGCTGCTCGCCGACACCGGCGAGCGCTACCTGTCCACGGCACTCTTCCAGGACTAGAGCTCTCGTTCTTAGAACGAGTCCAAGGCACGCCGGTCTCCCCTCTCTTCTGGCAGCCTGAGCCCATCCCAACAGGGTGTCCCACAGGACGCCCGAACTTGCTACAATGTCTGCGGCGCGGAACCAGCCTCCCGCGCCGCTTTTCTTTTTTGGCCACATGCCACCAAGGAGAACCTCCCCATGCACAACAAGCGCGTGCTCGTCGCCATGAGCGGCGGCGTCGATTCCAGCGTGACCGCGTATCTGCTCAAAAGTCAGGGTTACGAATGTGTCGGTGCCACCATGCGCCTCACCTGCCCCGCGCCCGATCCCACCACGGGCATGAGTAAGGTCGACCGCGACATCGCCGATGCAAAGGCCGTCGCCGAGCGCCTGGGGATACCCCATCACGTGCTCGACTTGCAGCAAACCTTCGACCGCAACGTTGTCGAGCGTTTTATGAACGCCTACCAGGAGGGGCTGACGCCCAATCCGTGCATCATCTGCAACCGCCATATTAAGTTTGGCGCGTTGCTGGATGCGGCGCTGGATATGGGCTGCGACTACATCGCCACAGGCCACTATGCCAAAACGAGCCAGGCGCCCGACGGCACCTGGCAGCTGCATCGCGGCGAGGACCCCAAAAAGGACCAGAGTTACTTTTTGTATTCGCTCACGCAGGAGCGCCTGGCGCACACGATCTTTCCGCTGGCAGGCCTAGACAAAGAGCGCGACGTGCGCCGCATAGCCGCCGAGCAGGGCTTTACCAACGCCCAGAAGGCCGAAAGCGAGGACATCTGCTTTATTCCAGACGGTGACTACGCGGGCTATATCGAGCGCCGTTGCGGACATCCCGCTGCACCGGGCGACATTGTGTGGCGCGACGGCAGCGTGGTCGGGCGCCACAACGGCGCGCTGCGCTACACCATCGGCCAGCGCAAGGGCCTGGGCGTCGCGATGGCGCATCCCGTGTACGTAACGGGTGTCGACGCCGTCAACAACACCGTGCATCTGGGCGAGGCAGAGGACCTGACGGCCACGGCGCTCACGGCCAACGACTGGATCTGGAGCGCCCCTGCCGACCGCATGGAGGCCGAGCTGGATGCCGGCGGCATCCGCGTGGGCGCCAAGTACCGCTACCGACAGAAAGACCAGGCAGCGATCCTCACGTGCGGCGAAGACGGGCAAATGTTGCTGACCTTTGACGAGCCGCAGCGCGCCATCGCCCCCGGCCAAGCCGTTGTAGTCTATCGCGGCGACATCGTCCTGGGCGGCGGCACCGTGACCGGCGCACTTAAGTAGCCGCGGGTTTATCGCTGCACGTGTCGAAGTACCTCAACAGCGGCACCAACCTCGATTACGCGACGCTCGAGGCCGCGGCGGATGGCCTCGAGTCGACCCTCCGCCGTGGCCCATTTGCTCTGCGAAAGAATCTCGGTCGCCTCATCAACAAATCCGTTGAGCCGCGATGAATCGAACCAATCGAGCGAGTCCGCAAGCGCCAGCTGGACGGAAGGGTCGGGCCCAAACGGCTTAGCAGCAAACCCAAACTCGCCAGCCGCGAGCAAGACAGTTGGCACGTTATACCACAGACAGTTACCGCTATCGAACAGCGGAGCAGGTTTTATCTCCAGGGTATCGACATTGCGGATGATGCCGAAGTTTCGCCAATGGCGGTCGCTGTTGGCCAAAAGGGCATCGCAGACAATCATCTGCGACATAGACCTTCTCACAGTGGCCTCGTCTGCTCCATGCTTACCAAGAAAGCGGCAGTACCGGTCGTACGTCGAGCTTCCTCGCTGGCCACCAAGGGCGTTCTTAACGTAAACAGCCGGAACATATTCCTCGCGGCCGTCAAGAAAGTCGTCGCACAGACACACAGGGCCATCGAATATGCGCTCAACCGTGTAAGGAACAAACTCCCCCTTGGAAAGCAAGCGACGATGTAGAGCCGTTGCAACCGCCTCGTTAAAGGGACGCTGATCGTCCATCCCGCACCCTTTAGCCAAAACGCGAATGCCGTTTCGGATCATCCACGATTTAGGGAGCTCGCCCTCGGACGTGTTATCCGGATTTTTTAGACCGATGCCTTCCAGCCAACCCGAACGCTCTTCGGGCGCTGATCGCTCAAATTCGTTCTCGAAGTAATTGAGGTTTTGCCATTCGAGCCCGTCGCATTCTGCCGGCCGAAGCCAATAACAATCCGAAAGCGATAAGCCCAGGCACCGAACCGGAACCTCGATGCCACTGGCAACTCCCAGCTCACGATAGCGCGAGACGAGTCCAGGGCGGACGTCAGGCACCGACCGATGGCTCCACCACACGTTGAGCTCCCGTTTATTCACCGTAGGAGAAGAGCTCGAGCATGTGCCAAACGGCATTCGTTGCGCATCGAGGACCTCGGCGATTTCGAAGGGAAACTCGCGCGTCGGATCAAATGAGACATGCGCGACCTCATGGTCGGCCGACATCAGCGTAAACTTGCGCCCCACATCGGCCGCAGGACGGCGCCCTCGTTTGCGGACCTTTTGATAAGCGATCGCAGAATTGTACTCGACCATCTTCCGGCCGCCCACAATATCGCACACAAGCGTCCCCGATGCGGCAAGTTGAGATATGCGGGCTTTCGTAACGCCCAACAGGCGGGCAGCATCACCCATAGACAAGTACTCAGACGTATCCATACACCGCATCACCTCGTTAAGTAATTTACACGTTTAGTTAATAGATTACATATATCATAATACTAAACGACCCAAAGCGAAAAAAGGCCCGAGAAATCGGGCCTTAGCGATTGGCCAGCCGAGTCGCAAGCTGCTCCCCTAGCGCTGAACGTAGGCGCGAACCAGCTCGAAGGTGTTGCGCACACCGTCGATGTGGCTGCGCTCGTAGTTGTGGCTCGCGTACACGCCGGGGCCGATCAGACCATGGCGAATGTCGTAGCCGGCCGAGAGCGTGGCCTCGACGTCCGAACCGTAGTGCGGGTACACATCGATGGCGTAATCGAGCTCCAGCTCGCGCGCGATGTTGGACAGTGTGGTTACCAGGTCGTAGTTGTACGGACCGCCCGAATCCTTGGCGCAAATCGAAACCATGCGCTCGGTGCAGCCAAGGTCATCGCCCACGCAGCCCATGTCCACGCTGATCATCTCGCGCGTGTCGGCCGGCACAAAGGCACCGCCGTGGCCGACCTCCTCGTACACCGTAAAGAGCAGCGATACCTTGCGCGAGAGCGTCACCTCGCCAGCGGCGACGACACGCGCCAAGCCCAGCAAAATGGAGGCCGACAGCTTGTCGTCAAGGAAGCGACTCTTGATGTAGCCGCTCTCCGTCACCGTAGTGCGCGGATCCATAGCGATGATGTCGCCAGTCTGAATGCCCAGCTCGAGCACATCGTCCTTGCTGTCAACGTTCTCGTCGAGCAGGATTTCCATGTTCTTCTCGATGGTCTTGACCGGCTCATCGGCCACATGCGCCGAAGGCTCGGTATTGAGGACCACACCCGTGTACACATTGCCGTCACGCGTGTAGACGGTACAGTTCTCGCCATCGGCCGTAGACCACTGATGCCCGCCGAGCGTCGTGGGGCGCAGGCGACCATTGTCCTTAATGGAGCGCACCATAGCACCCAAGGTATCGACATGGCTCGCCAACACAAGCGGCTCACCCTCGCCACCAAGCTCAACGAGCACGTTACCTTTATTAGAACGCTCGGGCCCAAACCCCATATCGCGCAGGGTCTCCATCAGATAATCAGTCGCCGCACGGGTATAGCCCGTAGGCGAAGCAATCGAGGTAAGCGCCTTCAACTGGTCAGTGATAAAACCAAGCGAAGAATCCATCTGGGACACCAAAGTCACCCTTTCACATCGAATTAAACCCACAGCAACAATACCACCGCGAACCATCTTTTTACCTAGCGAGATGACCCATCGAGCTCGCCAGGACTGCGCCCGCCACGATAACGAGCCGGCGGCCCCCTGCCGTTAGCCCCACAATCTTTCCGCAGGACGGAGGAAGCCCCCGCCGCACGAAGTGCGCAGCGGGGGCTTCCGACATGTCCGAGGACGATTGTGGGGCTAACGGGCAGGTGCCCGCCGAACCAAGTTAGGCAGCCGGGCAGATCTTCTTGAAGAGCTCGATAACGTCGTCGAGCGTCGCCTCGCGCGGGTTGCCCGGGAAGCAGGCGTCGGCCATGGCGTCCTTGGCCAGGACCTCGATCTCGTCGGCCTTCATGGCCTCGCAGACGTGCGGGATATTCACGTCGGCGGAGAGCTGCTTGACGGCGGCGATGGCGGCGTCGGCGGCCTCGTCGGTGCTCATGCCCGTGGTGTCAACGCCCATGGCGACGGCAACCTTGGCCAGACGCTCGGCGCAAACCGGCTTGTTGAACTCCATGGCGATCGGCAGCAGCATGGCGCAAGCGACGCCGTGCGGGGTGTCATAGTGAGCGGACAGGGTGTGAGCCATGGCATGGTCGATGCCCAGGCCGACGTTGGAGAAGCCCATGCCGGCGACATACTGACCAAGGGCCATGCCCTCGCGGCCGGAGCCGGGCTGGCCGGACTTGGCCTCGGCAACGGAGTCGCGCAGGTTCTCGCTGATCAGCTTGATAGCCTCAAAGTGGAACATGTCGGAGAGCTCCCAGGCACCCTTGGTGGTATAGCCCTCGATGGCGTGGGTCAGGGCGTCCATACCGGTGGAGGCGGTGAGGCCGGCGGGCATGGAGGCCATCATGTCGGGGTCGACGACGGCGACCTCGGGTGCGTCGTTGGTGTCGACGCACACGAACTTGCGGACCTTCTCGGGGTCGGTGATGACGTAGTTGATGGTCACTTCGGCAGCGGTACCGGCGGTCGTCGGCACGGCGATGGTGAACACAGCGTGGTTCTTGGTGGGAGCAACGCCCTCGAGGCTGCGGACATCGGCGAACTCGGGGTTGTTGATGATGATACCGATAGCCTTGGCGGTGTCCATGGAGGAGCCGCCACCGATGGTCACGATAGCGTCAGCCTCGGCGGCCTTGAAGGCCTCGACGCCGTCCTTGACGTTCTGGATGGTGGGGTTGGGCTTAATCTCGGAGTAGAGGCTCCAAGCGATGCCAGCGGCGTCGAGCTCGTCGGTCACCTTAGCGGTAACGCCAAACTTGACCAGGTCGGGGTCGGAGCAGACGAAGATCTTCTTGTAGCCGCGACGCTGGAGCTCGCCGGGGATCTCCTTGATGGCGCCGGAACCATGATAAGAGATGGTGTTGAGAACGAAACGATTAGCCATTGATAGCCTCCCATCGTGTGCGGGGCACCCATTACGCCCCGCGCTATGAGTCCCATCCTAACGCTTTTGAAACAAAAAACACGCGAGAACATCAAAAGTGTTAAAGCGTTTCAACATAATAACGGAGCCCTAGTCCTTCCCTCCCAACAGCAGCGAGGGCTAGATTATAGGAGCAATCGCCCAAAGAATACGACCAACTCAGTCTAAAATTGTTTCTGTTTTAGCAATATATGTTTGACAATACGTTTATAAAAGGATACATTTTAGTAGATAACATGCATGCAGCAAATAGCGTCATTCATTTTGTTAGAAATTGCCCATGTTGTTATTGCAGCTGCTTGCACTGCAACGTACAGCGTAATTCTCCGCACGAAGCAGAAGTCGGTTCCAATTCGATCGAGGCGATGACACGTGTTGGCTACTGGTCCTAAATCGAGCAAGACGGCTACAAACGAATATCGAATCTCAATTGAAGGTAACCCTTATCCGCATGCTCTAGCTCTCATCAACCCAGCTGGAGACAACCTCGATATCAAAAGACATGGGTTCACGGGTCCACTAGGACAGCTATTGTGTCTTAAATATACCGTTTATGACGATGCAAATGAAAAACTCTTTACTGTCGTCGACGGTGGTTTTAGTAACATGCCCAGGGTTGCGCTCATCATCGAACACAAGGAAGTTGCGGTGTTCGATTATGGCCTAAACAGACTTGAGATGAAGTGCATAACGAACATACCGAATTACGCAATAAAAGGTAACTTCCTATTTGGAGATTACGATATATTCAGCCAACAGGAAGTGAAGCTATCTTCAGTTATCGTCCTTCAATGTGATAAACAATCGTGCTTTAGCATACAGGTTTTGGATAAAGCCGAATTAGCCGCCGCAATTGGAATACCTACAGCCATTGCCCTTCTTAGGGCTCGGATTGAAGAGCATCTCGAATAAATCGCAAAAAGCAGTTCGTAACAACATTCAGGAGCTAGATAGTTTTTCTGGCTCCTGAATGTTGTTACGAACATGCACCTTAGCGCTTAAGACTCGCGGTCTGCCAGTCAGCTATGATGCGGGCCCATTTCCTGTGCAAGTCGCGCTCGCGGTCGATAAACATGATGGCAAACGCCACGAACAGCAGCACGCTCGCCACCGCAATGGCGTGCAGGCCCATGCGCTCAATACACCAGTTGCCCAACACAGCGCCAAACACAAAGGTAAAGATCACGCCAAAGTACAGCAGGCCGTTTTCCAAAAAGCCGCGCTTGTGGGTGATGATGTAGTCGTCCACGTTTTGCAGTGCGTTGCGCAGGTTGCCGATGCACATGGTCGTAGCGATGCCGTGGCCGTGAATCTTGCGGAAGCTCTCGACCTGCATGCCGCAGGCAAACGAAGTGAGGCAGTTGGCGAGCAGGTTGAAATCGCCACCGGAAATAAAACTCACGCCCAGCAAGATGACGGCTTCAAAGAACACCGTCACCTGACGCCAGTGAATCACACTGCCAAACCGCTCGTGAACCAGGTCGGCAAGCATAATGCCCACGGCAAACGACACCACGGGGAAGAAATAGCGTCCCGCGAGCGCCCAGTTGCCCTCCGAGATGCTCACACCCACGAGCAGGATGTTACCCGTCTGAGCGTTTGCGAAAACATGGTCGCGCCCAATGTACGAATACACATCCATAAAGCCACCGGCGAGCGCCAAGATGATGCCCAGCTCAATAGACTCCGATATCTGCTTGGCACGCTGCATCGTCGTGCATCCTCCTTGTTGACGACTCTCTCGTGCGTTGGCGGAAACATAGCCGCCGTTCATACTGTAACCCATTGACAACATGGCGTGCGCGCGAGACGGCCCCTTCGACACGGGGATACACAGTCTGGAAACAAACGGCACCCGCATCGGCACGCCGATCCGCCAGCCCATGTACTCCACCAGTCTTTTTAGCCCCATTACAGTTTGAGTCGTCCGAAAGGGCGGCTCTTTTCCGTTGCATGGCTATACGATTGAGCCGTACCGGTGGTCGCTGGCCGACCGCCCCGGACGGCCGTCAG
>CALDCF010000075.1 GCA_937937635.1 uncultured Collinsella sp.
CTAACGATATGGCACCGTGGGGACACATGTATGTCAATCCTGGTCTAACAGAGCCAAACACAATCATTTGATGCAGCCCTTTCTACTGGCATAAAAAGCGTGGCCGAGGGCGGTGATGCCCTGGCCACGCTCGAGTTCTATAACGGTCCGCGTCCTAGCGGTCGGCGAGCGGCTTGTACTCCAGCGGCTCGATCACCGGACGATAGGCCGGGCGAATAATACGGTGCGCGCAGAAGAGCTCTTCCATGCGGTGTGCCGACCAGCCGGCCATGCGGGCGACGGCGAATAACGGCGTAAAAAGCGTCTCGGGCACGCCGAGCATCTTGTAGATAAAGCCTGTGTACAGGTCGATGTTGGCGCAGATGGGCTTGGTCATGCTGTGGTCGCGCATGACCTGGGGTGCCAGGCGCTCGATGCGCTCGATGAGCGCGAACTCTTCGCCCAAGTCCTTCTTGGCTGCCAGCGAGCGCGCGTAACGGCGGCAGACCTCGGCGCGCGGGTCGCTGAGCGTATAGACGGCGTGGCCCATGCCGTAGATGAGACCCGTGCCGTCGAAGGCCTGCTTGTCGAGGATCTTGCCCAGATAGGCTGCGACCTCGTCCTCGTCCTCCCAGTTGGAGACATGCGCGCGGATGTCCTCGTGCATAGACACGACCTTGGCATTGGCACCGCCGTGGCGCGGGCCCTTGAGCGAGCCGATAGCCGCGGCGTAGGCGGAATACGGGTCGGTGGCCGAAGACGACAGCACGCGGCAGGCGAACGTGGAGTTGTTGCCGCCGCCGTGCTCGGCATGCAGCATGAGCATCACGTCGAGCAGCATGGCTTCGTCGCGGGTGAACGCCATGCCACCGCGCAAGACCTGTAGGATGGTCTCGGCGGTGGAGAGGCCGGGCGTGGGGTGCGGCACGTGAACCTCGGAGCCGCGAAGCTTGGCGACCGAGGCCATGTGTGCGAAGGCGGCGATGCGCGGGAGACGTGCGAGCATGGAAATGGCGACGTCGATTTCGTGCTCGGGCGTGATCACGTCTGGTTCGGCATCGAAGGCGTAGAGCAGCAGTACGGCGCGCTGGAGCACGTTCATGATGCTCGACGACACCGTGGTCATAGGGAACTCTTTAACGTACTCGTCGCTCAGATGTCTAAAGGCGCCCAGGCGCTCGCAAAAGCCGTCGAGCTCTTCCTTGTTGGGCAGCGAACCCGTGATAAGCAGATAGGCGACTTCCTCGTAGCCGTAGCGATTCTCGGCCTGGGCATTGTTGACCAGATCCTCGATGCTGTAGCCGCGAAGCGTGAGCTTGCCCTGATCGGGCACGACCTTTCCGTCGACCTTGTTGTAGCCGTGCACATCCGAGATACGAGTGAGACCCGCGACCACGCCCGAGCCGTCGGCATTGCGCAGGCCGCGCTTGACATTGTGCTCGACAAACAGGCCCTCGTCATAAGGGTCGGTCGGCAGGCCGTGGTAGAGGCTTTCGCTCTCAGACGAAATCTGGCGGCTTGCTTCGTAATCCAGGACTAGTCGGCTCAAGTGGTCATCGAAGCGGTAATAGATTTTCTTGGCGTCGTAGGCCATGCGCGCTCCTCTCCGGGCCGCATCGGGGTGACTTGCATGGGCATGCGCGCGTCAGGCTATCCCCAGCGGCTTGCTCGCTACAGGCGGTACATAAAGTTAAAGACGTCCTCGCGCTGGATGGACACGTTGACGCCCGAAAGCTCGCCGGCCTCGGCCAGGGCCTTCTGCAGCTCGGCGAAGTCGAGCTTGGACTCGGCGGTATCGGCCAGCATGGTCATGGTGAAGATGTCCTCGATAATGGATTGCGTGATGTCGCGGATGTCGACGTTGGCCTCGCCTAGGACACGGGTGACGCCGGCGACGATGCCGGGGCGGTTCTTGCCAAGGACGGTGATGACGATACGGGAGGACGAGATCTCGGCCATGGGAAACCCTTTCGCGTGATTGCGGCGCGCGCGGGGCGCTCCGCTACGGTACAGTGTTCATCATTGTACCTGTCTGGCGCAAAAAAAGGCGCGCTCGCTGCGGCGTTACATGCCTGCAACATGAGCGTAAGGGGGAAGGCCGCACGGGGAAGAGCCGTCTGGCGCGTGTCCGGCTCGTGTTGGGTTGATTTCCGATCTCAGCCGAACACATTGAGCGGACAGGCCGTTCCCGCAGTCAGCCGAACGCCTCCGACGGCTGATTCCGAACTGGAAGCGGAGGGCATCCCCGCCCTTCGGTAGGGGATACCGCTCCGCGGCGCATGCCGCGGGCGGCGCCCCTATCGGACCACCGTGACCTCAGTTGGGATGGGCCCAGCACTGCCGCGTACTCGGTGAGCTAGAGCCAACTGTTCGTCTTCACGTCGCGTATGGCGATATTTCGGTCGTCCGGCTCGGTGATGCCGTAGCCGAACGCCTGGAGCGTCTCGATGGACTCCTGGATCCTCTGTTGGAACATGGGACCCGGATCGACCCTCGGCCCGAGGTGCCCGCGCCAAAGGCACGGCGTGGCGCGCAGCATGTTATGGATTTTGGAGATGGGCTCGATGTCGGCGTAGACGTTGAGCGTCGCCATGGCGTCCTTGTGGCCGAGGATCGATTGGAGCGCCTTGATATCGCCGCCTTGGCGGATCCACTGCGTTGCGAACGTGTGGCGAAGGCCGTGGAACGTGATCAGCTCGTCGTTGGTGCCCATGAGGCCGTTGGTCTCCGAGAACGTCTTGAACGCCCTGCGGATATAGCTTGTCGTCGCGAAGGTCGCGCCCGGCTCCGACAGGATGTAGCAGCCCCCGATCTCGACCGCCCCGGTAAGGCCGCGCAAGCGCAGCTTTCCGCAGTCGATCTCGTGGGTCTCCTTCAGGAAGGGGAGTAGGCCGACCGGGTCGATGGGGATACCCCTGGCGTCATGGGTCTTGGTGTCCTTGATGAACGAACCCATTCCCTTCGCGTACGCCACCGAGTGTCTGATCGAGATCAGGCCCGTCTCGAAATCCACATCGCACCACCGAAGGCCGCAGACCTCGCCGATTCGCATCCCCGTGTGCAGGGCGAGTACGACCGCCCTCTAATCCTCGGCGGACCAATCGAGTCCGAACTCCTTTCGGGCATCCTCTTCGCTCATGACTTCGAGAAGGTCTCCGGGTTGGCAACGAAGGGCGAGGCATAGCTGCTCGAGTGTGTTGAAGCGAATGCCGCGAATATGCCCTTTTTTAATACGGGACAGGTTCACGGGCGTGGTTCCAATCCTTTCGGCAAGTTCGTTCGAGGAAATCTTTCGCTCGGCCATGATCTTGTCGAGGCGAACAATTACGGGCATGGCGTTTCCTTACGCAATCTCGTCGGAGTCGAGGTACAGCTCTCGGGCGTACAAGAAGAGCTGGGAAAGCATGAACAGGACGATGCCGAGAACCAGAGAGGTCCAATCGAATGATGAAGCGATCTCTTGGGCGCCGACGGCCCCCTCGCCGCCAAACATCGAAACGGAGGTTTTGAGTGAGCCGGCGTAGAGGCTGGTGGCAGCTTGAACAACGAAGAGAATGCCGAGCACCTTCAAGCATGTCGCAGACCCTTTCTTGAAGGGGTCTCCGCTCTTGATCGTCCACACGAGAACGGCGCTGAGGATGGTCGTAGCGATACCGATGACGGCAGGGACCAATGTCGAGATCGCAAGGGCTGGATACGCGGGGGAGTCTGCAATTACAGGGTTGTCGAGCACTTCGATTGCTGGCTTTAAGGAGAACGCCACTTGTGCGATGGCGGTGGCGCAAAGGGTCGCAGAGGCTATCGCACATGCGATGCGGAAGGAATGAAGCCGGGGAGTGCGATTGTCGGAACTCATAATAACCTCCGAAGAATTTAAAAAACTCAGGTTACTTTTTAACAGTTTATGTTAAATTGACTTTGCCGGCAAGTAATAAGGGCCGAGCATTTTGTTCGGCCCCTCTGTTCCGACTGGATGAGGTTAAGGTTGGCGATGAATATGCTCAAAATCTCGAAGGCGATCTTTAGGTCGCTTCTCTCCTCCAGGTCGCTCTGTGTTGTCGTTGTTGCGTTGATGGTTCTTTGTGCTCTGCCCGTCTTCAGGAGCGCGGCTGGCATCGACGGACGGGTCGAATACCTCGAGTCGGGAATAACCCGTGTTGAGCAGGAATTGTCAGCATCCTATGCGGATGCGCTTGTGAATGCGGGGGAGGACGGTGTCTATACCTCTTCATCAAGCATGCCCGCGCTTCTGTACCCTCTTGCCGCGGGACGTCTTATCTTGGCACCGCTCTCTCCCCTACTTCCGTTTCTGCAGATATCGGATGGAGAGTACACCTATTATGACGGATCGAAGGAGTACTTGCTATGGGTCGCAACGGCCGTTGCCGTCTCGTTCCTTGCCGCGCGTCTTAACAAACGTGAAAAGCTCATCATCCAGGCACCGATGGGCGAGCTGGGTAGACTTGTTGCATCGAGCGTATGGGCGAGTGTTTTTGCAATGCTTGCCGTCCTCGCCATCAATCTTCCAGGGATAATCGCCGCGCTTGTGAAGAATGGCCCGGGCTCGCCGTTCTATCCGATAGGCTACATTCAATATGCGACTCCGGTTATCAAACCGGCTTGGCTGGTGTTCGCGCAGACGGCCATCTTGCAATTCTTGGTGGCAGCGTTCATCTCGCTTGTCGTTCACCTTGCCGTGAAGATTGCCAATAACCCTACGCTTGGAATCGTGTTCGTATGTGCCCTGATGGGGGTGACGATGGTTCCCGGGTATTACGGAAGATCCATCGCTTTACGTGAGTTCGCCCTGTTGAATCCCCTTACGTATGCGAACACTGAGTTGACCGTCGGCGCCTATAGCCCGTACCCGACAACGCAGATAGTGAATCTGCCTGGACTTTGCTTCGAGCGTGGCGCGATTGCCCTCGTATGCGCAATCGGGATCGAGGTGCTGGCAATTAGCCTGCTTTGCGTTGCTGGAAAGAGCGGCTGCGCGCGCCCGATATCCCCGATTTGTCTTGAGAGAGGTTCCTTCGCTGCATCGAGAACGGCAACTCGTTCGAGCGCTTGTGCCTCTGCCGTTGCATACGTAAGAACGATGGGGAAACTGCTCCTGCGTTCTCCTACCCTCGCCGTATGCGCGATTGCAATGTCGACGACGATGCTGGCCCCGGCTCTGGTCGAGATGTTTCCTGACGCTGATAACGTTTCCGCTGTTCGGTATAGGGATGGGGAGCTCCGTTCAATAGATCGGTATCTAGAGCAGAACGCTGCGAATATGGACGTCGAGGGCAAAGCGGCCCTGGAAGACATGCGGGATGCTCTTTCGGGTTTCGTGTACGCGCCTATGCCTGCGGAGGGGTTTCGAAGCCTTGCGACGTACGAGCGCGCTCGAGGTGAGCTGGGCGCGGCAGATGCGACTCTCCTGCAATCGATCGGAATCGAGCCGGAGACTCCTTCTCGTGCGGAGGCGCGCGCCCTTCTGCTTGAGTCGATCGCGAGCTTGCCGGACCCCAAGGTTTACGAGTTAAGTACGAAGATGCCCCCATTAATCCTCCTTTCGTATCTCCAGGCAGCGCTTCCCTCCTTATTTTTGCTGTTGCCCGTGGTTGTCACATCGCTCGCGTGCACCCACCTGCAGTGTCGTTCCCTTCTGGTTCTCCAGATCCCCGCAACAGCGCATGTGCGTTTTCTGACGGCTGTTGCGCTGGCTCTCCTGCTTGGCTTGGTGCTGCTTTTGGTGTCGATGGTTCCCGCTGTCGTTGTGTCCGTGATTAAGAACGGTGCGGGTGGATCGGAGTATCCCGTCGCTCTCATTCGGGCGGGAGCTTCGACAACGTCCATGGTGGGGGAGGCGGTGTTGTGCAGTATTCCGTTGCTGGTCATGGCATACGGCGTGATTTCCGTCGTCGCTGCGTTGACAGCAGCGATTAGCCGCAACCCCGTTGTCACCGGAATGGTTTGCGCGGTTCTCTTGGTGTTGGGTTCGTTGAGCGCTCATGTTGAAAGCGTGGGCATGGGCGTCGCGCTGCTGGCTCCATTCGCCTCGTTTGATCCCGCTTCCCAGGTGGGGACGATTGGGTTCCTTGGGCGAGGGACGAACGCGATGCCTTTTGGAGAGGTCGTCGGCGCATCGGGCGCTCTGCTGGTGGTCTTGGGCGCCGTATCTCCGTTGATGGTGCGCCTGAGTGTTCCAAAGATCGAAAGGGGATGATCTCGATGATTGACCTTCAAACGCTGACGATCTCTTATGGAAAGAAGGTGCTCGTAGATTCGGTGAACGCTGAGTTTGCCCCGGGTACGGTCTACGGTCTCGTCGCTCCGAACGGGCATGGAAAGACGACGTTGCTGCGTGCGATGGCAGGTTTGCCGGGTCCTCGCGTGGACGGGAGCATCGTTCTGGATGAGGTGCAGGGTACGGGTGCGAGAGAGGTCCGTTCTATGATCTTCTATGCACCTGGTGAGGGGACGCTGCTGTATCCCGGATTGCGTGCGGAAGATCACCTCAAGATGGTTTGCGATATGTGGCCGCATGCTCGCGATATCGAAGAGATAGTGGAACAAACGCAGATAGGCGAGTTCGCGAAGATGAGGATCCGCACTCTGAGCCAGGGCATGAAGCAGCAGCTTACCCTGGCGATTGCGTATGCGACGGGCGCGCGGTACCTTCTATTAGATGAGCCCATGAACGCGCTCGACCCCAGCAGGGTGGACTTGCATTCCGAGATTCTCAGGAAGCTGGCCGATTCTGGTACGTGCATCATCATGTCATCCCACATCTTGGATTCGGTCGATAGGCTGTGCGATGAGATTCTGTTTTTGAAGGATGGGAGGCTCATTAGAAGCATTCCGCAAGATGATGCTGCGCCGAAGTCTCCTGGATCCCATTTCGCAAAGCCTGCCGGACGCGCCGAGGGTGCGCTAAGCACGTATCGGCGACTCTACGAAAAGGGCGGGTAGAAATGCAAGTTAATAATCTATGTGGTCGATATGCCGTTAAACCCGCATATCGATACCGTTCAGCCATTCGCCTCGCCCCCGTCGCACGTATCTTCATCCGGTCTGTTACTTTTAATCTAAAAGTTCTTTGAGGAACGTAGGTGCTTCTGAATGTACTGTCGACTTCTTCTCAAACTAATCCTAAGAGACAAGGCCGTATGGATTTGTACGCTCGTTCTTGCTGCAGCCTTTTCCGTCCCCATTGCGTTCAATTCACCCATCTACGGGCCCTTCTTTATGAAGCAGGGCATGCAGAGCTTTGTCGACGCATTCAATACGCGCGCGCCCCAGGCCAGCGGCACAGACCTATCGCCAGAGCAGCAAGATGACGCTGAGCTTGCAAGATACGCGAACGCCGCCCTCGCCGCTCAAACCGACGCCGCCTTTCTCGATTCTGCCGAGAGCTACTACGCGCTCATGGACGAGGGCTTCCAATCCGGGTCCATCGTGGGAGACCGAGAGACCAATGACGCGGAGCTCGCATATTGCCGCGCCCTGAGCAGCTCCGGCATCACGGATATCCCGGCCTCCGCAAACGACCTGCCATTCCTTTCCTTCCTGCCTTACGCCATTGCCGCGGCGCCGTCTTTCCTTCCCTTCATCCCCTTCCTTCTCTCGTCGATACTCCTGCTCGGCGCCACAAGGCCCGGTACCCTGGCGGCAAAGGCGCCCGCACCCAAATTCCGGCGCCTTATCCAGATCGTGTTTTCGATAATCGTCGCGGGGACCGCGATGCTCCTCGCCGGCCTCGCACCCGGGGGCATTTACGCCTTGGCCCTAAACGGCTTCGGGCAAATTGGGTACCCGATCGCCTTCTTCCATGACGGCGCGCTTACCACCACGACCGCGGGAAACGTCTTCACGGCCCTGCTTCTCGCGCTGCTTGCGGGCGGAACCTTGATATCCGTTTTCTCCGCCGTCCTATCGACCGCAACGAGGCGCGTCCTCGCGGGCCCCCTTACCTCAGCGCTGCTTGTCGCGGCCCCGGCATTCCCGTTACTGTCCGATTCGGCACTAGGGCATAACGCCGTGCTCGGGCTCCTGCCGCTGGCCGTGTTCTCGCCTATCGAGGCCACGGGTTACGTAGGATGCTTCCCGACAGAATTCATTGGCTCCGGTTCAGGCAGCGCATCGATGCTTGCCGTGGCCCTGGCATACGTCGCGGTCTTTTTTGCGGTCGGCGCCGTTGCGACACGTTCCCCCAAACAGCCTGGACCCGCGAAAAAGCACCATGGGCTCGAGCTTCTAGACGCGAGCGTGGGATACGGAAGCACGACGATACTTTCAATCGGGTCGCTTTTCCTGAGCCCGGGAACGGCGGCGGGCCTCGTTGCTCCCAACGGCTCGGGGAAAACCACCCTTCTTGAAGCGCTGTCGGGCCAATTTCCCACCCGCATCCGCTCGGGAAGCCTGGCGGCAGACGGAATCTGCCAACGTCGATCAGCCGAATTTGCAGAACTCGTCTACCTGAGCTCTTCGGGCAGCGCGGATCTCTATCCCACGCTATCGGCCATCGAGCACCTTGCTTTCGTTAGGGAGGCGTGGAAATCGGCCGCCGACATCGACTCGCTCTGCGACTCCCTCGGAATCTCCCCATATCTCGACAAGCCGACCCGTAAACTCTCGACAGGAATGAAGCAGCAGGTAAAGCTTGCCATGGCGATAGCGACCGATTGCCCGTACCTCATCCTCGATGAACCGCTGAACGGCCTCGATCCGGGAAAACGGAAAACCTCCTGCGACGCGATGCGCAGCGAAGTGGCGCGGGGACGCAGCGTGCTCATTTCAAGCCATCTACTCGACGACCTGGCAGACCTCACCAACTCGTTCTACTTCATCGAGGCCGGCACGCTCGTGGAAAAGATCAAGTCGTCCTCGCAGACGCTCAAGCAGGAATACCTCGATACATACGAGAGATGAATGTGGGGGAGTGTTCGGATGAAGTTGATATTTAAGGTCCAGCTCGTGTCGTTCCGAAAAGACCGTGAACCTTTTGTGGGACACGCGGCGCCGTGGTACCATAGCCGAGTTTGTTGTCTTGGTCGGAAACCAAGACGCCTTATGCGCTGATCGGTAACCAGCGCCTGACTAATAAGGAGTCCTACCATGAAGCAGGGTATCCATCCCCAGTATGTCGAGTGCACGGTGACGTGCTCCTGCGGCAACACCTTCAAGACGCACGCAACCGTGTCCGAGATGAAGGTCGAGCTTTGCAACGAGTGCCACCCGTTCTACACCGGCCAGCAGAAGTTCGTCGACACCGGTGGACGCGTCCAGCGCTTCGCCGACAAGTTCGGTGGCGCCGCTGCCGCCCAGCTCAAGAAGGCTGAGGAGGCCAAGGCTGCCAAGGCCGCCAAGGCTGCTGAGGCCGAGGCCGCTCGCAAGGCCGCCGCTGAGGCTAAGGCTGCCGAGAAGGCTAAGCGTGCCGCTAAGTTCGCCGAGGAGGCTGCCAAGCAGGCCGCCGAGGCTCCCGCAGAGGCTCCCGTCGAGGAGGCTGCTGCCGAGGCCGAGACCACCGAGGCTGCTGAGTAAATAGCTCGCCGCGGAATCGCTCGCATTCATGGCATAAGGGCTGTGCATTCGTTTGGGTGCGCGGCCCTTTTCTTTTTATTGGCGCAAGCCAACCTGTCCCCATTGCGCCAGATTGTGCGAAGGGGACAGGTTGGCTTGCACCAAATGGCAGAGAGACGGCGTTTGCTCAGATAAAAGCTGCCAAAATAAACCAGTCCCTTTTTGGCAGGTTGGTCGTAGTTATTACGTGGCGGTCGAGGTCGACCGTATAGGCCGCGCCTTGTTTGGCTAAAGTACAATCATCTGTGTTTAACTCGCCCGCAGCTGCATGGCACGGGCGATGGCCAAAAAGGAAAACCACATGGGATTCATGTCAAAGCTGCTGTCCTTTGGATCCGATAAGGACCTTAAGCGCTACTACAAGATCGTCGATCAGATCAACGGTCTTGAGCCCCAGTTTGAGAAGATGACCGAGGAGGAGCTCCGCGGCCAGACCGATAAGTTCCGCGAGCGCTATGCCAACGGCGAGTCGCTCGACGACATGCTCCCCGAGGCCTTTGCCACCGTGCGTGAGGCTTCCAAGCGCACCATGGGTATGCGCCACTTTGACGTGCAGCTCATTGGCGCCATGGCACTGCACGAGGGCCACATCGCCGAGATGAAGACCGGCGAGGGCAAGACGCTCGTCTCCACGTTGGCCGGCTATCTCAACGCCATTGCCGGCAAGGGCGTGCACGTCGTTACTGTCAATGATTACCTTGCCAAGCGCGACTCCGAGTGGATGGGCCGCATCTATAAGTACCTGGGCATGACCGTCGGTCTGCTCCAGAACAACATGCCGCTCGAGCTCAAGCGTCCGGCCTACCAGGCCGACGTCACCTACGGCACTAACTCCGAGTTCGGCTTCGACTACCTGCGCGACAACATGGTCACCCGCCCCGAGCAGCGTGTTCAGCGCGGTCACAACTACGCCATCGTCGACGAGGTCGACTCCATCCTGATCGATGAGGCTCGCACCCCGCTGATCATCTCGGGCGCTGGCACCAAGTCCGCCAGTACCTACAAGGACTTCGCGCGTGCCGTGCGTGGCCTTGAGCGCGGCGAGGACGTGTCGCACGACATGCTTACCGCCACCGAGGACGTTGAACCCACGGGCGACTACGTCATGGACGAGGCCAAGCACACCATCGCCGCCACCGAGCGCGGTCTTAAGAAGATCGAGCGCCGCCTGGGTATCGATGACATCTATGCCGATCTCTCCGGCCAGCTGGTCAACCACCTGCAGCAGGCGCTGAAGGCCCAGTACATGTTCCACCGCGACAAGCAGTATGTGGTCACCAACGGCGAGGTCAAGATCGTCGACGAGTTCACCGGCCGCATTATGGAAGGCCGCCGTTACTCCGAGGGCCTGCACCAGGCCATCGAGGCCAAAGAGGGCGTGCTCGTACGCGAGGAGAACCAGACGCTGGCCACTATCACCTTGCAGAACTACTTCCGTCTGTATGACAAGCTCTCCGGCATGACCGGTACGGCACTCACCGAGGATGCCGAGTTCCGCGAGATCTACAAGCTGCCCGTCGAGGTCATCCCCTCCAACAAACCCGTTCAGCGTGTTGATCACGAGGACCTGGTGTACCGTACCATTCAGGCCAAGTACAACGCCGTCGCCGACGATGTCGAGCAGCGTCACGCCAAGGGCCAGCCGGTCCTGGTGGGTACCGTCTCCATCGAGAGCTCCGAGAAGCTGTCGGCCGCCCTTACCAAGCGCGGCATCGCGCACGAGGTCCTCAACGCCAAGCACCATGAGCGCGAGGCTCATATCGTTGCCCAGGCCGGACGCTACGGCGCCGTGACCATCGCTACCAACATGGCCGGTCGTGGTACCGACATCCTGTTGGGCGGCAACCCCGACGAGCTGGTGCGCGAGCGCCTTGAGTACGAGGGCCTGACCATGGAGGACGTGACGCCCGAGCAGCTTGAGCAGTTTAACGCCGAGGCCAAGGAGACCTGCAAGGCCGAGCGCGAGCGCGTGCTTGCCGCCGGCGGCCTGACCGTTATCGGCACCGAGCGCCACGAGTCCCGTCGTATCGACAACCAGCTGCGCGGCCGCTCCGGCCGTCAGGGCGATCCGGGCGAGACCCAGTTCTACCTGTCGCTCGAGGACGACCTCATGCGCCTGTTCGGCGGCGACAAGATGGACCGCGTCTCCAAGATGATGGTCACGGCCGACATGGGCGACGACATGCCCATCCAGCACAAGATCATCTCCAAGGCCGTCGAGAGCGCCCAGCACAAGGTCGAGAGCATCAACTTCTCCATGCGCAAGAGCGTCCTTGAGTACGACGACGTCATGAACAAGCAGCGCCAGGTCATCTACGCTGAGCGCAATAAGATTCTGGACGGCAAGGACCTGACCGACCACATCACCGAGGTCATGCACGACACCGTGTACCGCTGCGTTCAGGAGTTCTGCACCAAGGACAGTCACGATGGCGAGCGCGACCTGGAGGGCCTGCGCAAGTGGGTTGTGGAGCTCACCGGCCACATCGATACGCCGAAGTTCCCCGACGAGGATTATGAGGCTCTGGCTGCCGATGTCCTGGCTTACGTAGAGAAGTGCTACAACATGAAGGCCGAGCGCTTGGGCGAGGACCTGATGCGCGAGCTCAACACCCAGGTCATGCTGCGCGTCATCGATACCCGCTGGATGAACTACCTGCAGGAGATGGACTATCTCAAGACCGGCATCGGCCTGCGCGGCTTTGGCCAGCGCGACCCGCTGGTCGAGTACAAGACCGAGGCCTACGGCGCGTTCCAGATCCTCGTCGACACCATGTACGAGGATTACCTGCGCACGGTTCTGCGCATCGAGATCAAGGCTGCCCCGCGTGCCGTGGAGCACAAGGAGGAGCCCGCGCTCGAGGGTGCGCACTTCTCCGGTCCTGCCGAGGTCGATGGTGACAACGGCGACTCGGTGCTGCGCAAGCAGGCGCAGGTGCAGGCCCGCACGGCTGTCCAGGGTGGTCCGGCTGCCGTCAACAACGGTGGCAAGGTGACCACCTATCGCAAGTCCGAGAGCGACGATCCGTACGTCAACGTGGGCCGCAACGACCCGTGCCCCTGCGGTAGCGGCAAGAAGTTTAAGTACTGCCACGGCAGGAATCGTTAATGGCTGAGGCTTTAGAGGTAACGCCCGCCGAGCTGGACGCGTTTGCGGACCGGCTCGGCGAGGTCGAGTCGTATCTCCACTTGGACGAAAAGCGCACGCGCGTGACCGAGCTCGAGGCCAAAAGCGTGGCCCCCGGCTTTTGGGATGACGCCGACGCCGCCCGTGCCACCATGGAGGAAATCGCGCGCACCAAGGAAGATATCGCTGCCGTGGACAACGCGCGCGGCGAGCTTTCCGATGCCCGCGCCGCGCTGGAGCTTGCCGAGGAGATGGGGGATGACCCCGATGCCGCCGCCCTTCGCGAGGAGGCTACAGCCACGGCTGAGCGCCTGGCCCGTGCCATCGATGAGCTTGAGCTTTCGAGCTGGTTTACCGGTGAGTTCGATCACGGCGATGCCATTGTGACCATCAAGCCCGGACAGGGTGGTCTGGAGGCCCAGGATTGGACCTTCATGCTCTTTAAGATGTACATGAAGTACTGCCAGCGTCGCGGCTGGAAGGTCACGATTAACGACTGCCCCGCTGCTGAGGTCATCGGCATCGACCGCGCGACCTTTACCGTCGAGGGCAAGGACGCATTTGGCATGCTGCGCGCCGAGGCCGGCGTCCACCGCTTGGTTCGCATTAGCCCCACCGACGACAAGAAGCGCCGTCAGACCACGTTTGCCGGCGTCGAGGTCATCCCCGTGCTACCCGATGATATCGACATCGAAATCAGTCCCGATGACATCCGCGTGGACGTGTACCACGCGAGCGGCCCGGGCGGTCAGGGCGTTAACACCACCGACTCCGCCGTGCGCGTGACGCATTTTCCCAGCGGCATTGTGGTCACCTGCCAAAACGAGCGCAGCCAGATCCAGAACAAGGCCGCGTGCATGCAGATCCTCAAGGCTCGCCTGTACGAGATTGAGCTCGAGAAGCGCGCCGAGGCCCTGGATGAGATCCGCGGGCCCAAGACCACGATTGGTTTTGGCAACCAGATCCGCAGCTACGTGCTCTACCCGTATCAGATGGTTAAGGACCTACGCACGGGCGTTGAGACCAGCAACGTCGAGGCCGTTCTTGACGATGGCGACCTGGATCCGTTTGTGATCGGCTATCATCGCTGGGCCACCGGCAACGCCGATGCGGAAACGCCGGACGCATAAGTCGCCAGATGGCTATTAACCGCGGCAAAACCCATCGGTTGGACGGGTTTGTATCCAGAATAAACCCTGTACAGGGGTGGTTTTTGTTCGGCGAATCGGTAGAATCGAATACAGCAAGAAGTTCGAAGCGCATCCGTTTGGGTGCGCTTTTTTGAGGGAGGTAGCATGGCATATCGTCTGGACATCAAGCGCATTCTATCGATGAACTTCTTTCACGACCTGCCCCAGATTATGTTGGGGTGCGCTCTGGCCGCTATTGCGACCGACCTGTTTTTGATTCCCAACGGCCTTGCTGCCGGTGGCGTTACGGGCCTTGCCACCATTATCCAGGCGGTCGGCGCATCGCGCGGCATATCGCTTCCCGTTGGTATTCAGACGATCGTGATGAACGCCTTGCTGTTGCTGGTCGTTATGCGCGAGGGCGGCATGTTCTACGTGGTGCAGACCGCGACGGGCTTTGTGCTGCTGGGCTTCTTTACCGATCTGTTCGCCCCGTTTGTAGCACCTCTGGCGGATGCGGACCTGATGCTCCCTGCCATGTGGGGCGGCATTATTACAGGCATCGGTTACGGCATGGTGCTGCGCGCCGGCGCCAACACCGGCGGCTCGGACACGATTGGCCAAATCATCTCGCGTAATACCTCGCTGCCCGTGGGCTCGACCGTCATGGCGATCGATGTTGCCGTATGCGCGCTGTCGGCTCCGGTCTTTTCAATCGAAAATGCACTATATGCAGGCCTTTCGATGGTCATTAGCGGCTACGTGATCGATGCCGTGGTCGATGGTGGCAACAAACGCCGTATGGTACTCATCATCTCGGACAAGTTCCCTGATATCGCTGCCGATATCATGTATGGCCTGGGTCGTGGTTGTACCAAGTTTAAGGCGACTGGCATGTATTCGGGTGCCGAGAAGCCGGTGATCATGGTCATCGTGAACCGTCGAGAGCTCAATACCCTCAAGACGATCGTGCGCGAGCGCGATCCTCACGCCATTGTGACGGTCGCCGACGTTACGGAAGCTTTCGGCGAGGGATTCAAGGACATTAGCGCGTAGGGCCGACCGCGTCCCATCCAAAAGACGTTCACATTGATAAACCGTTTCATCAGCGGTTCTGCCTGCTAAATTGTTCAAATAATGATAAAAACTCTGGTAAAGCCATCAGTTTCCAGCATAATGAATGACGTACGTGCATTGCGGCTGTGTTGGGATTACCTTCGGTGCCGTGCGCATTTTGTCTAATGAGGATGAAAGGAAGGCACAATGAGCGACGAAGAGCTCAAAAAGGTTGCCAACGAGGTAAGGAAGGGCATCGTCACCGGCGTGCACGCTGCCAAGTCCGGCCATCCGGGCGGTTCGCTCGGCGCTGCCGACATCATGACCTATCTGTACTTTGAGGAAATGAACGTCGACCCGGCCCATCCCCGCAAGGCCGACCGCGATCGCTTTGTGCTTTCCAAGGGCCACTGTGCACCTGGTCTGTACGCTGTGCTCGCCGAGCGTGGGTTCTTCCCCAAGGAGGATCTTGAGACGCTGCGCCACATCGGCAGCCACCTGCAGGGTCATCCCAACATGAACGACACTCCGGGCGTTGACATGTCCACCGGTTCGCTCGGCCAGGGCATCTCCGCCGCCGTGGGCATGGCCGTTGCCGCCAAGCACTGGGGCGACGACTATCGCACCTACGCCCTGCTAGGCGACGGCGAGAGCGAGGAGGGCCAGGTCTGGGAGGCCGCCATGTTTGCCGGCAACCAGCAGCTCGATAACCTCTGCGTGATCGTCGACCACAACGGCCTGCAGATCGACGGCCCCGTCGAGGAAGTCAACGACCCCATGCCGCTCGCCGACAAGTTCCGTGCCTTTAAGTTCCACGTGGTGGAGCTTGCCGACGGCAACGATTTCGATCAGATTCGCGCCGCCTTTGCCGAGGCTCGCGCTACCAAGGGCCAGCCGACCGCCATTATCGCCGAGACCCTGAAGGGCAAGGGCGTGTCCTTTATGGAGAACCAGGTTGGTTGGCACGGCAAGGCCCCCAATGATGAACAGTTTGAGCAGGCCATGGCAGAGCTCACGGCCGCCGGAGAGGAGCTCTAGGATGGCAGACGTCAAGAAAATCGCCACGCGCGTAAGCTACGGCGAGGCCCTCGTCGAGCTCGCCAACGAGCACGATGACTTTGTGGTCCTCGACGCCGATCTGGCCGCCGCCACGCAGACCGGTAAGTTCAAGGCGGCCTGCCCCGACCGCTTCTTCGATGTGGGCATTGCCGAGAGCAACCTGATGGGCGTCGCCGCCGGTATCGCGACCACCGGTCGTGTTGCCTTCGCGAGTACCTTTGCCATGTTCGCTGCCGGTCGCGCCTTTGAGCAGGTCCGCAACTCCATCGGCTACCCGCACCTCAACGTTAAGATCGGTGCCACGCACGCCGGTATCTCGGTGGGCGAGGACGGTGCCACGCACCAGTGCTGCGAGGATATCGCCCTCATGCGCGTCATCCCCGGCATGACCGTTATCGTTCCTGCCGACGACGTCGAGGCCCGCGCCGTGACGCGCGCCGCCTACGAGTGCGACGGTCCGGTGTACATGCGCTTCGCCCGTCTGGCCTCGCCGGTTATTAACGACCCCGAGACCTACAAGTTCGAGTTGGGTAAGGGCATTGTCATGCGCGAGGGCGCCGATGTGACCATCATCGTCTGCGGCCTGATGGTCGGCGAGGCTCTCGAGGCCGCCGAGCAGCTCGCTGCCGAGGGCATCGACGCCGAGGTCATCAACATGCACACCATCAAGCCCATCGATGCCGACCTGATCGTCAAGAGCGCCACCAAGACCGGCCACGTCGTGACCGTCGAGGAGCACTCTGTGATCGGTGGCCTGGGCAGCGCCGTTGCCGACGTCCTGTGCGAGCAGTGCCCGACGCCGCTCAAGAAGATCGGCGTCAACGACACCTTCGGTGAGTCTGGCCCGGGTGCCGAGCTCTTGCACAAGTATGGCCTGGACGCCGCCAACATCGTGGCGACCACCAAGGAGTTCTTGGCATAAGGCAAGACGAGGCAAAGTATCGCGTCGACAACCGCAAACAAGCCAGAACAGGGGCGTCCTCAAAGAGGGCGCCCCTGTTTATGCTGAATTTAAATTAGAGTCCTGCCAAGCAAAGTTCCCATGGGGAAACGGGCCCATCCCAACAAAGTGCAATTCAGACCCTTCCAACTTTGTATGCGCAGCATCTCAAGTTGGTGCGTCGGCCCCATAGTAGCCGCAGGCCGGGCGCAGGGTTACCTCCCAAATCTTTCCGCAGCGCAGGCCGGCGTTTGTCCGCAGCTCCGCAGGAGCAGGACAAATGCCGGCCATGCGCGAGGACGATTTGGGAGGTAACCCTGCGCCCGGCCGGTGAGACCCAAACCCCGCCATGCTTCTTATGTGCAGTAAAGCTAATGCTGCTAAAATGTAAAGCGCTCATGTAGTTTAAACGCACGACGATAAGGAGCACCAGTGGGTAACCACTTCCGTACCTCCGGTGCGGGCGATGATGCCCCCAAGACGCAGACGGGCGTCCAGGGCAGTCGTTTCGCCACTCCGGATTCAGAGGGCCAGCCTGTTGCTCAGGCCCCCGCTCAGCCGGCAGATCAGGCACAGCCGGCATCCGATCCCTTTGCCTACAATCCTACCAGCGATGTCGCGCTTTCCGGCACGGCGGGTTTTGAGCCCGTTCAGGCCGTGACCGCTCGCGTGGAGCAGCCTCAGGCTGGCGCCGCCACGCCGCAGCCTACCATGGCCGGCATTCCCGACCCCATGGCCCCTGCGACGCCGGTTCCTCAGCCTGCGCAGTCCGGTCTCTTTGCCGCTATTCCCGATCCCACGCAGCCTGCTGTCCCGGTGGTCGAGAGCGATCAGGCCGCCGAGGTCGCAAGCCTCGATAACGCGCTCAACAACCCCGATTTTACGTCGGTGTTTGCGCCCATCGATCCGCAAGCCAGCCGCAAGAAGATGGCCAAGCAGGCCGGTGTCGAGCCCGTCATCCTTATGGAGCATGTCACCAAGATCTATCCGGCACAGCCCAACAAGCCTGCACTCGACGACATCAACATCGAGATCTATCCGGGCGAGTTCGTCTTCCTGGTCGGTCATTCCGGCTCGGGTAAGACCACGCTGCTGTCGACGCTCAACCGCGACGTCAAGCCGACGAGCGGCCGCATCCTGGTTGCCGGTCAGGACCTCATGAAGATCAAGAATCGCAAGGTTCCGTTCCTGCGTCGTCAGATTGGCGCCGTGTTCCAGGACTTTAAGCTTCTGCCTCAAAAATCTGCCTACGAAAACGTGGCGTTTGCCCTGCAGTGCATCGGCAAGCCCAAGGGCGTTATTCGCAGCCAGGTTCCCGAGGTGCTGCGTCTGGTCGGCCTGGCTGATCAGATGGACTCGCTGCCCGATCAGCTTTCCGGTGGCGAGCAGCAGCGCGTTGCCGTTGCCCGCGCCATGGTCAACCGCCCGCCGCTTTTGATCTGTGACGAGCCCACGGGCAACCTCGACCCGGCGATTTCGCTGGGCATCATGAAGCTGCTCGAGCGCATTAACCGCACCGGCACCACCGTGATCGTCGCCACGCACGACCGCGAGATGGTCGATAGCATGCACCGTCGCGTGATCGCCCTCGAGGGCGGCCACGTAATCCGCGACCAGGAGAGGGGAGGTTACGGCAACTATGGCACCAACTAACGTGGGCTACTCCTTCAAGGAGGCAATCAGCCACTTCTTCCGTAACTGGACCACCTCGCTCGGCGCCGTCATCACGATCTTCCTTTCGCTGTTTATCATCGGCCTGTTCATTATGGGCTCCGCGATGCTGAACTCCGTGATCGGCACCGTCGAGGATCAGGTTGTCATCAACGCGTTCATTAGCGATGACGCCGATCAGGCCGATGTTCAGGCTTTTGAGGCCGAGCTTAAGACATGGAGCAACGTCAAGTCCGTGACCTACAAGGACAAGGATGACGCGCTGGCCGAGTATACGAGCAAGATGTCGGGCAACGCCGACGCCACCATGAGCGCGCTCGATGGCCAGAACCCGTTGCCGGCTTCGTTTGCGATCGAGATGGACGATCCGTCCAAGGTCGAGAGCACGGCTGAGAAGCTCAAGGACGACGCCGATTTCCAGAAGATCGCGGATGATGGCGATGTCAACGCGAGCGTACTGTACGGCCAGGAGGAAGTGAGCCGCCTGTTCCAGGTGACCAACTACATCCGCATCGCCGCCGTGGTGCTCGTCGGTCTGCTGACCTTTATCGCGTTCATTTTTATCAACAACACGATTCGCCTGTCCATCACGGCGCGTCGTCGCGAGATCGCGATTATGCGTCTGGTCGGCGCCAGCAACGGCTTCATTCGCGGCCCGTTTATCACCGAGGGCGTGCTGCAGGCCATTTTGGGCTCGCTGCTTTCCATCGGCGTGCTGGAGCTGCTGCGCAACCTGATGATTCCGCGTCTGCAGGAGAGCATCGGCTGGATGTCGTTTACCCTGCCGATGCAGTACTACCTGGTGACCTATGCTGCGCTGATTTTGGTCGGCGTGATTATCGGTCTCTTTGGTTCTGCCATCGCCATGCGCCGCTACCTGCGCGTGTAGGCATGCCCGGAATTCATTTCTTTCAACGGGTCGTCTCTTATGGGGCGGCCCGTTTTTTGATTCCTCTGCCGCTTGGGGATCATTTGGGTAGACTCTTTGGAGTATGCAATCGATAGTTAGGAGGCGCCATGGGGCGCAATAACAAGCATAAGCGCGGTGCCCGCAACAAGCGTGGACCGGTGCGCAGCGAGCGCCGCCCGAGTCTGACCGGACGCGTGCAGCTCCATGAGCACAGCGCCTATGTCATAACCGAGAACGGCGACTACAAAGTCATGGGTCGCGGTAAGCGCGAGATCATGGATGGCGATACCGTCGCCGTGAGCATTAAGAACAGCCCGCACGGTGAGCGTCGTGCCGTGATCGAGGGGGTCGTCGAGCGCGCCGCCATCAGTGTGGTGGGCACGTACCAGACTGCCGGTCCGCTCGGCGTGATCGAGCCACTCGATTCGCGCCTGAAGGCCGACTTCTTCATTCTGCCCGAGGATACCTCGGCGGATCGTCTGGGCGTCCACCCGGGTGATGCCGTTGTCGCGCGCATTTTGACCTACCCGACGCGCCTGGAATCGGGCACCGTGACGATCGAACGCCGCATTGGCGGAGATGACGCGCCCGATTTGGGCGTTCAATACGTGATGGCGCGTTACGGCTATACCGATAGCTATCCCGAGGCCGCGCTGGACGAGGCCGAGGGGCTTTCGCTCGATGTGTCCGCGGCGCTTAAGGACCCGCTCCGCCGCGATCTGCGCGACCGCTTTGTCATCACGATCGACCCGGTCGACGCGCGCGACTTTGACGATGCCATTTCGCTGGAGCGCACGCCCGAGGGCGGCTACAAGCTGGGTGTGCATATCGCCGACGTTTCACACTATGTGGCTTGGGACGGGCATATCGATCTTGAGGCTCGCCATCGTACGACATCGGTGTATCTGGCCGATCGCGTGCTTCCCATGCTGCCCGAACGCCTGTCCTGTGACCTGTGCTCGCTTCGCCCTGACGAGGACCGTCTTGCGTTTACCGTTGACATTGAGCTCGATGCGCAGGGTCGCGTGCGGCATTACGATCCGTACCCCAGCGTGATTCGCTCGCGTGTGCGTATGGACTATGACGGCGCCGAGGCGCTGCTGGTGCGTGCCGGCGCGGTTGAGTATTCGGTGCTGGAGGGTGCGGCCGAGGATGTTGCGGCTGCTGAGGCCTCGCGCGAGGAGGCGCTTGAGCGCGGTCTTGCGTGCGAGAAGGCCGCCCGCGGCTGCAACGTCGACCTCGGCAATTTCCTTGTCGCCGCCAACGAACTCGCCGAACTTCGCCGTCGTATTCGTCGCGTCCGCGGCTCAGTCGATTTTGACACGGCCGAGATTCGCGCTCTATTGGACGAGGACGGGGTACCCGTGCAGATTGTGGCGCGTGAGCGTTCGTGCGCCACGTCGCTTATCGAGGAAGCCATGCTGCTCGCCAACGAGTGCGTTGCAGAGTGGCTGGCAGACCGTGATATCGAGGCCTGCTATCGCGTGCATGAGGATCCGAGCCCCGATAGCCTGCACGGTGCCGCCGTTGCGCTGGCGCAGCTGGGCATCATCGACGATCGCCGTGCTGCCGGTATTGCCCTGGGGAGTCCCGATGAGCTGCAGGCTGCAGTTGATGCTGCCGCCGGTACGGCAAACGCACCGCTCGTCAACACGCTGCTTCTGCGCAGCATGCAGCGTGCGCTGTACAAGCCGCGCAACGAGGGCCACTTTGCGCTCGCCGCGCCGTGCTACTGTCACTTTACGAGTCCCATCCGTCGCTATCCCGATCTGGTGGTGCACCGCGTGCTCAAACTGCAGTTGGCCTATGAGCAGCTCGGCGGCAAGGACGCCTTGGTCCGTACGTCGCGGCTGATCGGCAAGGGGCGCGAGTCGCTGCCGCGCATTCTGCCGCAGATTTGCCGTGCGTGCAGCGATGCGGAGCGTGCGGCCGATGCCGCCAGCCATGCGACGCAAAAGATCAAGATTGCCCAGTACTATGAGGACCGTCTGGGCGAGCGCTATGCCGGAACCGTCTCGTGGGTTAGCAGCATGGGCCTCTTTGTGCGCTTGGACCTAACGCAGGCCGAAGGCTTGGTTTCGATCAAGAGCCTGGGCAACGAGTGGTTCGAGTTCGACGAGGATGCACTTACGCTGACGGGCGCCGACACGGGGACTCGCTATGAACTGGGTCAGCGCGTGATTGTCGAGGTCTCGCGTGTCAATACCACGCGTGGGCACTTGGACTTTAAGCTTATCCATTAGCCAAATCCCGACTCATGGTGTGGGGGCGGAGGGCGGCCTTTCAGGACCGCCCTCCGCATTTGAATCGTGGCTATCTTGCCGTCTGCTCGGCCGCCCGCTTACCTGCTATTGGAGAGGTAAATCCTACCAAAATAAACCTGTCCCTTTTTGGCAGGTTTACAAGAAAGCGGGGATGAGATGGCGACGGTGTACGGTTATGCGCGGGTGAGTTCGCGCGATCAGAATCTGAATCGGCAGCTGGATGCGCTGGGCGCCTATGGCGTGGGCTCGGCGAATATTTATGCCGACCATGCGAGCGGCAAGGACTTCGATCGCCCGCGGTATCGCGAGCTGCTGCACATCCTGGGAGACGGGGACGTGCTGGTGGTGCTTTCTATCGACCGACTTGGCCGTAATTACTCCGAGATTCTTGAGGAATGGCGACGCATTACCAAGGAGCTCGGGGTTGCCATTGTGGTGTTGGACATGCCATTGCTTGACACGCGCGCCAGGGCAAGCGGCACGCCGGATGTGACTAATACCCTGATTGCCGATATTGTGCTGCAACTGCTGAGCTACGTGGCGCAGGTGGAGCGCGAGAATATTCATCGGCGCCAAGCGGAGGGAATTGCAGCGGCGCGGGCGCGAGGGGTCCGTTTCGGTCGACCTCGCAAGCCGTGCCCTCCTCAGTTTGATCTGGTACGCGATAGCTATGAGGCGGGCGATATTACCCGCAGCCAGGCAGCAAAGTGCCTGGGCGTGTGCGTGGGGACGTTCGATCGCTGGATGCGCGAGGCGGGGTAGGGGTTTGCGTCGCTTTGGCGCTTCCTGTTGCGATTCAAATTTTGATACGGTGACGATGTCATTTGGGGCTACACTCGCTGATATTCAAAAAAGGAGGTAGGCCCTTGGCGCGCGTAAAACAAATAATCGGATGGACCGCGATCGTTCTGTTCGCTGCAACGCTGGCGGGCATCTGGGTGCTGACGGAGCAAAATGCGGTGGAGACGTCGTTGCTGAGCGAGTCCACCGCGCGTGTGGTGGAGGGTCAGGCTACGGGCGTACAGGCTGCCGATGTCGCGGGTGAAGCTCAGACCGAGAACGGGATGACCGGGGGCACCGATTCGGCTGCTTCGAATGTCCGGTCTGGCCGACTTGCTTCCATTCGCATGTGGGTGGGCACGAACGTCCGTCGCGTTGCCCATACCGTAGAGTTTTTCTTCGTCGGATTGTTCGCCTCGGTGGTCGTGGTTTGCTTTTCCAGGCGTCCGTGGAGCGTATGCTCCCGTTGCGTGCCCGTGTTGCTCTTTTGCGCCGTCTGCTCCGTTGGCGATCAGGTACATAAGATCTTTGTTCCCGGCAGGCATTTCGACGTTATCGATTTAGGATTCGATGCTGCGGGCTATGTCACCGCCATGCTGTTGGTATTGCTGGCAGCGGCGTTGGTGCGCTATGCGACTCGGCCGATCGGCGCCCATGCGAGGCGCTAGCCGGTAACAAGCCCGTTTTTGATAATGCGATCTTGTTGAATTATTTTGTGTCGCGCGTATTTCCGAGCGGTCGGATTTGAGGGGCGAGCGGTAGAACGCTCGCCCTTTGTGCGCCACGATGCGGCACAATGTACCGTAAAAGCTGTTTATATCCGGTACGAATCGTTCGTTGGTCTTTAATTCTTCTCAACGGAGGTGTTTGAGATGGCAAACGGATTGCTTTTGCGGCTTCGCGAGCGTGAGCTCAGCGCGAGCCCGGCGGAACGCAATGTCATCGCATATGTAAGCGCTCATCCGCACGAGGTGGTCGGGCTGTCCGTCCGCGGTCTTGCCGATGCCACGTTCTCCTCGCCCTCGAGCATTTTGCGCTTTTGCAAGCGCTTGGGTTTTGCGGGCTACAAGGAGTTCCAGCGCGAACTGATTGCCGAGCTGGCGCTCTTGGGTGACAAGAAAGACGTTGCCCTCGAGGACATCTCCATGGATGACAGCGTTGAACGTATCGTGGGGAAGGTGATGAAAAGCAACGTGCGCACGATCGAAGCGACGGCGCGAACGCTCGATTACACCGTCTTGGAGCGATGTGCGACCTATCTTAAGCGGGCACGCGCGGTCAATCTGTTCGGTATCGGTGCCTCTCGTTTGGTCGCGCACGATCTGGCGCAAAAGCTCATGCGTGTCGACAAAGAGTGCCATCTGTACGACGACTGGCATGATCAGCTCTTGTGTGCCAAGAACATGCATGAGGGCGATATGGCAATCGCCTTTAGCTACTCGGGCTTGACACAAGAGGTGCTGGACTGCACCGCCGAGGCCCAACGTCACAACTGTCCCGTTGTGGCCGTGACCAAAGTAGATGGATCATCCAAGCTTGCCACCATGGCCGATGCCGTGCTCGGCGTCGCTGCGAGTGAGCCCTTGGTCCGCAGCGGTGCCATGGCTTCGCGTATGGCCCAGCTTATGGTTGTCGATGCCCTGTACGCTGCTTACGTTGCCAGCGACTACGAACGGGCGACGCATGTCATTAAGCAAAACTACATCGAGAAACAGGAAAGATGAGGTGAAAGAAATGCTCGATTTAACAAAATTCACGACCGAACAGCGTAATCAAAGGTCAATGGACCTCGATACGATGACATCGCTGCAGATCGTCACGACGATGAACGATGAGGATCTTCGTGCCGTCCAGTCGGTCACGAAAGTGTTGCCCCAGGTTGCCACGGCAATCGACTGGGCTGCTGAGGCACTCGAGCGCGGCGGGCGCGTCTTTTACATGGGCGCAGGCACCAGCGGTCGTCTGGGTGTACTCGACGCTTCGGAGTGTCCGCCCACGTTTGGCGTGTCACCCGATCTGATTGTCGGGCTCATTGCCGGAGGCGAGACGGCGTTTATCAAGGCTGTCGAAGGTGCCGAAGACAGCGAGGAGCTTGGCGCGAGCGACCTGCGGGAGCGTGGACTCTCGGACAAGGATCTTGTCGTTGGCCTGGCGGCAAGCGGTCGTACTCCCTATGTGGTGGGCGGCCTCGTGTACGCCAAGGCAACTGGGTGCAAGACCATTGCAATTGCCTGCAACCAAGGGTCGAAGATCGGGGAGAGCGCAGATCTTGCCATTGAACCCGTGCCCGGTCCCGAGGTGCTGACCGGCTCAACGAGGCTCAAGGCGGGAACGGTTCAAAAGCTCATTCTCAACATGATTTCGACCGGTGCCATGGTCAAGATCGGCAAGGTATACCAAAACCTGATGGTCGATGTGCAGCAGACGAACGAGAAGTTGGTGGTGCGCGGCCAGAACATCGTGATGGAGGCGACCGGCTGCACGCGCGAGCGCGCTATTCAGGCGCTTGCAGATGCCGGCGGCCACGTAAAAACCGCTATTGTCTCGGTACTGCTGGGCTGCGATGCCGAGCAGGCTGCGGTAGCTCTTGAGCGAGCGAGAGGCCATGTCCGTGCTGCGGTGAGTGGCCATGAGAAGAGCAATGCCGATGCCCAATAGGTGCGCGGCGTGAGCTGATATGACATCCAGACGAGATACCCAATACAAGGAGGAGTTATGACGAACAAAGAGCTGGCTCAAAAGCTGCTGGACCTTTTGGGCGGTAAAGACAACGTGCTCGCAAACGCGGCGTGCATGACGCGCCTGCGCGTGACCGTCAAAGACACGGGCAACGTCGACACGGAGGGTATTAAGGCACTCGACGGCGTGATGGGCTTGGTCGAGGACGACACGATGCAGATCGTGCTGGGTCCGGGCAAGGTGAATAAGGTGCTCGAGGAGTTCTCCAAGCTCACCGGCCTTGCGAAAGGCGTTGCCGACGAGAGCGTGGTTGACGCTGCGGCCACAAACAAGGCCGCGCAGAAGGCAAAGTACGAGTCCAAGCCGGTTCAGGCCTTCCTCAAGAAGATTTCCAATGTCTTCGTCGCCCTGCTTCCCGGCATCATTGCGGCTGGCCTCATCAACGGTATCTGCAACGTCATTAACGTCTCGACGGCAGGCGCGCTTGCAGGCGAGTGGTGGTACCAGGGCATTCGTTCCATGGGCTGGGCCCTGTTTGCCTATCTGCCCATCTTGGTGGGCTATAACGCGGCACGTGAGTTTGGCGGCTCCGCTGCGCTGGGCGGCATCGCCGGCATGATGTGTATCGCTAACAGTGCCATGCCCCTGCTTGCGCCTGGCGCGGCCGATCCTGCCACTGCCATTCTGCTGCCGCTCACCAATGCGCAGTACAACCCCGCAGCGGGCGGCATGATCGCGGCTCTTATCGCTGGCGCATTTTTTGCCTGGATGGAGCGTCAGATTCGCAAGGTTATGCCCAACGCACTCGATACATTCTTGTCCCCGCTGCTGGTGCTCATCATCGGCGCCTTTGCTCTGATGCTCGTCATCCAGCCGGTTGGCGCATGGCTGACGACTGCCATCTTTAGCGTTTTGACCTTTATCTTCGAGAAGCTGGGCGTCCTGGGCGGCTATATCCTGTCGGCAGGCTTCTTGCCGCTGGTTTCCGTCGGCCTGCATCAGGCGCTCACGCCGATCCACGCTATGCTCAACGATCCCGACGGCGCTACCAAGGGCATCAATTACCTGCTCCCCATCCTTATGATGGCTGGCGGCGGCCAGGTCGGTGCCGGTTTGGCGCTGTACTTTAAGACCAAGAACGCCAAGCTCAAGAAGTACGTCGCAGAGTCCATTCCCGTTGGAATCCTCGGTGTGGGCGAGCCTCTGATGTATGCCGTTACGCTGCCGCTCGTTCGTCCGTTTGTAACGGCCTGCCTGGGTGCCGGATTTGGCGGCGCGCTCGCGGCGCTGCTTCACATCGGCACGGTTTCTCAGGGCGTTTCCGGTCTGTTTGGCCTGCTGATCGTCGTTCCTGGTCAGCAGCTCGGCTACGTTGCCGCTATGCTGCTTGCCTATGCCGCCGGCTTTGTCCTGACGTGGTTCTTTGGCGTCGACGAGCAGAAGATCAACGAGTTCTTTGGCGAGTAGTTTGATATCGCGAGCCGTGTTGCTCAGGGCTCGCGGCGCGCGGCAGATTTCTTGATGCTATGGTTGTGCCGGCGGGGCTAACTGCTCCGCCGGCCTTTTTTAAAGGAGTGTTGAAGCGTGAAAACGGGTATTTCGATTTATCTTTCCAACCCTCTGCAGGATATTGAGCGGACGATTGAACACGGTGCCGCGGCGGGTGCGCGCTATGCGTTCACCTCGCTGCATATTCCCGAGGATGGGGGAGCGGCGTATACCGATAAGGTCCGTCATGTGCTGTCGCTGCTTTCCGCCCGTGGCATTGCGCTCATTGCCGATGTGGGGCCGCGCACGTGCGATTTGCTCGGGCTTGAGCGCATCGAGGATCTGCGCGATCTGGGGCTGGAATACCTTCGCTTGGACTATGGCTTTAGCGCTCAGCGGGTCGCGGAGCTGTCCGGTGTGTTTCGCATTGTGGTTAATGCTTCGACGGTGAGTTCTGTTGAAATCGCATCGTGGCGTGAGGCCGGTGCCGATGTGACTCGTTTTGCCGCCTGCCACAATTATTACCCCAAGCCTTATACCGGTTTAGCTCTGGAGGACATTGCTCGGGTGAATCTTCGTCTTGCGGCGCTTGGATTCGAAATCATGGCTTTTGTGCCGGGTGATGCCAACGTTCGCGGGCCGGTATTCGAGGGACTGCCGACGGTCGAGGCGCAGCGCGGTCGCGCGTCAAAGGTTGCTCTCAATATGCTTGAGCTTGCACATGGCGCCGATTGCGACATTGTGTTGGTCGGCGACCCCGATCTTTCCGATGCGGGCTGGACGCAGTTTGCTCATGTTTCCGCCGGATACGTGGACCTGCAATGCGAGCTTGAGCCCGGTTATGCCTATGTACGTGGGCAGATTCATCACGACCGACCCGATTCGAGCACCCTCATCTTTAGGTCTCAGGAGTCGCGTACGACGCTTAAGCCGGATTCCGTGCCGATGGATGCCGGTGCCGGCCTGTCACGAAAGACGGGGTCGATCGCTGTGAGCAATAGCGGCTATGGGCGCTACGAAGGCGAGCTTGAGATTGCGCGGGTCGATCTTCCCGGTGACGAGCGCATGAACGTTGCGGGTCATATCACGCCCGAGGCAATGGAGCTGCTGCCGTTCATCAAACGCGGATTCGGGGTACGGTTCGTTTAGCGTGTGACCCGTGGGCTACAATTGGCCCATCATGCGAAGGCGCCTCGTGTGGCGTGTGCCTGCGTTGGCCGATCTATATTCGGAGGATTTCCATGACCGTACTGTTTGTTGAATATCCCAAGTGCTCGACCTGTAAGAAGGCCAAGGCATGGCTGGACGAACACGGAGTAGAGTATATCGACCGCGATATCGTTTTGGACAATCCCACGGCTGATGAGCTTGCGACCTGGATTGCTCGTTCGGGACTGCCGGTGCGGCGCTTCTTTAATTCGTCGGGCATGAAATATCGAGAGCTGGGCCTGAAGGCGCGTCTAGATGCGGGCATGACGGATCGGGAGTGCTACGAGCTGCTGGCGACCGACGGCATGCTGGTTAAGCGTCCGCTGTTGGTGGGCGACGACTTTGCGATTCCCGGCTTTAGGGAATCGGCTTGGGCCGAGGCGTTGCTGTAGCGGCTGCGGAAAGCGCGACCCGTTTTGAGCGCTCGGGGTGGGACGTGTTTTCCATCGGAGGGCTCGCTCGGCTCAATCCTTGAGCTGTGCCCATTCGTGCGGACCGTAGACCTTTACGTGCTTGTTGGGCTTGCCGCTCCAGTACTCCTCGTCCATAAAGGGCAGATATGCCTGAACACCGGGGCAGATAAAGGGAATCCGCTGCTGTTGCAGTCGCTCGCGTTGGCGCTGCTCCAGGTGCGCCTCGGATATGACAGTCGGCATACCGGACAGCTCGACGAGGCTTGCCTGGATTCGCTTAAGGTCGGGGAGTCCCGCGTGCCATGACATCCGCATGATCAAAAAGGATGCACGGCGGTATTTTGCCTGCATCACCGTGATGGCGGGGCGCAGGGTGGGATGGATTTTGTCCCGTTCGGGCCAAAGGTCAGCAGTGATCTCGAGGCCCAGGGTCTCCCATAGGTAATCAAGCTCTTCGTCCATGGCGCCTCGATATCCGTGTAATGATGACGGTTTGATTGTGCCATCAGCCGTGAGTGCTGCATTGTTGTAATCTACCAGCGGTAGATGTGGGATGTTTTACGGGCTTTGGCGCCGTACGTGTCGCTGGTGCTTCACAGGTCCTTCACGTGTCGGCCGTATTTGACTGAATTTCAAAAAAGTCAAAATTAGGGCTTGCGTCACGGCGGGACTTCCCGTATATTTCTTTCTTGCGCAAAGGCACAGCCGAGCGCAGCGATGCAGTCATTGGGATGTCGTCTAATGGCAGGACAGCGGATTCTGGTTCCGTCAATGGGGGTTCGACTCCCTCCATCCCAGCCATTGCATTTGCTACATATGGCCCGTTCGTCTAGCGGTTTAGGACGCCGCCCTCTCAAGGCGGAGATCACCAGTTCGAATCTGGTACGGGCTACCAAAATTGAACGCCCGGGCCTCGTAAGAGACCCGGGTTTTGTGTATTGACCGATATTTAAGGCGCGCGTTGAGTCTGCCGCCCGGACCGAGGAGTTGTCATGGACCTGCCTATCAGCTTGGAAGACATCACGTATGCCGAGAACTATCTGGCGCAGGGCGACCTGGCTACGGCGACGCCGCTGCTTGAGCGTCTGGTGGAGCTCGCCGAGGAGTATATCGACGCTGAGTGCAAGACGGAGGAGAAGCGCCAGTACTTTAGCTTCGACAGCAAGTTTGAGCGCCTGGCCTATCGCCGTGTGGAGAAGGATCCGCGCGAGCTGGTGCAGGTCGAGGTTCCCTTTGACCGCCTGTACTCCGACATGGCGTTTGCCTACATTCGCCAGCAGGATTATGTGAGTGCTCGGAATGCCCTGATGCAGGCCGTGCGTTGGGATCCCATGAACTGCAACTATCGCTTGGACTTGGCCGAGCTGTTCCGCGCGCTTGAGGACAAGCAGGAGTGGGCATCGCTCTCGTTCTCGGTGCTGGAGCGCGCGAGCGACGGTAAGTGCGCCGCACGCGCCTACACCAACTTGGGTCAGTACTTCTTGGAGCCCGAGACCGAGAACATTTCGGCTGCCGTGGGCTGCGCGCGTCTGGCGCTGCGCCTGGCGCCCAATGATGCGCATACGACGCGCCTGCTCAACAAGATCCATACCACCTATCCGGATGCCGCGGACGAGAGTGACGACCATGTGATGGGTGAGCTCGCCCTGCAGGGCGTGCCGACCTCGCCTTCGGCCGAGATCGCCATCTGCCTGATCATGTGCGCGACCGATGCTGCAAGCGACGGCGACAAGCAGGAGGCTACGCGTCTGACGGTCCGTGCCCGCGACCTGGTGGGCGAGGAGGCATGCGCGGCGATTATCAAGCTGGTGCGCGAGAGCGATGCCGAGCTTAATGCCGAGCGCAGGGCAAAGCGCGAGGCTGCGGGCTCAAACGCCAATGGCGCCAAGGAGGCCGGCGATGCCCAGTAAGCGCGAGCGCAAGCTCATTTCCAAGAATCGCTCGGCACATCACGAGTACTTTATCGATGAGACGTTTGAGTGCGGTATTGAGCTGAGCGGTACCGAGGTCAAGTCGATTCGCGAGCGCGCGTGCCAGATTACCGATACCTTTGCACTGATTCGTGGCGGGGAGTGCTGGCTCGTCGGCCTGCATATCCACCCTTATAGCCATGGTGGCGTGTGGAATCGCGATCCCGACCGTCGGCGCCGTCTGCTGCTGCACCGCAAGGAGATCGACTTTCTTGACGGCAAACTTCGCAACCGTGGTTATGCGCTGGTTCCGTTGGAGCTCTACTTTAATACCGACGGTCGCGTAAAACTGCTGCTGGGCCTGGGTCGCGGCAAGAAGCTCTACGACAAGCGCGAGGACATGGCCAAGCGTGATGTCCAACGCGAGATCGACCGCGCCCTCAAGGAACGCAACCGCTGACCGTCCTTCATAAGTTGCGGTGGAATACGGACTGTTTTGCCTGTTTGAGGGGCTATTCAGTCCCTATTTCACCGCAACTGCGGGTGTCTCATCTTTCTTACTGTTCTGACACATATGTTTCAAAGGCGGCGTCCGTTATGGGCGCTGCCTTTTTTGTGGGTACATACATCCATGAGGTTCCAACCCGAGTTAGGGGAGTGATCGTTATGGACAAAACTGCGTTCTTTACCATGCCGAGCGGCCTGTACGTGGTGAGCTCCGCTGCAGACGGGCTGCGCGCCGGCTGCGTCATCAACACGGCGGTGCAGGTGACGTCCATGCCGCCGCGCATTTCGGTTGCCGTGAACAAGGACAACGTCACCTCGGGCGTCATCGCATCGGCCAAAGCGTTCGCGCTGACCGTGATCGATCAGACCGCCGACATGCTCTACATCGGCAACTTTGGGTTCCGCACCAGCAGCGATTATGACAAGTTTGCCAAATACGAGACCCGCGAGACGGCTCTGGGCATGCCCTATGTGCCCGAGCACGCGACGGCCCTGTTTAGCTGCCGTTTGATCGACACTGTGGATGTGGGCACGCATCTACTGTTTGTCGGCGAGGTCGAGGATGCCGAGCGCCTGAGCGACGAGACGCCGCTCACCTACGATTACTACCATAAGGTCCTGAAGGGCAAGACGCCTCCGAAGGCGTCCTCGTATCAAGGCTAGAAATGTTTTAAAAATACTTGCATTATATTATTGAGAATCTATACTGATAAATGAAGTACATCACCAGTCGCGTTCGAGAGGAGAACATCATGGCTGAGGAGAAGAAGACGTATAAGTTCGTGTGCACCGTTTGCGGTTACGAGGTTGAGGTCGATACGCCCGAGCTGCCCGAAGATTACGTGTGCCCGGTTTGCGGCGTCGGTCCCGATCAGTTTGAGCTCGTCGAGGAGTAACTCGCAGACACACGGCTCGTATCAACGCATAGCTCTGTCCAAGGGCCTCGGTCGAATTCTCGGCCGGGGCCCTTTTCCTCCGTCCCCAAGGGATCACGGTTGCTGTTGGCCGATCCTGTCTGTTGTGAGTCCGGCCGACCGTTTGTCTCAATCTGTAACATCTAGCAGTGAAAACGGGGTCTACGTGTTACAGATTGAGACAAACGGAGCTGTCCCTCGGAATAATCTCGATCTGTAACATCTAGACATCAAAAGCGGGTTTAGATGTTACAGATCGAGACGTTTGACTGGGTGGACATGCGGCCTCGTTACATCCCGGTCAACAGCACGGCGTCGAGCGCCGTTACGACGACACCGATCCCTACAAGCAGCGCGTTGAGCGGGCGCGAATTGGCGTATTTGCCCATGACGCGGCGTGAGCTGGTGAGCCGTATGAGCACAAAGACCGTAATCGGCAGCTGAAGCGACAGCAGTGCCTGACTCCAAATGAGACCCTCAAAAGGATTTGGGACGACCAGGCACGCCGCCACTGCACCGGCGAAGCAGGCCGCCACGCCGATCGAGGAATGTCGGTCGTGGATGTCGTATTCCTCGTCGAACATGCCCGCGGTGATGGTGCCCGCCGCCATGCCCGCCGTCACGCTGCTCGATAGTCCCGCGAACAGCAGCGCTACCGCAAAGATGGTCGAGCTTGCCGTGCCCAGAATGGGGGAGAGCGTGGCCGCCGCGACGGCGAGGTCGTCTACGACAATGCCATGCGCAAAGAAGGTCGTCGCGGCCAGGATGACCATGGCCGAGTTGATTGCCCAGCCCACGCCCATCGAAAAGAGCGTGTCGAAGAGCTCGTAGCGCAGACGCTCTTCGATAACCTGCTCGCCTTGGCCTTCGAAGTGCATGGATTGGATGACCTCGGAGTGCAGAAAAAGGTTGTGGGGCATAACGACCGCACCCAGGACACTCACGATAATCGCGGCAGAGCCAGTGGGCATACTGGGCGTGATCCAGCTTGCGGCGGCTTGCGGCCAGTCGACCTTGACCAGCGCGAGCTCTGCTAAAAACGAGAGTCCCACCACACCCACGAAGGCGATGATCCAGCGTTCGGCGCGCTTGTAGGAGCTCGTCATGAGCATCGCCATCGATACTGCCGCCACGATGACGCAGCCCGCGCGCACGGGCAGCCCAAAGAGCATTTGAAGGGCAATCGCGCCACCCAGGACTTCGGCCATGGCGGTGGCGACAGTCGCGAGATAGGCACTGGCGAGTACCGTGCGTCCAACGAAGCGGGGGAGGTAACGTGTCGTGGCCTCGGCAAGGCAGGCACCCGTGGCGATGCCCAGGTGCGCCGCGTTGTGCTGCAGAACGATCAGCATGATCGTGGATAGCGTGACCACCCACAGTAGTGCGTAGCCAAACTGCGAGCCCGCGGCCATATTGGAAGCCCAGTTGCCCGGGTCGATAAAGCCGACGGTCACGAGCAGCCCAGGACCGATGTGCCGCGCAATGTCTAGGCCTCCGTGACCACCGGTGCGTCGGGAGCCAAAGTGTTGTTTGAGATGGTTGAGCATGGCTGGTTCCTACGTAGGGGCAGCGTGGCGCCACGCTTGGGTTATGCGGCGCCGCGCGCTCGGTTTGGGTCGGGGCTACTTGTGTGCCTTGCCCTGATTGGCAACGGCGTCGATCTTGGCGGCGATGGTCGCCGGGTCACCGATGTAGCGCTTGTCGAGGACGTTGAAATCGGTGTCGAAAGTGTAGACGAGCGGCACACCGGTGGGGATGTTGACCTTGAGGATCTCCTCGGGCGTGAGATGCTCAAACTTCATGACGAGCGAGCGCAGGGAGTTGCCGTGCGCGGCGATGAGCACGCGTTTGCCGGCGAGCATCTGGGGTCGAATCTCGTCCTCAAAATAGGGCCAGGCGCGGGCGACTGTGTCTTTGAGGCACTCGGTGTAGGGCAGCTGGTCGGGCGCGATGTCGCGGTATTGCTCCTGGGTGTGGGGGTCGCGTGCATCGTCCGGCTCGAGTGCCGGTGGGCACACGTCGAAGGAGCGGCGCCAGATGAGCACCTGTTCGTCGCCGTGCTCTGCCGCGGCATCGGCCTTGTTGAGACCCTGCAACGCGCCGTAGTGGCGCTCGTTGAGCTTCCAGGATTTGATGACGGGCAGCCACTCGCGATCCATTTGGCCGAGCACGATGTTGAGGGTGTGGATCGCGCGCTTGAGGCGCGAAGTGTAGCAGACGTCAAAGTCGAAACCGGCTTCTTTGAGGGCTTGACCGCCTGCGGCGGCTTCTTCGCGGCCCGTGTCGGTGAGCTCGACATCGGTCCAGCCGGTGAACAAGTTGAGCTTGTTCCACTCGGATTCTCCGTGACGGATAAGGACGAGTTGCATCGTCTGCTGGTCTGCTTGGTGCGCCATAGGGGCCTCCTTGATCTGGCACAGCGTGCGTGCCGTTTGCTTGACGCCGCAAAGGATACCCGTTTTAGGCTCAAAAGTTAACCAAGACTAACAAAAATGTTAATTTGGATATGGTTGGTGCAATGGGGGCCGTAATTGTCTCAATCTGTAACAGTTGGCTGCCGAAACCGGCCCTTCGTGTTACAGATCGAGACATTCGGAGCCGCCTCTCGGAAACATCTCAATCTGTAACATCTGGGGGCCGAAGTTGGCTCTATCTGTTACAGATTTAGACAAACGACACCCGTCCTGCAGAAAATCTCAATCTGTAACAGTTAGACGTCCAAATGGGCTCCTCGTGTTACAGATCGAGACAATACGCAGCCCTGCCGTCCCCGGGAGACCATTTGTGACGTGCGTTACGCGATTGTTTCGAAACGGGTGGGAAACACAACGGGCCGGCGATGCTCCTAGTATGCCTATTCAACTGACTGTCTAATATCTAGGGGAGGATCGCGATGCAGGCAGATTCCGCTCAGCAGCAGGGCCTTTATCGCCCCGAATTCGACCACGATGCATGTGGCATCGGCGCGCTTGCCGATATCAACGGCGAGCGCCATCACCAGATTCTGGACGACGCGCTGTCCATTCTGGTCAACTTGGAGCACCGCGGCGGCACGGGACTCGAGAAGAACACCGGCGACGGCGCCGGCATCCTGTTCCAGGTTCCGCATCACTTTTTCCGCAAAGAGGCTCAAAAGTGCGGCCAGATTCTGCCGGCAGAGGGCGACTATGGCGTGGCCATGCTGTTCTTTCCGCAGGACGACAAGGGCGTAGAGGACGCCCGCCGCGTGTTCGAGGAGGGCTGCGCCGAGGCCGGCGTGCCACTGCTCTTTTGGCGCGAGGTGCCGGTCGACCCGCACGACCTGGGCGAGACGGCCCGCGCCTGCATGCCCACCATCCTGCAGGCCTTCCTGGGCCGCCCCGACGACACGCCCGCCGGTGACGCCTTCGAGCGCCGCCTGTACGTGTGCCGCCGCACCATCGAGAAGAAGGCCGACGCCGAGTTCGCCCTGCGCGACAAGATTTTCTACGTGTGCTCCATGAGCTCGCGCACCATCGTGTATAAAGGCATGCTCGTCGCCACGCAGATGCGCCGCTTCTTCATCGACCTCAACGACGCCGCCGTCAAGACGGCCGTGGCACTCGTCCACTCGCGCTACTCCACCAACACCACGCCCAGCTGGGAGCGCGCGCACCCCAACCGCTTTATCATCCACAACGGCGAGATCAACACCCTCAAGGGCAACGTCAACTGGATCCGCGCCCGTGAACCCAGCCTGTACAGCCCCGTGCTGCAGCACGATCTTGAGCGCGTGATGCCCATCATCAACCGCGAGGGCTCCGACTCCGCGATTCTGGACAACGTACTCGAGTTCCTGGTCATGAACGGTCGCCCGCTCACGCGCGCTGCGTCCATGCTGCTGCCCGAGCCGTGGGACCATAACGACAGCCTGAGCGAGGAGCGCCGCGCCTACGACGCCTACCAGTCCATGCTCATGGAGCCGTGGGATGGTCCGGCTGCCATCGCCTTTACCGACGGCCGTACCCTGGGTGCCGCCCTCGACCGTAACGGCCTGCGCCCGGCCCGCTACTACGTGACGCGTGATGGCCGCTTTATGCTGGCGAGCGAGGTGGGCACCATCGAGGTGCGCCCCGAGAACATCCTGACGAGCGGCTGTCTGGGACCGGGCCAGATGCTCGAGGTTGACTTTGCCCGCGGCCGCGTGATCTACAACGACGAGCTGCGCGCCCGCTACGCCAAGGAAAAGCCCTACCGCGACTGGATCGCCGAGGAGACGCTGACCGTCGACGCGCTCGACAAGCCCGCAGCGCCCGCGCCTGCCGAGGACGCCGAGGTGCCCGCCGCCGTGCGTATGGCCAAGCTCGGCTACCACTGGGACGACGTCGACGAGGTCGTGCGCCCCATGGCCCAGCAGGGCAAGGCGCCGCTCGCCTCGATGGGTATCGACGCGCCGCTAGCCTGCCTGTCCAAGAAGACGCGCTCGTTCTACGACTACTTCTATCAGCTGTTCGCCCAGGTCACGAACCCGCCGATCGACGCCCTGCGCGAGCATATGGTCACCTCGACCACGCTCTACCTGGGCAACCACGGCAACCTGCTCGAGGATTCCCGCGCCGCTTGCCAGCTGGTGCGCCTGGAGCGCCCGCTGCTCAACGAGGAAGAGTTCGACCGCATCTGTGCCATCGACCGCGTGGGCTTTAAGACCCGCCGCTTCCGTGCCGTGTACCGCCGTGACGCCGGCGAGGGCGCGCTGCAGGCCGCACTCAAGCAGCTGGCCGAGGACGTCGAGGCCGCAGTTCGCGATGGCGTGAACATCGTGGTGCTGAGCGACCGCGCTACCACGGGCGAGGTGCCCGTGCCGTCGCTGCTCGCCGTGGGCTGCGTTCACAATCACCTGATTCGCGCCGGCGTGCGCACCTTTGCCGACATCGTGGTGGAGTGCGGCGACGCCGTGTCCCCGCACGACTTCGCGGCGCTGGTGGGCTACTCCGCGAGCGGCATCTACCCGTACAACGCGCATGCGTGCATCCGCGATCTGGCGGCACGCGGCGACCTGGACGTGACGGCCGAGCAGGGCATCGCCAACTACAACAAGGCTGCGACCGCCGGCATCGTCTCCATCATGTCCAAGATGGGCATCTCCACGGTGCAGAGCTACCATTCGGCGCAGATCTTCGAGGCCGTGGGCTTTACGCCGGAGTTCGTCAACGCGTACTTCGCCGGCACGGTGAGTCGTGTGGGCGGTATGGGTGTCGAGGACGTCGAGCACGAGCAAAACGAGCGCTACGACGCCGCGCTCGCCATCCTTAAGAGCCCGGCTCCCGATCAGCTGCCCACGCTGGGCCTGACCAAGTGGCGCCCGCTCGGCGGCGAGGATCACCTTATCGATCCGCAGACCGTCTACCTGCTGCAGACCGCCTGCCGCGAGGACAGCTACGACACCTTTAAGGAGTACAGCGCCCGCCTGCACCGCACCGGCCGCGCCGTGCGACTGCGCGACCTGCTGGACTTTGACGACAGCGGTCGCACCCCGGTGCCGCTCGACGAGGTCGAGCCCGCGCTCAACATCGTCCGCCGCTTTAACACCGGCGCCATGTCGTACGGCTCCATCAGCAAGGAAGCGCACGAGTGCATGGCCATCGCCATGAACCGTCTGCATGGCCGTTCCAACTCCGGCGAGGGCGGCGAGGATCCGCGTCGCGAGACCCCGCTGGCTAACGGCGACTCCAAGAACTCCGCAATCAAGCAGGTGGCAAGCGCGCGCTTTGGCGTGACGAGCCGCTACCTGTGCAGCGCCTTCGAGATTCAGATCAAGATGGCCCAGGGCGCCAAGCCCGGCGAGGGTGGCCACCTGCCCGGCAAGAAGGTCTACCCTTGGATCGCCGAGGTCCGTCAGTCCACGCCCGGCATTGGCCTGATTTCGCCTCCGCCGCATCACGATATTTACTCCATCGAGGACCTGGCAGAGCTGATCTTTGACCTTAAGAACGCCAACCCCGGCGCACGCGTGTCGGTCAAGCTGGTCAGCGAGGCCGGCGTCGGCACCATCGCCACCGGTGTGGCCAAGGGTGCTGCCGACAAGATCTTGATCAGTGGCCACAACGGCGGCTCAGGTGCCGCTGCGCGCGATTCCATTTGGCACGCCGGCCTGCCGCTGGAGCTCGGTCTTGCCGAGGCTCAGCAGACGCTGCTGCAAAACGGCCTGCGCTCGCGCGTGGTGCTCGAGGCCGACGGTAAGCTCATGGACGGTACCGACGTCGCCGTCGCCTGCCTGCTGGGTGCCGAGGAGTTTGGCTTTGCGACCATGCCGCTCATCTCCATGGGCTGCCTTATGCAGCGCGATTGCCAGCAGGATACCTGCCCGGCCGGCATCGCCACGCAAAACTGCCGCCTGCGTCACGGCTTCCGCGGCAAGCCCGAGCACGTCGAGCACTTTATGCTCTTTGTTGCCGAGCAGCTGCGCGAGGTCATGGCACGCCTGGGCTTCCGCACCATCGACGAGATGGTCGGCCATCCCGAGTGCCTGCGCCAGATCGAGGTGCCGGGCAACCGCAAGGCCAACCTGCTGGATCTTTCGCCCGTCCTGGCAAGCGCGACCTGCGAGTTCGGTGCCCACATTCCGGGCGCCGACGGCCGTCACTTCCTGCCCCAGATGGCTGCGGACAGCGAGCTCGACAAGACGCTCGACTCCACGCTGTTTGTGCCCTACACGGCCGATGCGCGTGCGCACCTGCGTCCGATTCGCTTCCATGCCGACATCGCCAACGTCAACCGCTGCGTGGGCACCATCCTGGGCAACGCGGTGACCAAGGCACATCCCGAGGGCCTGCCCGCCGGTTCTATCACCATCGATTGCGATGGTTCGGCTGGTCAAAGCTTTGGCGCCTTTTTGCCGCGCGGCGTGACGCTCAACGTGTGTGGCGACGCCAACGACTACTTTGGCAAGGGCCTTTCGGGCGGCGAGGTCTCCGTGCGCCCCAACCCGCGTGCGACCTATAAGTTCGACGAGAACATCATCGTGGGCAACGTGGCGTTCTTTGGCGCCACGAGCGGCCGCGGCTTTATCAACGGCCTGGCCGGCCAGCGCTTTGGCGTGCGTAACTCCGGCGCCACGGTGGTGGTCGAGGGCTGCGGCAACCACGGCTGCGAGTACATGACGGGCGGCCTGGCGCTCATTTTGGGCGAGGTCGGTCAGAACTTCGCCGCCGGCATGACGGGCGGTGTGGCCTATGTCTATGATCAGTACGGTACGCTTGATGCCCGCGTGAACCACGAGAGCGTTGAGCTCAAGGCCCCGACGGCCGACGAGCTGGCGCAGATCCGCGAGCTCATCCAGGAGCATGTGGATGCGACGCAGAGCCCGCGCGGCATTAAGCTGCTCTACAGCTTCGACTCGATGAGCAAGCATTTTGTGAAGGTCATCCCGACCGAGTACGAGCGCGTGTTGGCGATTGTCGCTGCTGCCGAGGCGGCGGGCAAGACGCACGCGCAGGCCGAGGAGCTGGCGTTTGACATCGTGACCGGCCGTGCCGCCGCTGCCGATGTTGCTCGCTTTGATGCGGCGGGCGTCGCCGCCGCCGCTGCGACTGCCGCCGCTGCCAGTTCTGTTGCTTCGACCAAGAAGGAGGCGTAAGTGCCATGGGTAAGCCCGGTGCTTTTCTTGATATCGATCGCGTGACCCACGAGCTTCGCCCCGTGGAGGAGCGCAGCCGCGATTTCGATCCGCTGTACGTGGAGCTCGATGACGACGCGCGGCGTGCTCAGGCGAGCCGCTGCATGATGTGCGGCGTGGCGTTTTGCCAGATGGGCGCGAGCTTTGGCAAAGCGCGCCCGAGCGGCTGCCCGCTGCACAACCTGATTCCCGAGTGGAATGAGCTGGTGTATCGCGGCCGCTGGGACGAGGCGGCCGAGCGTCTGTCGCTTACCTCGCCCATGCCCGAGTTCACGAGCCGCGTGTGCCCGGCGCTGTGCGAGGCCGCGTGCAACCTGGGCTCGGTCGACGGCCAGCCCACGACGATTCACGACAACGAGCGCGCGATCAGCGACCATGAGTGGGCCAACGGCGGTCCGCGCCGCTTTGAGCCGGCGGGGGAGGGCGCGCCCACGGTTGCCGTGGTGGGCTCTGGCCCGGCTGGCCTGGTGGCCGCGTGGGAGCTCGCTCGCCGCGGCGCCCGCGTGACAGTGTTTGAGCGTGACGACCGCCCGGGCGGCCTGCTTATGTACGGCATCCCCAACATGAAGCTCGAGAAGTCCGTGGTCGAGCGCCGCGTGGCGCTCATGCGTGAGCTGGGCATTGTGTTTGAGCTGAACGCCGACGTGAGCGATTCCAAGGTTGCCGCCAGGCTCGACGACTTTGACGCCGTCGTGGTCGCTGCCGGCGCCCGTGCTCCGCGTGGGCTTTCGGCTGCGAACATCGACGCTCCGGGCGTGGTGTACGCCGTGGACTACCTGACGGCATCGACCGTCTCGGTGCTCGCCGGCGGCGAGCCCGCCATTGACGCGCGCGGCCTGGATGTCGTGGTCATTGGCGGCGGCGATACCGGTAACGACTGCGTGGGCACCGCCGTGCGCCAGGGTGCGCGTAGCGTGCGCCAGTTTGAGTTCTTGCCGGCGGCGCCCGATAAGCGCGCGGCGAGCAACCCCTGGCCGCAGTGGCCCAACGTTAAGAAGACCGATTACGGCCAGCAGGAGGCTATCGCTGCGATGGGCGGCGAGATGCGTGCCTGGGGTGTGGATACGCTCGAGGTACTGCTGGACAAGAAGGGCGCGGCTGCGGGTCTGCGCGTGGTCGATCTGGACTGGTCGGCGGGAAAGCCCGAGCGCATCGCGGGCTCCGAGCACGAGGTGCCGGCGCAGCTGGTGCTCATCGCCTGCGGCTTTACGGGTCCGGAGCACGGCGTGTTCGATGCGGTGAGCGTGCCTGTTGCCACCGCTGGTCGTCCGCTGCCGGTGATGGCTGCTGAGGGCTCGCATCTCGCGGCTCGCACGGAGGGTGTCGCCGCGGATGCCGCGCCGGTGTATGTGGCGGGTGATGCCCGCAACGGCAGCTCGCTCGTGGTGAACGCTATGGCCGATGCCCTGGCCTGCGCTGCCGAAGTCGCCGACGCGCTGGAACTGTAAAGTAGTCACGGAGATATTCAACAATCGAATCGGCAAGGGCTGTCCTTAACTGCCGGCACAGACGTCCCTAAGTGCCGACAGTTAGGGACGTTCCTTTTCTGTCGGCATTCGGGGACACTCCTTGCGGATTTGCGAGCAGTTTGCTCGTTTGTCGACGTGCGGGTGTTCATTTGTCGACTTCTTGGGCTGTGGTCACCTGTTGTTTCTGTGGTGGCTGCGGGCATCTGGCTCAAAAGGGCGGGTTGGCCGTCGATGTTTACCTGCGGTTTTGTTGCGGCGCGCATTTTCGGTCAAGCATTTCGTCAAGTGTTTGGTCAGCATCTGGTTTGCAGCCGGAGGCCTATTTTGCCCGCGCTGGTCGTGGCTGCCCACCCTCCTCGTAAGCTCAAATTGAGGTCCATCAGTTTGAGGAGGATGCCATGACTGACCACGCTTTTGACCGAGCAGAGCTGGCTGAAGCCGTCGGCAACGATATTGCCGACATGGCTCACTTTTGGATGCTGCGGAAGTTTCAATTCCTGGAGCCGGCGCGCGAACAGTTCGAGGTCATTGTCGACCCGTGGCTCAGCTATTGCACCGAGCCTTCGCAAAACGAAATCATGGCCTACAACATGGCGTTTACCGATTGGCTGCTGTTTGAGCGCCCCTATCGCCATGGCAAAACGCTGCTCGAGCTATATGTTGACGAGCCGCCGGCATCGCTTTCGCCTGCCTCGCTCAAGCGGCTCGAGCAGGTGCGCGACACGCAGTATTTCTCGCGCTTTGGCATTTTGGACAAGGATCCTGCGTCCGGCATGGTCGTGCTGAAGGACACGCGCACTGACCGTCGCTTTGATGTCTACGATCCGCATATCGTGCAGAAGGAGCACTGGAGTGACGGCGCGATTGCGGTGCGCCTCGCCTGCGTCGACGATGTCTGGCTGGCGGCGGGGCAGCTCTATCTGTATGACATCGCGCGCCTGAGTGACACGGCGGCCGATGGACCGGGCGCGGTGCATCCCGAGGATCTGCAGGATGGCTTTGACACCTCGTGCATCAGCTTCTTCTTGCGTCTGGTCCGCGACATCATGGGCGCCCAGGGGCGGTACGTAAAGTCGCTCAATATCTACGAGCAGGAGTGGGAGTAGGGGATGGGTAGTTGTCGCCTGCCTTGCCTTTTGCCTTTTTGTCTCGATCTGTAACGTTTGGGGGCAAAAACCGGTCTACCTGTTACAGAACGAGACGGATGCTTGGGCGCCGCTGGTTTGTCTAAATCTGTAACGTTTAGGGGCCTGGAGAACGTCTAACTGTTACAGATCGAGACGTTTGGCACCTGGCTGGGGGAATGTCTCAATCTGTAACATCTACAGGCCAAAAATCGGTCTTCCTGTTACAGATTAAGACATTTATCGGCGGAGGCAACGGTGACGATGGTCCATTTGTCCGATGTGGTGGTGATGGAAGTGCCTAATACCGTTCTCAAACACAAACATACGACTCGCAACACGTTGGCGCGGAATAGGATGCTCGCGCGACTCACGGAGGCGACCGAGCAAGGTGCGCTGCTCGCAACGCATGACAATGCCGAGCTCATGTGGCTGCGGCGTCATGTTGGAACCGACGATATCGCGGAACCCGAGCCGTATTTGTTCTGCTTTCAACATGATTGGGGTGTACTGACGCCGGCGGAGCGAGCGCTGCGTACCATCAAAGGGCTTGCAGAGTTTCATCCCGATTGGGCGTTTTGGGGTTATGACGCGGCACTTTTGTGGGGTCTGGAGGTGCCGAATGATCTGCTTGGGCCACGATATCTTGTTAAGACAGGTTGCTCGGTGCCGCTGAGTGCAGGATGTCGGCTGTTGCGTCCGCAGGCGGCGGGCGCACTTGAACAAGTCGACGGCGTGCAGGCGACGTCGTTTTGGCGCACGGTGGAGGATTGCTTGCTGCGTGCGCCGTTCTCCTACGGGTTGGCGATTGCCGATTCTGCATTGAGGGCAAGGGGCGTATCGCGCGATGACCTGTGCGAGTGTCTCCGCTCCGATTGCGAGGGCAGGCGCGGGTATCGCAGGGCGCAAGTGATTGCGTCATATGCGGACGGCTTGTCCGAAAACGGCGGCGAGTCTCGCTTTCGGGCGTTCTTTATTGCATACGGTTTTCCGGTGCCAGAGTTGCAGGTGGAGTTTCGCGACCCGCTTGATCAGAGCCAAGTGTTTCGCGTCGACTATTTTTGGCGGCTCGAGGACGGGACATGTGTCATCGGCGAGCTCGACGGAAAGGGGAAGTACACCTTGCAGAACAGCGAGGGTCGGGAGTCGGTCGACCCATTCGTGGCAGAGCGTCAGCGGGAATCTCATCTGACAATGCTCGGGCATAAGGTGCTTCGGTTTACGTTTAGCGAACTCAAAGACCCGGGGAAGCTGGTCGAGAAAATGAGGCTGGCGGGTATTCCTCGGCAGGTTGAATTGGCTGAGGAGTGGAGATGCCAGTGGTATGGGCGCTGAGAGGTTTTGTCTCGATCTGTAACGTTTAGAGGTTGTTTGAGCTCGTAATTGTTACAGATCGAGACAAGCCGGTGAAACGTCGACCGAATGTCTCGATCTGTAACATCAAGGGGCCCAATAACCCTGTACCTGTTACAGATCGAGACATTTCCCTGGTGTCGTTGGGGTGGGACTGCAACGTGTTCCGTCTCCCCACATCCCCTCTTCCTTCCGTTAACCGATGCGTCTGCAGCAATCCAGCGGGACTAGGTGATAATGGACAAATGTTCAAGTTAATCGTGAGGGAGGAGCTCGATATGGCATCTGCCGATCGTTCCACGTTGTTTATCAATGCGACCATTCTGGATGGTTCGGAGCATATGGAGCCGCAACCCGATATGGCCGTGACTGTTGAGCGCGGCGTCATCACCTGGATGGGGCCGAGTGCTGTGGCGCAGGCGCCCGCGGGTGCCGAGGTTATCGACCTGGGCGGTGCGTATCTCATGCCCGGTCTCATCAATATGCACGTGCACCTGTGCGGCTCGGGCAAGCCTGTCTCGGCCGGCGATGCGGAAGCGCTGATGAAGAAGCTCGATAATCCCGTGGGGCGTGTCATCGTCCGCCGCATCCTCAAGGGCAGTGCCCAGCAGCAGCTGGCAAGCGGCGTGACCACGGTGCGCGGCGCGGGCGACCCGCTGTTTGCCGACATTGCCGTGCGCGACGCTATCGACGCCGGTAAGTATCAGGGTCCGCGTCTGGTAGCGCCGGGAACGGGCGTCACGGTGCCGGGCGGCCATGGTGCGGGCTTGTTCGCCCAGGTGGCCAACAGCCCCGTCGAGGCAGCCGAGCAGGTGCGAGACCTGTATGCGCGCGGTGCCGATGTCATCAAGCTGTTCGTGACGGGCGGCGTTTTCGATGCGACCGAGGTGGGCGAGCCGGGCGTGCTGCGTATGCCGGTGGAGGTTGCCGCGGCGGCGTGCAAGGCGGCGCACGAGGTGGGCCTGCCGGTTATGGCCCATGTCGAGAGTACCGAGGGCGTGAAGGCCGCGCTTGAGGCCGGCGTCGATACGATCGAGCACGGTGCCCCGATGACGCCCGAGATCCTGGAGCTGTACCGTGGCGCCGCGGGCACGCAGCTCGAGGGACGTGCGCCCAGCGTTACCTGCACGATCAGCCCGGCGCTACCGTTTGTGTTGCTCGACCCGGAAAAGACTCATTCGACTGACACGCAAAAGAAGAACGGCGACATCGTGTGCTCGGGCATTATCGAGAGTGCTCGTGCGGCGCTGGAAGCTGGCGTTAAGGTGGGCCTTGGCACAGATTCGAGCTGCCCGTTCGTGACGCAGTACGACATGTGGCGTGAGGTGGCCTATTTTGCCAAGTACGTGGGCGTGAGCAGCGCCTTTGCGCTGCATACGGCCACGCAGGTCAATGCCGAGCTCCTGGGGCTGGGCGGCGAGACCGGTACGATCGAGTGCGGCAAGGCCGCCGATATCCTGGTGACGCGCAAGAATCCGCTCGATGACCTGTGCGCTCTGCGTGAGCCGATACATGTGATGTGTCGCGGCGATCTGGTGCGCAAACTCAAGGTGAAGCGCATTCCCGAGGTGGACGCCGAGCTCGACACGATTATGGGCATGCCGGCCGAGGCGCTGGCCGAGGAGCTCGCCCGCGACGGTGTGGCATAGGTGTGACAAAGGTGCAGCTCCGTTGCCACATACAAAAAGCCGAGGTCTCAACACGAGGCCTCGGCTTTTTTATCGAACAAATACTTAAGATTTGGGACAAACAAACCTGATTAATTTGTCCCGCGTGCGGGCGCTAGGAGCGGGTTTCCATCTTGGCGTGGCACTTGGGGCAGGTGACGCGGATCTTGCCTTTGCCCTTGGGGACGGAGAGCATCTGGCCGCAGTTGGGGCACTTGAGGTATGCCGTGGTCTTGCGTCCCTTCCACATCTTCTTGGCCGTGCGCTTGGCGCGCTCAAAGTCTTCCTTGCTCGTTCCAGCCGCGCGCGAGGTGCTGGCCGCTGCAGCGCCGCCGCCCAAGCTGGCGACAAACTTGCCCAAGCCGGGGACGTTCGCGGTCGCGGCGACAAAGGCAGCGTTTTCCTTGCGACGCGCATCGATGTTTTTGGACAGGCCGCGCAGCACGCCAATCACGATTACGGCGATGGCAATCCAGCTGAGCCACTGGATGTGGGCTATCGATCCGATCATCGCGATGACAATGCCGGCAAAACCCATCACGATGGTGAGTTCATCGGCACCATTGCGGCCCTTCATAAAGTCATTCATGCAAATTGCCTTTCGTTCGATATACTGCACGCCTTTATACCCGATTTAGGGCAAGGGGGACAGGTCAATCTGCACCAAGGTGGTGCAAACGTACCTGTCCCCGGAACACCAAGATGGTGCAAAGAAGTCTGTCCCCAATGCCCCAATTACTTGGAGAGCTTGTCGACGACGCGTTCGATCTCGGCGAGCTTGGCGGCTTTGAGGTCTTCGTCGCCCGATTCGATTGCCGAAGTCACGCAGCCCTCGATATGTGCCTTGAGCACGTCGGCGTTGATGCGCGCAATGAGCGCCTGCGTTGCCATGAGCTGCGTGGAAATATCGACGCAGTAGCGGTCCTCCTCGACCATCCGCAGGATGCCGTCGATCTGACCGCGTGCCGTCTTGAGCATGCGGGTCACCGATTTATGGTCTGCCATCATGGCGGGTCCTCGTTTCTGGTCGGGGTGCGCGTGGGTCGTTACGCGGCGGTTACGGACAGGGCGTGGAACTTCTCGCCGGCGCCCTCGACAGCGGCGGCGAGCTGCTCGGCGGTCACGGTGTCGGCGCACTCCGCCTGGACGGTCTGAGTCTCGTGATCGGCGTCGGCGTCGGTCACGCCGGCCACGTTGAGCAACGCCGTCTCGACGGTGGCGTCGCAGTGGCCGCACATAAGGCCCGAAGTCTTAATCGTGTAACGCATTGGTATTCCTCTCTGTTGTGTCGGCTTTCCCGGGCACCCGACCTTGACCTTCAAGCCGTCGCTCGCGTACCAAAGTACGCGTCGCTCCTCTTTCAGGTCAATCTCGGGCACCTGGAAAACCCGTTCTAAATGGACTTAATGGTGAGCCTATTTTGCCACTTTAGGCTTAAAGGTTCGTAGGCGCAGAGCATTGCTTACGACGCAGACGCTCGACAGGCTCATGGCCGCGGCGCCGAACATCGGCGAGAGCTGCCAACCGGTGAGGGGGAAGAACACGCCTGCCGCCAGCGGAATGCCGATGCCGTTGTAGAACAGCGCCCAGAACAGGTCCTGCTTGATGTTGCGGATCGTGGCGCGCGAAAGCTCGATGGCGCGCGCAACATCCATGAGGTCGCTGCGCATGAGCACCACATCTGCCCCTTCTTTGGCGATGTCGGCGCCGGTGCCGATCGCAAGGCCCACGTCGGCGCGCGCCAGGGCGGGGGAGTCGTTGATGCCGTCGCCCACCATGGCGACCTTGCCGCCCGCATCCTGCAGTTCGCGCACGTGGCGTTCCTTGTCGGCGGGGAGGACGTCGGCGATGACCTGTTCGCTGGTGAGTCCCACGCGGCGGGCGATAGCCTCGGCCGTCACGCGGTTGTCGCCGGTGAGCATGCGCACGTCGACGCCGAGCTTGCGGAGCGCGGCGATGGCCCCGGCGCTCGTCTCTTTGACCTCGTCAGCCACGGCGATGGTGCCGACAAACTCGCCGTTCTTGGCAAAGAACAGCGGTGTTTTGCCCTCGGCGGCAAATTGCTCGGTAAGACCCGCGGGCACGGTAACGCCCAACTCGTTCAACAGGCGTACGTTGCCGGCGGCGATGACATTCTGCCCCTCGCGCGCCGTTACGCCACGACCGGGCACGGCGGCAAAGTCCTCGACCATGCGCGCGACAATTCCGCGTGCCTCGCACTCGGTCATGATCGCCTCGGCCAGCGGGTGCTCGCTCGAGCGCTCCAGCGCGGCAGCGAGCTTCAGTAACGCCTTTTCACTCATAGCGGGCGAGCCGTCGGCGCGCGCGACAACCACAATGTCGGTCACGGCCGGCTTGCCGCGGGTGACCGTGCCCGTCTTATCGAGCACCACGGTGCCCACGCTGCGCAGATTCTCCAGCGCCTCGGCGCTCTTGAACAGAATGCCCATCTCGGCGCCTTTGCCGGTACCCACCATAATGGCGACGGGCGTGGCCAGACCCAGTGCGCACGGACAGCTGATCACCAGCACGGCGACGGCGGAGGTAAGCGCTTCGTTGATGCTTCCGGTCAGTGCCATCCACACCGCAAAGGTCACGACCGAGATCACAAACACCACGGGCACGAACACGCCGGCGACCTTGTCGGCCATGCGGGCGATGGGCGCCTTGGTGGCGTTGGCGTCCTCGACGAGCTGGATAATCTTGGCGAGCGATGTCTCGGCACCCACACGCGTGGCGCGGAAGGTAAACGAGCCGGTGCGGTTGACGGTGGCGGCGTTGACGGTGTCGCCGGCGGTCTTTTCCACGGGGATGGACTCGCCGGTGAGCGCACTCTCGTCCACGGCCGAGCTGCCTTCGAGCACCACGCCATCGACGGGGATGGACTCGCCGGGGCGCACGCGCAGGACCTGGCCGGGAAGGATGCTGTCGACATCGACGGTGGTTTCGCTGCCGTCCTCTGCCACGACGGTCGCGGTCTTGGGCGCCAGGTCGATGAGCGCCTCGATGGCGCCGCCGGTTTTGGACTTGCTGCGTGTCTCGAGGTATTTGCCCACGGTGACGAGCGACAAGATCGTGCCGGCGCTCTCAAAATACAGGTTGTCCATGCTCGTCATCATGGCTTCGTGGACCTGACCCGCGGCTAGCTGGTCGGCCATGATGAACATGGCGTAGAGCGACCAGGCGATGGAGGCGGTGGCGCCCACGGCAATAAGGGCGTCCATGGTGGGCGCGCCGTGCGCGAGCGATTTAAACCCGTTGATAAAGTACGCGTCGTTGACATAGACGATGGGGATGAGCAGGACGAGCTCGGTGAGGGCGAGCGTCATACTGTGGGTATGGTCGGTGAAAATGCCGGGCAGCGGCCAGCCGAGCATGTGCCCCATGCCTATGTAGAACAGCGGGATGAGAAAGACAATCGAGACGATGAGGCGGGTGCGCATGGCAGAGGCGGCGGCCTCCAGCTTTTTGGTAGGCGACTCCATGTGGGCGGCGCCGGACCTGACTTGCGTGCTGCCGTTTGAGCCGTCGGCACCGTCGCCCGCATCGACGGGTGAGGCCGAGTAGCCCGCGCGGTCGACGGCGGTGCAGATATCGTCGGGGGAGACCTGCGTGGGGTCATAGTCGACCATCATGGAACCGGCGAGCAGGTTGACCGCGACGCTTTGGACGCCGTCGAGCTTGCTCACGGCACGGTCCACGTGCGCCTGGCAGGCGGCGCATGTCATGCCGCCCACGTCGAACTTATCTTGAGCCACGGCTTCTCCTTTCTGTAGTTTGGTGTTGAAATTGTTAACCTGCCGATACTATACACCCATACCCCCTGGGGGTGTCTAGTAATAGTTGGAATGTATGACTTTTCATTACAGATGAGGGTAGTTGGTTGGCCGATGGCCCGCCCCAACCAATCATCTCAATCTGCAACATCTAGCAGGGAAAATGACCTCTAACTGTTACAGATCGAGACATAGAAATCGGCCGAAAACTAACGTCTCGATCTGTAACAACTAGACCCCGTTTTACCGAGTATTTGTTACAGATCAAGACAAACAGTTGGCAGGAAACTCAATGTCTCAATCTGTAACATCTAGCAGGGAATATGACCTCTAACTGTTACAGATCGAGACAGACCGTCCGCGTTCAACTCAAATGTCTTGATCTGTAACATCTAGAGAGGTTTTTAACCCCTTACTGTTACAGATTGAGATGTTGTCTCGCGGGGTTGGGGTTTGTCTCGTTCTGTAACATCTAGACCTGTATCTGCCGAGCTAGTGTTACAGATCAAGACAATTGCCGGGGAGGGGGGGTCCCGTCACGGCAAGACGCCCGCCGCCTAGATACAGAACCCGGGGATCACACAGGTTCGCTTATTTGGCTTGTCCGCAGGCGTTGCGTACGTAAAGACGTCGCCGTCGTGTCCCACACGATTCAAATAGAGTGTGCCTCCACTCTCCGATGTGTCAGGGCTCACCGTGCGCTCCCACCAGCAGGTGTCCTTGCCCTTCCACTGGCGGACCATCGTCTCGTTCGTGGAATACGGGCTCACCTTGAGCTCGCGGAAGAGCTGATACTCCTTGCCCTCGCCGTTGTAGATGTCTGCCAGGTAGTGATAGCCCTCGGCAAACGAATCGGGCGGTTGCGTACCGAACAGCTCGACCATGGCGGGCAGCCAAAGGGTTGCGGGCAACTCGCTCAGACACGATGCACTGTTGGCGGCGCCCACATTGTTCGAGACCTTCTTGACCCCTTTAATGAGCGCGCGCAACTCGTTGGGTAGCAGCTTAAGGCCGTCGCCGTTGAGCCATCCCCGCAGCTCGCAATCTGCCCAGCCGGCGCTCGACGGTTCAGCCGCAGCGTTGCGCTCGGCAATACCCGCGTCGAACATAAACGTCAGCCCGGCCTTGCCCGTCCCGTCCAGAAGCTCATCGTGGCGGATGCCCACAAGCTGCGCGCCAACCTGCAGTCCGTTGGTGAGCGTGACACGCTTGGTGCACGGATAGGGGATATGCCCATCAGCGTCGAGCAGGTGGTAGCGCTTGGCAATCTCGCGTGCCTCGCTACGGGTCTCGGCGGCCTTAATCTTGAGCGAAATCTCCTGCAGCTGGTCCCAAGTGTAGTCGTCAAGCGAACCGCGGATGCCGTCCAGGTAGTCGGGGATGCCAAAGCCATGGGTTGCCGCGCCAACGACGCCGAGCCCCGCAACGACCGCAACGACGCCGCCGATAATAAAGCGACGGCGGGTCATGGCGTCGTGCCGGGCCTGCTCCAAGATCTCTCGCGCGCGCTCGCCGGCGACGTCGACCTTAAGGTGCGTGCCAGAATCGATATCAATTGCGGCCTCGTCTCCTGCACCCTCGCGGTCCTCAGATTCTGCAGCGGGGAGGTATGTCGAGAGCACCTCGAGCATCTGCTGCTCGGTAGGGCGATCGCCCTGTTCGACCGAAATGCCTTTCATGATGATCTGGACAAGCGCTTTGTCGCCCTCGCAGCGCGGCTCGAGCGGCGCCGGTTTGGTCTTGGTCTTTATGAGGTAGAACGAGCCGGTCGCCGCGGCACCCGTCGACTCGACATCGAACGGCTTGCGACCGCTGTAGAGCTGGTACAGAATGCTCGAAAGCGCATAGACGTCGATCACGGGCGAGCGGCGAAGGGCCGCGATGCCTTCGATATCCTGCGTGAGCATTTCGGGCGCGGCATATGCGGGTGTGGCAAAACGCCAAATGTCGGCACGTCGGGTGATTGTGTCGTCGCCGAGTGCCATGGTCGCGGAGCCCATGTCGATGAGGCAGGGGTCAAAGGAGCAATCGGCAATCTGCTGCTCGAGCGTTCGGCTGGTGGTGCGGAACATGATATTGGCAGGCGACAGGTCGCGATGGATGACCGGATTCACGAGGCCTTGGGTCATCAAGAGCGCGCGAAGCACGGCGTTTCCGACGGCGGCGACCATCTGGGTGGTCAGCCCGCCCGAGGCGTCGTGCGGAAGCAAGGGCAGCGCCTGCTTGAGCGAGGTGCCCTCGACCCACTCCATGAGGATGAGTGGGTCATCCTCGCACGATCCGTAGCCATAGACGCGCGGAAATCCGCGCAGGTGCGAGACGGTACACAGATGACGATACTCCTCGAACAGCGCGGCGGTGTTGGCCAGGTGAGCGGCCGCTTGCTCGGCGGAGCGGTCGGGGGCTTGGCCGGAAAGGATGGCGTTGTCCTTGAGTAGCTTGACGGCAAAGACCTCGCCGCTCGTGTTGGTCGCGCGCAGCACGTGCCCGATGTTGCCGTTGTTGCGGTGGGCCGTCTGGAGAATAAGCGTCATAAACCGACGCTTGGCGTCGTCCTCGGCGCTGGGGTCGACCGCCACGGCGGTGTCGAACGTGTCAAGACGGATGAGTTTGTCGCCATAGGCGCTATCGGTAGTATCCATGGCGTTCCTTTGTCTGGCATGGGTTGCTGCGCGTATACGTGGGCAGTGTGGATATCGGTAAAGTACCATGATAGCCACACTGCCCACGTATACCGCTGAGTATTGTCGTTTACGACGCAGAAGGTAGAAGACGAAAGACGGACGGCGACCGTCTTTCGATCGCCGTCCGCGCTAGTCCACAATGACAAGGAATGTCGTGTAGAGACCCAGATGGAGCCTGTCGCTGTTTTCGATTTCCACCGGGGGATAGACTTTGCCGGGCTCGCGTTGGTCGCGCGGCGGCTCGATTACGATATCGCCGTCGCCCGCGCCCGATTCGAGCACTGTGCCGTTGGTCGACCCAAGGCCCTGGGCGTACCAGTGTCCGCCTTCGAGCCAAATGCGGAGATGCTCGCGCGATGCATCAGCGCCTACATCGGTGATGCTGGGCGAGGTTTTGGGCAAGGACCCAATCACGGTGCCGCGCGGATCGCGTGTGAGGGGATGGATTTGCATGTCGGCGCAGTTGTCGGCATGGGTTCTGAGCAGACCGAGGTTGGGGGCGACAGTGCGCGGCTGCTCCAGGCTGCTCATAAAGCCACGTCCGACGGTAGTTTCGGTGGTGCCAAAGTGCCCGCCTGTCTTGCTGTCGCAAAAGCGCTCGACGGTGGCCACGCCTTGGATGGGGTCAGCGAGCGCCCCCGTTGCCACAAAGAGCATAAGGTAAAGCGTACTCTTCTCGCGCACGGCATTGCCGTCAAAGTTGTCGATGTGATTGAGGGCATTTGCATATAGGCGGCTGTCCAGCTTGTAGCTGGCGAGAGCCGACATCATTTCGTTGGCGGCCGGGCCGCGATAGTGCTCGGCGATTGCCTGATAGGCGGACTCGCCGCCGCCGAGCTTGCTGCAGATTGCCGCGGAAAGATTGAGCGTGGTGACGGCAAAGTCGCTGTAGATGGCGGGCGCGCACTGGTCAGGCTCGCGATGGACGATGTAACGGGTGAGATACGAGCGGTTGGAAGAGCATTTCTCGAGCAGGGTACTGCCGAGATAAGAGTTTCCATTGATGAGCATTCGGGCGATCTCGAGATGTTTAAGACCGCCGAACGAGCGAATATCGTTATAGAGGACCGAGCAAGGCGTCTCTGCTGCCACGGATACCTCCTTTGATTGCTTCCTAGCCAATAAGGCGATAGGAATTAATGGCCCCCGGTGGGCGACGTATTAAATGGCTGCGCAATATGTAGCGTAACCAAAGCAACATTATAGGCCACATGTTCGAAATTGCAGGAAGAGCGAGAGATTTGGTTTGGACTGGACGGAAATCCCCCTCTGTCTTGTTCTGTAACATTTGGGGCCGGTTTTGCTCCGTAACTGTTACAGATTGAGACGTTTGTGAACCGTGTCGACCGTTTGTCTCGATCTGTAACACGTAGAGGAAGATTTGCCCTGTAGATGTTACAGATCGAGATGTTAGCCAAGGAGGCTGACTGAATGTCTCGATCTGTAACGTGTAGACCCGGTTTTGCCCCGTAACTGTTACAGATTGAGACAATCGGACCAGGCCCACTCCGTCCGCCTCGTCATCTGTGGTTTACGTGGGGGCATGCGAAGCGCGGGTATACTAACCCGCGGCGAATCTGCTCCATCGCTTAGAGCTGCTGCGTCTGGACGGCGCGTGATAGGGCTGCCAAAGCGATCGCCAGCGTGCTGAGCAACGTCCTCTCTGTGCGCACCCGTTTTTGTATGTATTAGCGCACTACCAAGCACGCCCGCGCGGCCGCATGCCGTGCCCATTGCGCGTGCAGATAAGGAACAACAACATATGCGTAATTCTGTATCCGACGTCACGGACGCCGAGATTCTGGACGAGACCCGCGAGGCCATGACCCAGGCTGCCTTCGATGCGGCCGATGAGGCAAACGCCGCCGAGACCGTCGAGTCCGCGACCGAGAGCCTGCCCGCCTTTGACGAGCTGGGACTTTCGGACGAGATGCTTCGTGCCATCGAGAACCTGGGCTACACGGCGCCGACGCCCGTGCAGGCCGGCTCGATCCCCGTGGTGCTCGAGGGCCGCGACCTGCTTGCCGCCGCTCAGACCGGCACCGGCAAGACGGCCGCCTTTTTGCTGCCGACCATGAACAATCTGGAACACATCGCTCCTCCCAAGCCCGTGCGCGAGCGCGGCAGCCGCAACCGCCGTCGCGGTGCCAAGAAGCCCGAGGGTAACGGCCGCGGCCCTGTGATGCTCGTCATCACTCCCACGCGCGAGCTTGCCCAGCAGATCGACGAGGTCGCCAGCAAGATCGCCGACGTCACCGGCCATGTCGCCGTGACCGTTGTGGGCGGCGTGAGCTACAAGCCCCAGACCGCTGCCCTCAAGTACGGTTGCGACATCCTGGTCGCCACGCCGGGCCGTCTGGTCGATCTGATCGAGCAGGGTGCCTGCCACCTGGACGAGGTCAAGGTGCTGGTGCTCGACGAGGCCGACCGCATGCTCGACATGGGCTTTTTGCCCGCCGTTCGCCGTATTGTGCGCGAGACGCCGGCCGAGCGCCAGACGCTGCTGTTCTCGGCGACCCTCGACGAGGAGGCCGTGGGCGAGATCACCGACCTGGTGAGTGACCCGGCACGCGTGGAGATCGCGCCCGCCACGTCGACCGCCGACACCGTCGACCAGTTTGTGTTCCCGGTGTCCATCGAGGCCAAGAACAACCTGCTGCCCGAGTTCCTCAAGAAGGAGGGGCCGGAGCGCACCATCGTCTTTATGCGCACCAAGCACCGCGCCGACAGCTGCTGCCGTCGTCTGGAGCGTAAGGGCATCAAGGCCGCCGCGATCCACGGCAACCGCAGCCAGGCCCAGCGCGAGCGCGCGCTTTCTGCCTTCCGCGACGGCACCGTCGACGTGCTGGTGGCGACCGACGTGCTCGCCCGCGGCATCGACATCAGCGACGTGCGCTACGTCGTGAACTTTGACGTGCCGGCCGAGCCGACCGACTACATCCACCGTATTGGCCGTACGGGCCGTGCCGGCGAGCTGGGCTGGGCCATCACGTTTGTGACCGAGCAGGATGTCGATGAGTTCTACGAGATCGAGAAGCTCATGGACAAGACGGCCGACATTTACGAGGCCGGCGACCTGCATGTGGGTCCCAACCCGCCCGCGGTTGACCCCGAGCGCGACCCTGCGGCCTTCAAGGTGAAGAAGAAGACCAAGCGCGGCAAGTCCAAGAGCAAGAAGAAGCTTGAGCAGGCGCGTCGCGACGGCAAGCGCAACGGCGATGACTACGGCGATGTGGCCGGTCGTTCCAACCGCGGTCGCGACGAGCGTCGCGGCGACGGCGAGCGTCCGAGCCGTCTCAAGCGCGGCGGCAAGACCCGCGTGCGCGAGGGCGTTCAGGCTCGCGTGGATGAGGCCGTGGAGAGCGTGGCCCGCGAGTTTGCTGCCGAGGAGCGTGCCGGTGCTGCTGAGCAGGCTCCGCGCGGCAACCGTGCCGAGCGTCGTGCCAAGCAGTTCCAGGGCGAGGCGCATCGCCGTCGTCGCGAGGACGAGGATCGCGGTGGCCGTCGTCGTGTCGAGCGCGAGGACGAGGGTCATGGTCCGCGCGGCGGCAAGCGCGGCTCGGGCGACCGCCGTCGTTCCGGTCGTGATGACGAGCGCGGTGGCCGTGACGAGCGTCGCGGCGGCGAGGGCCGTGGCGAGCGTAGCACCCGCGGCGGCGAGTCCCGCGGCGGCAAGCGCTTTGACGAGCGCGGTGGCCGTGGCGGCGAGCGTCGCGAGGGCGCTCGCGGCAATGGCGGCCGCAGCGGCGCTGGCCGCTCTGGTGAGTCGCGCGATCGTCGTGATCCGCGTGCCAGCCGCGATCGTCGCGATGACTGGCGCAACTACGACGACACCCGCGAGGAGCGTCGTGGCGGCTATCGTGGCGGGCGTGGCGGCAACCAGGCCAGCTCTCGCGGCGGTCGTGCCGGCGGTCGCGATAACCGTGGCAGCTATGGCAACGGCCGTGGCGGCAAGCGCGGCGGCAGCTCCCGTCGCCCCGGTGACGGCGGCGGCAAGCGCAAATAGCATACGCATCGCCCACTAGAGCGAGGTGAACCAAGGGCCCCGAGCAACTACGCTCGGGGCCCTTTTTGTTTGCCGTATCCGATCGCTAGTTCAAATGTGATTTCCTCGGGAATGCATCTAGAAGATGCCGTGGGCCTGTTTCCTGCCATGCGGCAATGGGTCCCATGGGGTGTGCCGTGCATTTTTTGGAGTATTCAGCAGCTCTAGCTGGCTGCATATGATTTGACGTCGCCAACGGTGGCCTTCGGATATCCCTAGCGAGCGTTCTGAGTCAGATTTCGTCGTTTTCCGGAGCAGGGGCGCGTCATTCTCGCCATGTCGGACTTAAAAGGATGCGGTGCCCTACAGTTTTGCCCATCCGCGGCGGTGCTGGCGCGGTCACGTTGCAGAATACTCCGTTTTTTGCACGGGCCAGGATGGGGTACCTTGGGAGAACACGGCAGTATCCCGTAAATATATACAATCTGTACCGTAATTTATACAAAACGAAGAGGCAGGCAGCGTAGGGTTGGTGCATTGGGGTGCTTGGTGCGCCAAAATGGGGACCCCACGTGCCGTATACTCTGACTGGATGTGAAAACGGCTTGACGCGTTGCTGAGCGTAGGGGGAGGGTGTCTAGATGAGCGTATTTGAAATTGTGTTTAGTCCGACGGGTGGAACGGAGAAGGTGTCTTGCCTTGTGGCTGGAGCGCTGGACAAGAATACCGTTACCGTCGATCTGACCGATAGCGGGTTGGATTTCCACGAGGTCTCGATGACGAAGGACGACGTGGCTGTTATCTCCGTGCCAGCGTATGCCGGCAGAGTCCCTGCCGTGGTGGTCGACCGACTGAACATGGTTCACGGCAACGGAGCGCGGGCCGTTCTGGTGTGCGTCTACGGAAACCGCGCGTTTGAGGACACGCTCGTAGAGCTGGAGGACGTTGCGAAGCATGCGGGATTCCGGGTAATCGCGGCAGTTGCAGCCATTGCAGAACATTCCATTGCGCGACAGTTTGCTGCTGGGCGACCGGATGCGCAGGATGCGGCGCAGCTCGCAGAGTTTACGCAGCAAATTCAGCAAAAGCTGTTGGCTGAGGATACATCCGAGCCCTCTATTCCCGGCAATCGTCCTTACAAACAAGCCAGAGGTCACCGCATGGCACCTGAGGCAACAGAGGATTGCGTCTCCTGCGGTGCATGCGCCGCGGCGTGCCCCGTTTGTGCTATCGACAAGGGTGACCCCAAACGAGCAGCTGGCGAGGCGTGCATCTCCTGCATGCGCTGCATTGCCGTATGCCCGCGAGGCGCTCGCAAGCTTGATCCCAACAAGCTATCCGCTGTTTCCCAGATGCTGAGCAAGGTTTGCGTCGTGCGGAAGGAATGCGAACTCTTCATCTAGCGCATACGAAATTGGTTCAAAGGGGTCAGAGCAAGGAGTGTCCCTGGGTGCCGGCAGAAAAGGAACGTCCCTAAGTGCCGCTTAAATACCGTTTATCGAAGAAAAAATACCGCTCACCGGTCATAATGATTGTTCTGGCTTTGGGCTTGTCTACAATAGCTCCCGTAAAAAGAAATGCGGAAGGTTACCGAGTCCCTCGGACGTGGGCCTAACCAAAGTCTTTGAACGGATGTGTCTCTATGGACGCATTCGCTTGATTTTGGTTGGGCTATATTTATGAAGGGACATGCCACCATGGGTTTCTTTTCTCGCCTGATGGGCGGTTCGGATGAGCAGAAGACTGCATCTTCCGAGTTCGAAATCCTCGCTCCCGTTTCCGGCGAGCTTGTTCATCTAGATAATACCAATGACCCCGCTTTTAGCAGCCGCGCCGTGGGCGATGGCGTTGCCGTGGTTCCCCAAGAGGGAACGGTGTGCGCTCCTGTTTCCGGCACCGTCGCGGCGTTGTTTCCGACTGAGCACGCGCTGGGCATCATGTCCGACGACAGCTCTGCTCAGGTGATGCTGCATATCGGAATCGACACTGTTAAACTTGAGGGCAAGGGCTTCCATGCGCTTGTTGCTCAGGGTGACCATGTCGACGCGGGCCAGCCCCTCGTCGAGGTCGATTTCGACGCGGTCCGCGCCGCCGGCTTCGATCCCACGGTCTTCGTTATCGTGTGCGAGCGTTCGGAGAACTCGACTCTTCGTGAGCACGCTTCCGGCCCTGTTGCTGTTAAAGAGCCTGTCGTCTGGCTTTCCGAGTAAATTCTTTTGGTGGGTACCGTGGTTATCAAGCGAGTTTTCAACAATAACGTCGCAATGGTCACTTCGGACGATGGCTCCGAGCTCATTGTCATCGGTCGAGGCCTCTGCTTTGGCCGTCATGCCGGCGACGCTATCGATGAAGCATCGGTCGAAAAGACCTATGCGCTGCAGGAGGGTACTTCTCAGGATTCGCGTACGATTGACCGCTTGGCACATCTTTTGGAGTCCATTCCCACCGTCAACCTCGTGATTTCCGAGGACATCGTTCAGATGCTCCGTCGAGAGCTCAATGTTGATATCAACGACAAGATTCTCATTGCTCTCGCAGACCATATCGGCCTTGCTTTGGAGCGCGAGCGCAAGGGCGTCTCCTGTGAGAATCCGTTGCTGCTCGAGATCCAGCAGTTCTATCGCAAGGAGTATGCGCTTGCGGGCCGTGCGCTGCAGATTGTCAAGGAGTATATGGGCATCCAGATGAGCGAAGAAGAGCAGGGTTTTATTACGCTGCATATCGTCAACGCCACCATGCCGCAACGCTCCGACCGTCTCATCATCTCGGTCCAGCTTGTTCGCGACGTACTCGCGATTGTTTCCGATCGTTACGCTGCGACCCTCGACGACACCTCGTTGCCCTATGAGCGTTTCGTTCGTCACCTGCAGTTTTTCGCGCAGCGAGCGCTTGACCCCGCGGCCGGGCAGATCAATGACGATGCGCTGTTCCGAATCGATGAAACTAAGTATCCGTGCGCGTTCTCGTGCGCGGACGCCATAGCCGCCCACTTGTCGTCTACCTATAACGTTGTCGTTACCGATGCCGAGAAGAGTTATCTCGCGTATCACATTGTTAACCTGCTTGGAGAACCTGGTCTCTAGGCATAACGTGCCCACACATCGATTGATATAAGGCAGGGCTTATGGCCTTGTCCAGGGCACATCTGTCTCAATTTGCGGAAAAGGAAGGGGAGTACCGCTATGACCGCAAAAAAGAAGTTCAATTTCAAAGCGCCGTTGGAGGTGTTCGCGAAGTCGATCGTTCAGCCGATGATGTATCTCTCGGTTGCCGGCATTCTGCTCATCGTGGGCATTATTCTGACCAACAAGACCATCTGTGCCGTGATCCCCGTACTGGGCTCCGGTCCGTTCCAGCTTGTGGGCGCCGTTGTCTATCAGTCGCTGATGTTTATCATCAACAACCTCTCGATTCTGTTCTGCGTGGGCATCGCCGGCGCCATGGCAAAGAAGAACAAGGGCCATGCTTCGCTGATCGCCCTGATGTCGTTCTTCCTGTTCCTTCAGGCCAATAACATCGTGCTCAACGCCACTGGCTCTCTTGCCGAAGCGAGCGGCATGCTCGGCCTTACCGGAACCGGCCAGAGCACCGTTATGGGCATTCAGGTGCTCGATACCGGCGTGTTTGGCGGCATCATTCTTGGTTGCATCACCGGTGCCGTGTTCAACAAGTACTCGAACAAGCAGTTCCCCATTGCCCTTTCGATGTTCTCGGGCGTTCGCTTCCCGTTCCTGATCATGATCATCATCTCCTGGATCATGGGCGCTGGCTTCTGCATCGTTTGGCCTCCGGTTCAGGGCGCCATCTCCTCCGTTGCCGGCATCATTAAGGAGTCGGGCAACATCGGTCTGTTTATCTACGGCATGCTTAACAAGCTGCTCGTTCCCACCGGTCTGCACCACCTCATCTACACTCCGTTCCAGTTCTCCGATGTGGGTGGCACCCTGACGCTGGGCGATCAGGTTATCGCCGGCGCCTATCCCATCCGTGTCGCCGAGATGGCAATGACGGGCCAGCCCTTCTCCGATAGCACCTACTTCAACAGCTACACCTTCAACAACCTGTGGCCCTACATCGGTATCGGTCTCGCCTTTATCTTCACCGCTTACAAGGGGAACAAGGATAAGACCAAGGCCGTTATCATCCCGCTGATCATCACCGCCGTGCTCTCCTGCGTCACCGAGCCCATGGACTTCCTCTTTGTCTTTGCCGCTCCCGTGCTCTTTGTCGTTCACTCGGTTCTTTCCGGTATCTTCCTGGTCCTGCTCAAGGTTCTCTCCGTGCCCGCTTCGACTGCAGGCGGCATCATCAACATCGTGGTTTCCAACCTGGTTCTTGGTGTCGATAAGACCAACTGGCCGATGATGCTGGTGCTCGGAGTCGTCAACGCCGCGCTGTACTTCTTCCTCTTCACCTTCCTTATTAAGAAGCTCAACCTCCACACGCCTGGTCGCGAGGAGGAGTCCGAGCTCGCCGAGTCTGTTGCCGAGGGCGAGGCCGCCGCGTCTGTCGCGGTGAAGCAGGGCGCTGTTGCCGCAGCTCCCGCAGAGGGCGTCGATGCAGGTATTGCCGATCTGGTCGCAGGTCTTGGCGGCAAGGACAACATCGAGGAGCTCGAGAACTGCTTTACGCGTCTTCGCGTGAACGTTAAGAACCCGGACCTCATCGATGAGAACCTCATCAACCACGTGCCCAACAGCGGTATCAACCGCAACGGCAACAATATCCAGATCATCTTTGGCATGAAGGTCGCCGAGATGCGCGACAAGGTCGAAAACGCAATTGAGAAGGAGCAGTAAACAATGATCATTACTCTGTGTGGTGGCGGATCCACCTTTACCCCCGGCATCGTCAAGTCCATCGCCCTGCGCAAGGACGAGCTCGATGTTGACGAGATTCGTCTGTACGACATCAATGAGGAGCGCCAGCGCAAGATTGGCGTGCTCGTGGACTGGATTTTGCACGAGGACCTCGGCCTGGACATCAAGCTCACGGTGACCACCGACAAGAAGACGGCTTTTACCGACGCGAGCTTCGTGTTTGCCCAGATGCGCGTGGGCGGCTACGCCATGCGCGAGCAGGACGAGAAGATTCCGCTGCGCCACGGTTGCGTGGGTCAGGAGACCTGCGGCTGCGGCGGCCTTGCCTACGGCATGCGCACCATCTTCCCCATGGTCGAGCTGATCGATGACGTTGAGAAGTACGCCAAGAAGGACTACTGGATTCTCAACTACTCCAACCCTGCTGCCATCGTGTCCGAGGGCTGCCGCGTGCTGCGTCCCAACGCTCGCATCATCAACATCTGCGACATGCCGATCGCGATCATCGACGTGGTTTGCGCCGCACTCGATATCGACAAGAAGGATGTCGAGTACGATTACTTTGGCCTCAACCACTTTGGTTGGTTCACCTCGATCCGTCACAAGGGCGAGGAGGTGCTCCCGCAGCTGCGCGAGTACATTAAGGAGCATGAGATTCTGCTGCCCGATTCGTACCTCAAGGGCATGGGCTCGCTGATGTCCAAGAAGCCCGAGGAGGCTACCGACGAGCATCCCGAGCAGAACCGCCACACCAAGGGCAGCTGGTACTACGTCTGGAAGGGCGAGTACGAGATCATGGAGTGCTTCCCGGAGTACCTGCCCAACACGTACCTGAACTACTACCTGCAGCAGAAGGAGTTCGTCGAGCATTCCAACCCCGAGCGCACCCGTGCTAACGAGGTTGAGGAGACGCGTGAGAAGAACCTCTTCGACGGCATCGACCACTACGAGAAGACGGGCGAGATCGACGAGAGCACGTTCTATGCGGGCAGCCACGGCGATTGGATTGCCGATCTGGCTATCGCTCTGAAGAACGACACCAAGCAGCGCTTCCTGGTCATTTGCGAGAACAAGGGCGCTATCCCCAACATGCCCTACGACGCTATGGTCGAGCTGCCTGCCTACATTGGCAAGAATGGCCCCGAGGTCATCAGCCGCGACAACATTCCTCTGTTCCAGCAGGGCCTCATGATGCAGCAGCTGAACTCCGAGAAGCTCGTGGTCGAGGCTACGATCGAGGGTTCGTACGAGAAGGCGCTCAAGGCCTTTACGCTGAACAAGACCGTGCCTTCGATGAAGGTCGCCAAGGAGGTTCTCGACGACATGATCGAGGCCAACAAGGGTTACTGGCCCGAGCTTAAGTAAAAGCAACAGGGTCGCTGGCCGCATACCTGGAGCAATGCCCCGTCCACGTGATTGCGTGGGCGGGGCATTGTCATTTGGTAACGCGTTTTACCAAATATGGCATTTATCTGCGGTAATGTTCTATTTCACCGCCGAGGGTGACATTTCATACCGCCTGCCGAACTGCGTGGAGACCTAACAACTTTTTAGGTCAGTGTTGTGCGTGTAGCAACTTCGCCCGGCCTCGCCTCCGGGCTGCCATGTGAGAGGGGATCTTATGGCTCGACTGCACGTAATGGAACGCAGCCACGCTCAGGCCGTCATGGACGACCTGCACGATGCGCTCGGACGCCGTCTGGCGGTGAGTTCGCTCGCCCCGTGCCCCGTTGAGTTTACGGCAGCGCTCGTCAATCTGTGCTCCACCCAGAGCTGCGGCAAGTGCACGCCCTGCCGCGTGGGCCTGAGCGCGCTGAGCGACCTGCTCGCCGATGTGCTCGAGGGCCGCGCCGACGAGTCCACGCTCAACTTGATTGAGCGCACCGCCCGCACCATCTACCTTTCGAGCGACTGCGCCATCGGCTACGAAGCTGGCGCCATGGCACTCACGGCCATTCGCGGCTTCCGCGACGATTTTGAGCATCACATCCGCGAGCACTCCTGCGGCTTTGACCGCGAGGCCCGCGTCCCGTGCGTTTCGGGCTGCCCGGCGCACGTCGACATTCCCGGGTACATTTCGCTGGTCGAGGCCGGCCGCTATGCCGACGCCGTCAAGGTCATCCGCAAGAACAATCCGCTGCCGCTCGTCTGCGGCCTGGTGTGCGAGCATCCCTGCGAGATGCACTGCCGCCGTGGCATGGTCGACGACCCCATGAACATCCTCGCCCTCAAGCGTTTTGCCGTTGAGCATAGCGACCTCAACGACCACAAGCCGCATGTAGTGGACAACACCGGTAAGCGCGTCGCTGTGATCGGCAGCGGCCCGGCCGGCCTTTCCTGTGCCTACTACCTGGCCGTGATGGGCCACAAGGTGACCATCTTTGAGCAGCGCCACCACCTGGGCGGTATGCTGCGCTACGGCATCCCCAGCTACCGCCTGCCGCGCGAGCGCCTGCAGGCCGAGATCGACTGGATCTTGAGCGCCGGCATCGACGTTGAGCTCGATCACTCCGTCAACGGCGAGGAGCTTGCCCGCCTGCGCGACGAGTTCGATGCCGTCTACCTGGCCATTGGCGCCCACAGCGATAAGAAGCTCGGCCTTCCGGGCGAAGAGGCTCCCGGCGTGGAGTCGGCCGTCAAGATGCTGCGCGCCATCGGCGATGACGAGCTGCCCGACCTGAGCGGCCAGCGCGTGTGCGTCATCGGCGGCGGTAACGTGGCCATGGACGTGGCGCGCTCCGCCGTGCGTTGCGGTGCCGAAAAGGTGAGCATCGTCTACCGCCGGCGCATCTGCGACATGACGGCCCAGGACGCCGAGATCGCCGGCGCCCAGGCCGAGGGCTGCGAGGTGCTGGAGTTGACCGCCCCGCTCGCTATCGAGACGGGCGAGGAAGGTCGCGTGAGTGGCCTGCGCGTGCAGCCGCAGATTATCGGCGAGCCCCGTCGTGGGCGTCCGGCCCCGCGTGCCGCCGCCACGCCCGAGCGCGTCATTCCCTGCGAGCGCGTGTTTGTGGCCATTGGCCAGGACATCGATTCCAAGCCGTTTGAGGACATGGGCATCGCTTGTAAGTGGGGCTGCGTGGTCACCGATTCGGATGGCGCCGTGCCCAACTTCGATGGCCTCTTTAGCGGCGGTGACTGCCAGACCGGTCCCGCCACCGTCATCCGTGCCATCAACGCCGGCCGCGTGGCTTCGGCAAATATCGACCGCTACCTGGGCTTTGACCACAAGATCAAGCTCGAGGTCGAGCTGCCGACCGTGCAGTTTAAGGGCAAGCACGAGTGCGGCCGCTGCGAGCTGGGCGAGCGCGAAGCCGGCGAGCGCATCCACGATTGGAATCTGGTCGAGCAGGGCCTTGCCGAGGAGGAGGCACGCCAGGAGGCAAGCCGCTGCCTGCGTTGCGACCACTTTGGCTTTGGCGCGTTCCGCGGAGGGAGGAACCTGGAATGGTAGAGCCCAACAAAACCACTGTCAGCGACAACACCGAAAGCGGAGCACTCAACATGGTCAAGCTCACGATCGATAATTGCGAGGTCGTGGTGCCCGAGCACACCACGATCCTGGATGCGGCCAAGTCCGTCGGCATCCAGATTCCCACCCTGTGCTACCTGCGCGATCTGAACGAGATCGGCGGTTGCCGCGTGTGCGTGGTCGAGGTCGAGGGCTGCGACCAGCTGGTTGCCGCCTGCAACAACTACGTGCTCGACGGCATGGTGGTCCACACCAACAGTCCCAAGGCCCGCGAGGCCCGTCGCACCAACGTGCAGCTGCTGCTGTCCCAGCACGACTCGCGCTGTACGAGCTGCGTGCGCAGCGGCAACTGCAACCTACAGACCATCGCCAACGACCTGGGCATCTTCTACCTGCCGTACGAGCAGCACCTGGCGCGCGAGGGCTGGGACTTCGATTTCCCCGTCATCCGCGATAACGACAAGTGCATTAAATGCATGCGCTGCATCAAGGTGTGCGAGAGCGTGCAGGGACTAGGGATTTGGGACCTGACCAACCGCGCCACGCATACCGCCGTGGGTACCCGCGGGCGCGCGCCGATCGGCAAGACCGATTGCGTCGCGTGCGGCCAGTGCATTACACATTGCCCGACGGGCGCACTGCGCGAGCGCGACGATACTGAGACCGTGTTTGACGCGCTCGCTAATCCCGACAAGATCGTGCTGGTGCAAATCGCGCCGGCCGTGCGTAGCGCTTGGGGCGAGGAACTCGGCATGTCTCGCGAGGAAGCCACCGTTGAGCGCTTGGCTTGCGCGCTGCGCCGCGTGGGCCTTGAGTACGTGTTCGATACCGAATTCTCGGCCGACCTCACCATTATGGAGGAGGGCTCCGAGCTGCTCGAGCGCCTGGGCGCCGCCGCCAAGGGCGAAGGTGATAGTCGCGGCTGGCCCATGTTTACGAGCTGCTGCCCGGGTTGGGTTCGCTTTGTGAAGGCGCGTTATCCGGAGTTTGTCGACAGCCTGTCCACGTCCAAGTCGCCGCAGCAGATGTTCGGCGCTATTGCCAAGACCTACTACGCCAAGGTGCTGGGCGTGGAGCCCGAGCGCCTGTTTGTGGTGTCCGTTATGCCGTGTACGGCCAAGAAGGCCGAGTGTGCGCTGCCGAGCATGGTGGGCGAGGGCGGCGCACCCGACGTGGACGTTGCGCTGACGGTGCGCGAGATGGTGCGCATGATCCGCGCGAGCCACGTGAGCGTCGACACGCTTACCGAGGAGCCGCTGGATACGCCGCTGGGCTTTGGCACGGGCGCGGGTGTGATCTTTGGTGCCACGGGCGGCGTGATGGAGGCTGCCGTGCGCTCGGCATATTACCTGGTGACGGGCAAGAACCCCGATGCCGATTTCTTTACCGACGTGCGTGGCCTGGATGGCTGGAAGGAAGCCGTGGCCGATATCGATGGCACCAAGGTGCGCGTCGCCGTGGCGCACGGGCTGGGCAACGCCGCCCGTCTGCTCGACGCGATTCGCGACGGCTGTGTGGGCTATGACTTCGTCGAGGTCATGGCGTGCCCGGGCGGCTGCGTCGGCGGCGGCGGACAGCCCATCCACGACGGCTGCGAGCTGGCAGCTGAGCGCGGTCAGGTGCTGTGGGGCCTGGATGCGAAGGCGGACATTCGCTTCTCGCACGAGAATCCCGATGTCCAGGCGTGCTATAGCGAGTTTTTGGGCGAGCCGCTCTCACCGCTGGCCGAGGAGTTGCTGCATACCGACCATCACGCCTGGTCGATGCCCAACGAGGGGACGTGCTAGCGATGCGCGCGTTTGATTTTGAGCTGTCGCGCCGGGGGTTTGCCTCGGCGCTCGTCACGGGCGCTCTGTCGTTTGCGCTCGCGGGCTGTGGCGGCGGGGCTGCCGGTGCCGGGTCCGCCGCGGGCTCGGCAGCCACGGACGGCGCCGGTGCTGCTGCAGAGTCGGTTGAGGTGCACGTCGCCTCGCTCAAGGGGCCGACCTCGATTGGCCTGGTACAGTTTATGGACCAGGCCGCAAACGGCGAGACGGACAACGAGTTCGACTTTGCGATCAACACTGCCGCCGACGAGATCGTTCCCAAGGTCATTCAGGGTGATATCGACATTGCCCTGGTGCCAGCCAACGTGGCGAGCGTGCTCTACAACAAGACCGAGGGCGCGGTGCAGGTCATCGACATCAACACGCTGGGCGTGCTGAGCGTTGTGACGGGCGATGCGAGTGTGGCCTCGTTTGGCGATCTGGCGGGCCATACCGTCTATATGACGGGCAAGGGCACCACGCCGGAGTACGTCATGAACTACCTGCTGGAGCGCGCGGGCCTGACCGGCCAGGTGACGCTCGAGTTTAAGAGCGAGCCCACCGAGGTGCTGTCGGCCCTGCTTGCCGATCCGTCTGCTGTGGGCGTGCTGCCCGAGCCGTTCAAGACCGCCGCCATCGCCAAGAGCGAAGGCAAGCTGTCGGCTCCGGTAAGTCTGACCGATGTGTGGGATGAGCTGGCAGGTGACACGGGCTCGCGCCTGCTGACGGGCGTGACCGTGGTGCGCCGTTCCTTTGCCGAGGAGCATCCCGACGCCGTGGCGGAATTCTTGCGCTGCCATGAGGCGAGCGTGAAAGCCGTCAATGCGGCGCCGGCAGATTGGGCTCAGGCCGTGGTCGATGCGGGCATCGTGGATAACGCCACGATTGCCGAAAAGGCGATTCCCGGGTGCATGCTCGTGTGCCAGACGGGGAAGGATATGAAGGCGGCGCTCGGTGGGTACCTGCAGGTGCTGGCCGATGCGGACGCGAGCGCCGTGGGCGGCAAGCTCCCGGCTGACGATTTCTACTACATGGAGTAGCCCGTGCGTGCGTTTGCTCGACAAATGACAGAGCGTATGAAGGCGGTGGCGGCAGCAGGTGCCGTCGCCGCCTTTTGGCTTGCCGTGTGGGTGCTGGTGGCGGGTCTCGTGGCGCAGCCGCTGATTTTGCCGGGGCCGGGCGCTGTTGCGGTGGCGTTGCTGCGCCTGGTGTGCGATGCCAGCACGTGGGCGATTCTGATGGGCTCGGGTGTGCGGATTCTGGGCGGGCTGGCGCTTGCCGCGGTGTGCGGCGGCGTGCTGGCGGGAGTCTCGGTGCGGTCGCGTGCGTTTGCGCACCTGGTGGCTCCGGCACTGTCGTTTGTAAAGGCGACGCCGGTTGCCTGCGTGGTGGTCCTGCTTCTCATTTGGTTGGGGTCGGCACGTGTGAGCATCGCGGCGGTCTTTTTGATGGCGCTGCCGGGCGTATATTTCTCGCTGGTCGAGGGTTTGACGCAGGTTGATCAGTCACTGGAGCAGATGTTTCGTCTGCATGGAGTGCGGGGCTGGCGACTGTTTTGCGCTCACACCTGGCGCGAAGTCCTGCCGTTTGTGCTTTCGTGCGCCCGCGCCGTGATCGGCATGAGTTGGAAGGCCGGTGTGGCGGCGGAGCTGATCGGCATGGCGACGGGCACCGTGGGTGAGCGCATCTATCAGGCAAAGCTTTTGATTGAGACGGCAGATCTGCTGGCGTGGACCGTGTTGGTCGTGGCGGCATCGTGGGCATGTGAGCGCGTGCTGGTGTGGCTGCTGCGGGTTTCGGGGCCCGTGACGTGGCATGTTGCCGTGCGGGCGCATGGGCATGGATTGCGTGGGCGTGCGGGGGCTGCGAGCGATGGCACTTCAGCGGAGCTTGCGCTTGCCGTGGGCGATCGCGCGCCCTGGGCGCCGGCGCTGGATGGTCTGGTGCTCAACGTGCCCGCGGGTGGGCGTATCTGTGTGATGGGCGCTTCGGGCATGGGCAAGTCGACGCTGCTTTCGTTGGCAGCGGGGGAGTGCGCGCCGTGCTCGATGGTGTTTCAGGATGCACGCTTGGTCGAGTCCGCCGCGGCGCTGGATAACGTGCTAGTGTGCGCCGATGCACGCGTGGACGCCTCGAGTGCTGCGGCCCTGTTGCGCCTGCTGGTGCCGGGGGTCGATGTACATGCTCGCGTGGCCGAGCTTTCGGGCGGGCAGCGCCGTCGCGTCGAGATCGCTCGAGCCCTGCTGTGCCCGGGCGGCGCGGTGATTCTTGACGAGCCCTTTACCGGTTTAGATACCGCTGCGCGCGACGCATGCGCCGAGGTCGTGCTCGACCTCCTCAATGGTCGCACGCTCCTGCTTGCCACGCACGACGCCGCTGACGCTCGGGCCCTCAATATCTCGGACATCATCACGCTCTAAATACTTACTCAGCAACAAAATAATCCGTTTTTCTCCGTCCCCATGGGGCGGGTGTGGTATTCTATCTGCGGGGTAATACTTAGGAATACCAAGTAATACCAACGCCGTAGAAACAAACTCCGGATGCGGGCCAATCGGGTTGCCTTCACAGCCCGTCGCCCAGCCGCGTGGCCCGCATCTATCCGCACCACCGTCGTTTCAAAAAGGAAGCGCCATGGCAGAACACATGACCCCGGTTGTCGCGAAGGTCTTGCCCGAGGAAAAGGCGGCCTTCGCGGCGGCGACCCAGCTCGTGGGCACCACGCCGTCCAACGCCATCCGCATGTTTATCGCCGCGTTCAATCGCTGCGGCACCTTTCCGTTCGACATCTCGCCGAGCGGGGCTTTTGGCACTGCGCCCGATTCTCATCAACAATGATTGTCCCCAATTGCCGGGTTTTGAGGAGGTTGGCATGCTCAATGCGATAGCGTGGGCGCTTGCCTGTTTTGGCGTTGTCGCGGCAGATATTGCCCTGAGCGTGGTTCTGTTTTCTGTTCTCGATGCCGTGTCGGTGCTGACGGGCTATCCGATCGACAACCTCGATATCCAATGGTTCCAGGCTGCCGCTCAGACGGCGTCGTTTTTGATGGCGCTGCTGTGGTGGCGCTATCTGTGGCCCCGCTCCTTCATGGCGCGCCGGCAAGGTGAGCGCCCGCTCGGCGGGGGAGCAAATGCTGCATGGAAGCGCATCGCATGCGTTGTCGTGATTGGCCTATCCATGCAGGTAGTTATTAGCTACCTATGCGACGGCGTGCTGTCGCTGCTGCCCGAGGTTGCGGCAGACTATAGCGAGCTCGTCGAGGAAACAGGCATGGGCGATACCAACCTTCTTGCCGTCCTGACCACGGTGCTCGGTGCGCCGTTTTGTGAAGAGTTCCTGGTACGCGGCGTCATCTTTGAGTTTTCACTCCGAGCGTTTAATCCGCAGTGCCGCCCACTTTGGAAGTGCCGGCGTCGTGTGAGCGCGCAGAGTGGCGCCATGGTGCCCTGGGCGGCCCCAAGCACGTGGGGTATCGCCGCGGCGATTGTGCTGCAGGCGGCGATCTTCGGTTTTATGCACATGAATTGGGTACAGGGTTGCTACGCGGGTGCCGCCGGCCTCATCTTTGGTTGGGTGCTCGTGACGACCGGAAAGCTCCGCTACACGATCCTGCTGCACTTTGCCTTTAATGCCGGGTCGTATTTCATGACGTTGCTCTGGTTTGTGAACACACCGTTCGACGTGATAATCACGGTCGCTATCGCCGGCGTCATCCTCGTTGAGGCAATGCGCTCGCTGCGCCACGCGTGTGGGATGGACGCAGCGAGCGCACCGCTGCCCTAGTTGCGACGCCCGCCTCCGTTGGCGCCCTGACGCCCCTGGGCCGCGCGATTACGCCCGGCAGTGTTCTGTGCACGCGACATGCCGCCGTGCCCCTTGCTGCCTTTGGGTCCCTTGCCGCCAGCACCGCCGTGGGCCTTGCCGCCCTTCTTGCCGGTGCCATGCCCACCGCCAGCAGACGTCTCGCCCGGGCGCGGCGGCACGGGGCGGATTAGACAGTGTTTGGTGTAGCCGATCAGGTCACGACGTCCGGCCTTTTCCAGCGCCTCACGCACCAGCTTGTAGTTCTCGGGCTTGCGATACTGGATGAGCGCGCGCTGCATGGCCTTCTCGTGCGGGTCGCGCGCCACATAGATCGGCTCCATGGTGCGCGGGTCCACGCCGGTGTAGTACATGCAGGTCGACATGGTTGACGGGGTGGGGTAGAAGTCCTGCACCTGCTCGGGCATGTAGCCCATGTCGCGTACGGCCTCGGCAAGGTCCACGGCTTCCTTCATGGTCGAGCCGGGATGGCTCGAGATCAGATACGGCACCACGTACTGCTTGAGCCCGTATTCACGGTTCAATCGTTCAAATTTGCGGCAGAACGCGTCGTAGACAGCGCGGCTCGGCTTGCCCATTACGGAGAGCACCGCATCGCTCACGTGCTCGGGCGCTACGCGCAGCTGGCCAGAGACATGATGCTCCAGCAGCTCGCGCAAAAACTCGTCCGAGGCGTCGGCCATGGTGTAGTCAAAGCGGATGCCGCTGCGCACGAAGACCTTTTTGACGCCCGGCAGCTGGCGCAGGTCGCGCAACAGCTGCGTGTAGCCGCTCTCGTCGACCACCATGTTCTTGCACACGCTCGGCCACAGGCAGCGCTTGTTCTTGCACACGCCGTGCTTGAGCTGCTTGTCGCAGGCCGGGCGGCTAAAGTTGGCCGTCGGTCCGCCCACGTCGTTGATATAGCCCTTAAACTCGGGATCGCGCGTGAGCAGTTCGGCCTCGCGCATGATCGAATCGTGGCTGCGCATCTGCAACACGCGGCCCTGGTGGAAGGTGAGGGCGCAAAACGAGCACTCGCCAAAACAGCCGCGGTTGGAGCTAATGGAAAACTTGATCTCGGCAAAGGCCGGTACGCCGCCTGCCGCGTCGTAGTCGGGATGCCAATCGCGTGCGTAGGGGAGTTCGGCAACCTCGTCCATCTCGTCGGTGGTGAGCGTCGCCGACGGCGGGTTTTGCACCACATAGACGCTGTTAGGGTAGGGCTCTACCAGGCGGTGTCCGGTGATGGGGTCCATGTTCTGCTGCTGCACGTTAAAGCTGCGCGCGTAGTTGAGCTTGTCGGCGGTAAGGTCGTCCCAGCTGGGCAGCAGGTCGTAGTCGTAGACCTCGTCGAGCGAACCCGTGCGGTAGACGGTACCGTTGACGTAGGTGATCTGATCGACAGGCAGTCCGGCATCGAGCGCGTCGGCGATCTCGACGATCGCATGCTCGCCCATGCCGTAGATGAGGATGTCGGCGCCCGAGTCGAGCAGTACCGAGCGCTTGAGCTTGTCCTGCCAGTAGTCGTAGTGGGCCAGGCGGCGCAGGCTTGCCTCGATGCCGCCGATGATGATGGGAACGTCCTTGAACGTCTGGCGGATGAGGTTGCCGTAGACCGTGACAGCTCGGTTGGGACGGCGCCCCTCCTCGCCGCCGGGGGTATAGGCATCGGTGTGGCGGCGGTGCTTGGTCACCGAATAGTGGTTGACCATGGAGTCCATGTTGCCGGCGCTGACGAGAAAGCCCAGGCGCGGCTCGCCGAGCACGGTGATACTGGCGGGGTCGGTCCAGTCGGGCTGGCAGATGATACCCACCTTGTAGCCATGCGCATCGAGCACGCGGCTGATGATGGCCATGCCAAAGCTCGGATGGTCCACGTAGGCATCGCCGCAGATGTAGACAAAGTCGCACTGGTCCCAGCCACGCGCATCCATGTCGGCGCGGCCGACGGGGACTAACTTGTCTCGGCCCGGTCGCCAGG
>CALDCF010000076.1 GCA_937937635.1 uncultured Collinsella sp.
CCTGCTCACGACGGAGGCCACATTAAGTGGCCTCCTGTTCGTGCGGAACTCGCGATAAACTTCATCAGTGCCCGCCCCACGGGAAACCTGCCAATAAGGGACAGGTTCATTTTGGTTGGTTTTATCTGGGAAAATGCTTCAGCTATGACCTAGTTGCCTTGTTGTAGGCATTCAGTTGGTCTTGCCAGAGATTGTGATCGCTATCGGTAATCCCTCGAATGATATGAGCCGGATTGCCGCCGATGATGACGTGGCTGGGGACGTCTTTGACAACGACTGAGCCTGAGGCGATGACAACGTCGCTTCCGATTGTGACGCCTGGATTGATAATCACACCGCCGCCCATCCAGACGTTGTCGCCAATTGTGACAGGCTTTGCATACTCAAGGTCCAGATTGCGCACATCTGCATCAATAGGGTGCCCAGCGGTGAAAATGCTCACATGGGGTCCCAGAAAAACGTTGTCGCCAAAGGACACGTAGTTTTCGTCCAGAATCGTCAGACCAGTATTCGCATAGAAATGATTGCCAAACGAAATCCTATCGCCGTGATCAAAATAGACAGGAGCCGTTAAGAACATATCGTCCGGAGCAGCGCGAAAACACTTCTTAAGTTCCTCAAGGGCACTCGAATCAGCCCAATACTCCGACTCATTAAACAACTTCTGAGCCGCATGCACCCTACTAAACGAATCGTCGCCAACTCTATAGGGGTTATAAAGCTCCCCGGCAATCATGCGATCCCATTCAACCTTATTTGTCATGCCAGCCCCCATCAGCTATGCGTCAGATGCAAACAAAGTATAGCAACGAAGAACAGAAACGTAGCAAACGCCCAACAACGTCAACCAGCCCTTTTTGCTTGCGCCCGGGAGGGCCGCATATGAAGTTTATCGCGAGTTCCGCACGCAAAGGAAAGCACTTAATGTGCTTTCCGTCTTGCGCAGGACTGTAGAGCAGGAAACTTCATATGCGGCCCTCCCGGGCGCAAGCAAAAGGGCGACCCCTGTCCGGAGTCGCCCTTGATGAGCTGCTTATGTGCGGCTGTTACTCGGCGTCGTGGTGGCGGCGGGGCTTGCGGCCTCCGTTGTCGCCGGGACGGCGCGGACGGTCGCTGCGCTCGGAACGCTCGCGACGCGGACGCTCACGGCGCTGGAAGTGCTCGCCGTCGCCCTCGGAGGAACCCTCGGCGCGAGCCGGGGCCTCGGGCTTGTCAAGACGATCGAGCGAGATCTTGCCACGATCGTCGACCTCGATGACGACGACCTTGACCTCGTCGCCCACGTTGAGGACGTCCTCGACCTTCTCCACGCGGCCCTTGGCGACGCGAGAGATGTGCAGCAGGCCGTCCTTACCGGGCAGCAGGTTGACGAAGGCGCCGAAGGGCTGGATGGAGACCACACGACCGGTGTACTCCTCGCCCGGCTCGGGAACCTTGATGATGAGCTTGATACGCTCGACGGCCTGGTCGACGGACTCGCCGGTGCCGCCGACAAAGACGGTGCCGTCCTCCTGGATGTCGACCGAAGCGCCGGTCTCGTCCTGAATGCCGCGAATGACCTTGCCGCCGGAACCAATGACGTCGCGGATCTTGTCGGTCGGAACCTGGATGGAAACGATGCGCGGAGCGGTGCTGCGCGTGGTGTGGCGCGGCTCGGGGATCACATCGAGCATCTTCTGCAGGATGAAGGCACGACCCTCCTTGGCCTGCTGCAGAGCGCGGGCCAGGATGTCGAAGGTGAGGCCGGTGGCCTTGTTGTCCATCTGCAGAGCGGTAATGCCCTCGGTGGTGCCGGTGACCTTAAAGTCCATGTCGCCCAGGAAGTCCTCGAGACCCTGGATGTCGGACAGGACCACGGTCTTGCCCTCCTCCTGGATCAGGCCCATGGCGATACCGGAGACCGGGCGCTTAATGGGCACGCCGCCGTCCATAAGGGCGAGCGTGGAGCCGCAGGTCGAAGCCATCGAAGAGGAGCCGTTGGACTCCATGACCTCGGAGACGACGCGAATGGCGTAGGGGAACTCGTTCTCGTCGGGGAGCACCGGAAGCAAAGCGCGCTCGGCCAGGTTGCCGTGGCCGATCTCGCGGCGCTTGGGGCTGCCCATGCGGCCGGTCTCGCCGGTGCAGAACGGCGGGAAGTTGTAGTGGTGCATGTAGCGCTTGCCCTCGGTGGGCTCGATGGTATCCAGACGCTGGCCCTCGTTGAGCATACCGAGCGACAGGACGGAAAGCACCTGGGTCTGGCCACGCTGGAACAGACCGGAGCCGTGAACGAGCGGCAGGTAGTTATCCTTCACCATGATGGGACGGATCTCATCGGCGGCACGGCCGTCGACGCGCTCGCCGGTCTCGACGACCATGGTGCGCATAGCCTTCTTCTCGAGCTTCTTGAGCGCCACGGGGATCTCGCGCTCCCAAGCGGCCTGCTCCTCCTCGGTGAACTCGGCACGGATGGACTCCTTCAGAGCCTCGACCTTGCCGATACGGGAGAGCTTGTCGGCGTCGCGAAGGGCGGCTGCCATCTCGTCGTAGTGGGCGAAGATGCGCTCCTGGACCTCCTCGACGGGCTGGTCGAGCGGGTACTCCTTCTTGACGATGGCGCCGTTGACCTGCTCCCACTCGGCGACAAACTCGTCCTGAGCCTGGCAGAAGGCAGCAAGGGCCTCCTGGCCAAACTTCATGGCGGCGAGCATGTCGTCCTCGGAGATCTCCTCGGCGCCGGCCTCGACCATCGAGATGAAGTCGGCAGAGCCGCCCAGCTCCAGGTCCAGGTCGGAGTTCTCGCGCTCCTCGTAGGTGGGGTTGACGATAAACTCGCCGGTCTCCACGTTACGGCCGATGCGCACGCAGGCAAGCGGGCCCTCGAAGGGCACGCCGCCGAGCGTCATGGCCAGGGAGGCACCCATGACGTTGATGACGTCAAAGGGGTTGACCTGGTCGGCGACGAGCGAGGTAGCGACGATGTGTACCTCGTTGCGGAAGCCGTCCGGGAAGCTCGGGCGAATCGGACGGTCGATCATGCGCGCGGTGAGCGTGGCCTTCTCGCTGGGACGGCCCTCACGCTTGAGGTAGCCACCCGGGATGCGGCCGGCGGCGTACATCTTCTCGTTGAAGTCGACGGTCAGCGGGAAGAAGTCGTAGTTCTTGCGCTCCTTGGAGACGACCACGGTGTCGAGCATCGTGGTGTCGCCCTGCTTGACCAGGCAGGCGCCGGTGGCCTGCTTGGCAAGCTCGCCCGACTCAAAGGTGTAGGTCTTGCCGTACAGCTCAAAGGTCTTGGATACGAGTGTCATTGTTCTCCTTTACCCCGCAGGCCCCTTGCCTGCAGGCTCCTCATGTGACGCGGGCCCCCTGCCCCCGCCACGCTTCAGAGCGTGATTGTTCACGCCCTTACACAAAAAGAGCGCCCCGCTGCGCAGGACGCTCCTTGCATGTACAAATCCTACTGGATGTTGTCGCGGATGCCCAGAGCCTTGATGAGCTCACGATACTCGACGATGTCGTTCTTCTTGATGTAGGAGAGAAGACGACGACGACGGCCGACGAGCATGAGCAGACCACGACGGGTGTGGAAGTCCTTCTGGTGGGACTTCATGTGCTCGGTCAGCTCCTTGATGCGCTCGGTCAGGATGGCGACCTGAACCTTGGGGTTGCCGGTGTCGACCGGGGTGTTACCGAACTGGGCAGTCAGCTCCGCCTTGCGCTCTTTGGAAACAGTCATTGTTTCACCTTTCGTTTCTTGTCGCCCGCGGGCGACGCTATTCGCCTCGGACTGGGAAGCCGCCGGTGGAGCGAGCATCCAAGGTCGAGGTACCAACAGGTCGGTATGTTACCACAAGCAGCCCGCGCCTGCGCATCATCACCGACCCAACATGAATTCCATCGCACGGAGGCGCTGATCGGTGTGCGTCGCCGCCCACACATGCGAAAGCCCGAGCAAGAACGCCGCCGTATGCGGGTCGATTCGCTCGACCATGAGCGCATCGAAGGTCATGGACATGAGGGCGCGCAGCCATGCGACCTCACCGGTCGACACCAGCTCGGCACCCGGAACGCTCGACGCGCACGACCCGCACATGAGACCGCCCGCCTGGGGTGAAAAATACGACAACATGGGGTCTCCGCACAGCACGCAGGCCGAAAAATCGGGTCGATAGCCAACGTGGGACAGCAGCTTAAAGACATATGCCGCCACAAGCAGATCCATATGCGCCGCGTCGAGCCCGCTGCCCACCAAGGCAAGCGCTCGCTGTGTGATGGCAAAGGCAAACGGGTCCTCAGCGTCCTCAAACGAGCACACGCGCGCGACCTCGGCGATCGCGCTTGCGGCGCATGTCATCTCGTAATCGGGAGCAGCGCCGAGCGGCGCCTCCATAAGCTCGGCCTGGGAAACCACGTCGAGCGACCGTCCATGCGCAAGCAGCAGATCAACGGTACAGAACATCTCGCAGCGCGCAGCCAGGCGTCCACCGGGTTTGCGGGCGCCCTTTGCCACGGCACGAACCTGCCGACCCCGCTCGTCAAGCATCGTCAGGATCAGGTCCGTCTCTTTGAGCTTCGTCTTATCGAGCACGAGCACTTTCGTGCGATATGTACGAGAACCTGCCATTCGCGCCGCGTGTCCCTAATCCTCGGCGTTATAGCCAAAGCGGCGAATCTGGGCCTCGTCGTCACGCCAGCCGGCCTTGACCTTCACGTCCAGCTCCAAAAAGACCTGGGTGCCAAAGATGCGCTCAAGGTCGCCACGGGCGTCGATGCCGATATGTTTGATCATCTCGCCGCCCTTGCCGATGATGATGCCCTTTTGGCCCTCGCGCTCGACGTAAATGGAGGCGTGCACGCGCAGCACCTTCTTGGTCTGCTCAAGCGCATCGCAAATCACGCCCACGGAGTGCGGGATCTCATCACGGGTGCGGCGCAAGACCTTCTCGCGCACAAACTCGGCAACGAGCGTCTCATCGGAAGCGTCGGTACCCATGTCCTCGGGGAACCAACGCGGACCCTCGGGCAAAAAGTGCGCAACGGTCTCGATGAAAGCATCGACGTTAAAGTTCTTGACCGACGACGTCACGATCTCGTCGTCATATTCCATAAGCTCGTGGGCGGCCTTAAGCTGCTCCATGACCTGTGCGGGGTCGGCTTCATCGGCCTTGGTGAGCACCAGGACCTTCTTGCAACGGGCGCATCTGACGCGCTCGGCAACCCAGGCGTCTCCCCTGCCGATCGGTTTGGTGGCATCAATCAAAAACGCGACAACATCGACATCGTTCAGCTCGAACAGCGCACTTTTATTGAGCTCGGACCCTAGACCGTCCTTGGGCTTGTGGATACCCGGGGTATCGACAAAGACCAGCTGGTAGCCGGGGCGGTTGACGACGGCGCGCATGCGGCGGCGGGTCGTCTGGGCCACCGGCGAGGTGATGGCGACCTTTTTGCCATAGCAGGCGTTGAGCAGCGTTGACTTACCGGCGTTGGGGCGGCCGACCAAGGCCACGAAGCCACTGCGGAAACCGGGCTCAACGTCGCCAAAGCCCGCGAGGCTGTCGTCCTCGTCGCACAGGGCGTCGAGTTCCTCGTCGCTCATGCCCTCAAACGGGTCGAACTCCTCGACTTCCTCATAGGCCTCGGTCGCCTTAGCATCCGGGGACTCGTCGTCCAAAATTTCATCGATAGGCTGCATATTGTCGGACATGGGAATCCCTTTCTAAATAAAGCCGAGCGCGTGGGCAAATACCAGCAAGCCCACAATCGCGGCGGTGATTGAAAGTACGTATACCGAGGCGGCGGCGATGTCCTTGGCGCGTTTTGCCAGCGGATGGAGCTCCTGGGTCGCCAGATCGACAATGGCCTCCATGGCGGTATTGCACAGCTCGCCGTGAATCACCAGGCCGCAGCAGATGATAATCGTGGCCCACTCGGCAATGTCGAGCCCCACGATGCAGCCGGCAATGATGGTGCACACGCCCGCTACGAGCATAACCTTAATGTTGCGCTCGGTCTTGACGGCGGTGACGAAGCCCTCCATGGCGTAGGAGAACGACTTTAAAAAGGACGGATGGTCCTTGTTCGATCCGGGAATCATAAGCGGCTCCTAGTCGTGGGCATGATTGGTGATGGGGCCGACGTGAACGAGTTTGGGGTCCTCGCCGCGCTCGAGCGCCAGATCGCGCAGGATAGCGTCCTCGCGGGCCTCCATGACCTCGGCCTCGTCGTCCTCGATATGGTCATACCCCAGCAGGTGCAGCATGCCGTGTACGAGCATCAGGCGGCACTCGTCGGCAGGGCTATTGCCAAAGCCGGGGGCCTGACGGGCAATGACCTGCGGGGCCAAGATGATATCGCCGAGCTCGAGCGTCTCGTCGGCGGGAATATCCTCGTCAAAGGCCGAGTCGCATTCAAACGAGAGCACATCGGTGGTGCGGTCGATGCCACGCCACTCGTGGTTGAGCTCGTGCATCTCGTCCTCGTCGACATACGAAAGGGAAATCTCGACTTCACGTTCAACGCCCTCGGCGGCAAGCACAACCTCGCAGATGTGCTCCACCTCCTGCGCGTCGAGCAGCGTATCGAGCTCGGCATCGTTGCTGATCAATACACTCAACGGGACTCCTTTCGGTCGCGCGAGCGCTGCTCGCGCACGTCATCATAAGCATCATATGCCTCAACGATACGACCCACTAGGGCATGGCGCACCACGTCGGCGCGCTCCAGGTGTGCAAACGCCACATCGTCGACACGGACCAAAATCTTCTCAACATCCGCCAAGCCACCACGACGACCCACCAGGTCGCGCTGGCTGAGGTCGCCGGTAATCACGAACTTGGAGTTGAATCCAAGGCGTGTCAGGAACATCTTCATCTGCTCGGGCGTAGTATTTTGCGCCTCGTCGAGCACCACGAAAGCATCGCTCAGCGTACGACCGCGCATATAGGCAAGCGGGGCGATCTCGATCACGCCGCGCTCCATAAGCTCATCGGTGCGCTCGCGATCCATCATGTCAAAAAGGGCGTCGTAGAGCGGACGCATGTACGGATCGATCTTTTCCTCGAGGGTGCCAGGCAAAAAGCCCAGGTTCTCCCCCGCCTCGACAACAGGACGCGTCAAGATCAAACGGCCCACCTCATGGCGCTTGAGCGCGGCAACGGCGAGCGCCATGGCCAGATAGGTCTTACCGGTACCGGCAGGACCCAAGCCAAAGGTGATGGTATGCGAGCGAATGGCATCCACATAGCGTTTTTGCCCGAGCGTCTTGGGGCGAATGACGCGACCGCGATACGAAAGCAGCACGTCATCGCGAAGCGACGTAGCCTCGTGCTCACCATCGCGCAAGACGGCCAGGCAGCGAGAGACATCGTCGGCAGACAGGGTACGACCGGCCGCCGCCTCGCGAAAAGCATGTTCGAAAAAGCGAGCCACGAGTTCGACCTCGTCCGGGTCACCGCTCACGGCGATGCTATCGCCACGGGCGACCACATGGGCGCGAACCAAGCTCTCGAGTGCACGAAGGACGCCGTCGCCGGCGCCCAAAACGCACGAGGGATCAATTCCCTCGGGAACGGTAAGTCTAATCTTCGAGGCTTCCATGGACCTCCCTGCGCGCATGGACCAAGCCGGAATCATCGACTCCGATGATAGCAACATCGAGCAGGCACGGGGCTGTAAGTCCACAGGTATCGTCAAGACGGGCATGATGGAACGAACCGAGCGTCAGGCTGTCACCATACTCGAGCACGGCACGCTCGACAGTGCCCACGCGACGACGAGCATCGGCAATAGCGAGCTCCTGCGCCGTGTCTCGCATACGACGGCTGCGCTCGGCCATAACCTCGGGCGGCACCTGGTCGGGCATGTCGGCAGCAAGGGTACCGGGACGCTTGCTATAGCGGAACACGTGCATACGCGAGAAACCCACACGGCGGCACAGCGCCAGCGACTCCTCGAACTCCTCGTCCGTCTCACCAGGAAAACCGACGATGACATCGCACGAAAGAGACGCCTGGGGCAAGTTGGCGCGAATCATACGCACCGTGTCCTCAAAGGCCTCCGCACTATAGGGACGGCCCATGCGATGCAGGGTCGCCGTACAGCCGGACTGCACGGGCAGGTGCAAAAACGGGGCGATACGCTGCGGATAGCGCGCCATAACCTTAAGCAGGCGCTCAGAGATATCCATGGGCTCGACCGAGGAAATGCGCACATGCGCAATAGTCGTGCGCTCCATGATGGCCTCGAGCAGCTCATCGATTTCGACATGCTCGTCGGTCGCGCTCTTGCCATCGTAGGCACCCAGGTTCACACCGGTCAGCACCACCTCGGGCACGCCGGCCTCCTGGGCCTCGCGAACTTGATCAAGCACGGACTCGACAGGCACGGAGCGCTCGGGGCCGCGCGCCTTCCACACAATGCAATAGGTGCAGCGATGGTTGCAGCCGTCCTGGATCTTCACGCCCAGGCGAGAGCGACCGAGCGCATCGACCACCTCGCCATCGCTGCAGGCGGGAACGCTATCGGACTCAACGCCCAGCACCTCGCAGACACGTTCGGCGACATCGATCTTGGACGGCTCGGCGATCACGCGATCCGAAAGCTCCAACAGCTCCTCGGGATGCAAATTGACCACGCAACCGGTCACGAGCACATAGGGCTCATTTGGATGGGCCAGCGCATGACGGACGGCCTTACGGGTCTTGGCCTCGGCCTCGCCCGTAACGGCACAGGTGTTAATGACGATCAAATCGGCATCCTGGGGCTCCACAATAGCAAAGCCCAGGCGCATAAGATCGGCAGTGATACGGTCAGACTCAACCCGGTTGACACGGCAGCCGAGGTTGACGACGGAAATATGGGGTGCGAGCACGCGGGCTCCTTAATCGAGGATATCGTCGAGGGCACTCTTAATACGGTCGGTCACCGACTTCTTACCGGAAGCGACGTCATCGCCCATCTCGTCGGCAAAAGCACGGAGCAGCTCGCGTTGCTTATTGGAAAGATTGGTGGGAACGACCACGCGCAGTTGCACGATCAGGCGGCCACGCGAACCGCCACCGCCAATGCGCGGCATGCCGTAATTATTGACGCTCACGGTGTCGCCGTACTGGGCGCCGGCGGGAACCGTCACCTTAACGACCTCGTCGGGCATAATGCCCTCGACCTCGATCTCGCAGCCAAGCGCAGCCTGCGCAATCGAGATATCGCTCACCAGGTACAGGTCGTCACTGTTGCGCTTAAAGCGCTCATGGTCGGCAACGCGCACGTTGACAATCAGGTCGCCCGAAGGCTCGCCGCGAAGGCCGGCCTCGCCAAAGCCGCTCACACGCAGCTGGCGACCGGTCGAAACGCCGGCGGGAATATCGATGTCGATCTTTTCGTGCGAAGGCGTGCGGCCCTGACCGTCGCAGGTCTCGCAGGGATGGTCGATAACCGTGCCCTCGCCATGGCAGTCGGGGCAAGGCGAGGAAGACTGAACCTGGCCCAAAAACGATCGCTGAACCGTCGTGACGTAGCCCGTACCGTGGCAGCGACTGCACCGCTTTTCCTGTGCACCCTCGGCCCTACCGGTACCGTTGCAGTCCTCGCAGGGAGCAAGGCGATCATAGCTGATCGTCTTTTTGCAACCGAGCGCCGCCTCCTCAAGGGTCACCGAAAGGGAGATGGCCATGTCACGTCCGCGACGACGCTCACGACGGCTGCGGGCGCCACCACCGGCGCCACCGCCAAAGAACGACGAGAACAGGTCGTCCATGCCCATGCCACCAAAGATATCGTTGATGTCGACATAACCAGAGCCACCGGGGCCGTCCGCGGTGCCGTAACGGTCGTAGTTAGCACGCTTCTGCTCATCGGAAAGAACAGAATAGGCCTCGTTGAGCTCCTTGAACTTGGCCTCGGCCTCGGGGTCGTCCGAAACATCCGGATGTACGGTACGGGCCTTCTTTAGAAACGCACGCTTAATCGTCCGCGCGTCGGCATCCCTGTCGACGCCAAGCACCTCGTAGTAATCCCTATTTTCCGACACGACCGAATCCTTCCGACTTTCATTATTGTCACAGTGCGTCCTATACCCAAGCTGGGCCGACCGCAAACAAAGGGTTTGATGTTATTGCATTTGATACGGCGAAAGCATGGTCCGTTGCGAGCAGCTCGCGAACCAAACCGACACGAGCGCGAACATGAAGCCGTTGGCAAAACCGTTGGCAAACTGCATCGCACCGCGCTTCCACCACAGCAGGCTGCGATGAAGCACACCGTCCGAAAGCACCATGAACAGGCCCATGGTAAACGGAATAAAGCACATGACGGCAAAGGCCGAGAACACGCCCGAGATGGCCGACAGCACCAAAAACGGCGCCACAATGCCCATCAGGTAAAAGCCAGTACGAGCTTTGCCTTCCAAGCGCTCGGCCTCAACATGGGCGCGGCCGACCAGGTCGCCGCCCGCGGCACCGTTAGTGCCGGCGTGGCCCATGCCGCTAATGCGGACCTCGTCGCCATCGTGCGTGCCGGCAGGAAACTCAATCGTCTGCTCGGAGGTCACACGGGTTCGCCCGCTGCCACCGCAATCGGGGCAGGGGTCGGCCACGACCTTACCGGAACCGCCGCACTCGGGGCAGACCGACTGGAACGTGCCCGCACCAAACAGGAAGGACAGATCGACGTCGATGTGGCCGCGGCCACCGCAGCTCGGGCAGGTATGGGCATGCTCAGACGAAACGGAGCCCGAGCCGCCGCAGTTGCTACAGGTATCGAAGCGCGTGTAGCGGACGGTCTTGCGGGCACCGCCCTTGGCCTCCTTGGCGTCGAGTTTGATATCGACGACCACGTTGGCGCCGTTCTCGGGATTGTAGGCAGCCTGGCCGCGACGCTGCTGGCCCCAGGCGCCACCAAAGGGAAAGCCGCCCTCAAAGGGATTACCATAGCCCGTGCTGCCGGCGTAGCCGCCACCATAGGGCGAAGCCGTAGGAGCACCGGCAAAGGGATTGCCAGAACGCATGGCGTCGTAGCGCGCACGTTTTTGCTCATCCGAAAGCACGGCGTAGGCCTCGGAAACCTCTTTAAACTTTTCCTCGGCATCCGGCTCTTTATTGACGTCCGGATGGAGCTTACGGGCCTTTTGCTGGAAGGCCTTTTGAATATCACGCGAGGTGGCGTCCTTGGAGACACCCAGAATCTCGTAGTAATCTTTTTCGTTCATCGTCGCCATGCGCGGCAACCTCCTGCTCACAGCAGCGTATATATTCCGGTAATTCTACCCGAGCGGCCTAAGCTAGATCCCAAAACAGCTCGAACAGAACATTTCCATCGAGCCAGCCCAGATGGGTCGGCGCCAGACGAGCTCGAACATGGCCCGCGATGACATCTGCCGAGGTGAAGGGTCCCTCATGAATCCCGAGCGTCTCGGGCACCCAAGTGGCAAGACCCAATTCGAGCGCACGATCGCAGGCAGCTGCCAGCTCGCCCGTTGGGATGACGCAAGCTGCACGAGCCAACAGGTCGGACGCAACACCGCGCGTCATGCGACAAGCGAGCATCAAGTCTTCGGCGACAGCCTCGCGCTGCGACAGATATTCGGCCTCGAACGCCGTCGCGTCATCGTCACGTTGCACCAGACGCACGCGGTACGCATCGCCTCGAGAAGACACGCCGGGGAACAAACCTGCAAGACGGTCGAAATCCTCGTCGTCGAGCATGCCCGCGGCAGAACGACCCAGGCCCAGGTAGCCCTGTCCGGTCCAGTAGGCAATGTTATGGGCGCACTCATGGCCGTCGAGCGCGTAGCTCGCCACCTCATACGGATGATAGCCGGCCGCACCCAGGCGCTCACGCGCCGCGTCCATGCACGAAGCCTGAAAATCCTCATCGGGCTCGAGCGACTCGTCACGGCACGCCATGCGATAAAGGGGCGTCCCCTCCTCAAGCGTGAGCGGGTAGATCGACACATGATGAGGCGCCGCCGCCAGCACGCCATCGAGCGTGCTCCGCCAGCTTGCGGCCGTCTGCCCGGGAAGGCCGCACATCAGGTCGCACGACACATCGAGGCCAGCTTCCTTCACCGTCGCGATGGCCGCAAGTGCCCGATTAGCATCGTGAATGCGGCCAATAGCGGCCAGCTCGGTATTGTCGAGGGTTTGCACGCCCAGAGAGATGCGCGTGACACCCGCCTCGGCAAGCGCGGTGGCGAGCTCGGCGGTCAGCGACTCAGGATTGGCTTCGCAAGTAAATTCAACGGGCTTGCACCACATGGAGATACGACGGGCAAGTTTCACCAGGCGCTCCCCAGCCAGTGACGGCGTGCCGCCGCCAATATAGACCGTGCGGACCTGCGCAAGCGCCCCGGCGTCGCCAAAGGAATCGAGGCGCGCATACAGCTGCTCAAAATAGGAATCGAGCGCAGCATCCAAATCACACAGAGCAAAGCTGCGCGAGTCAAAGTCGCAATAGCGGCATTTTTGAGCGCAAAACGGCATGTGCACGTACAGCGCGGTAACGGCCACCCTTAAGCCTCCAGTGGATGAGCGGGCACCGACTCACCGGCGGCAAGCGCGGCCTCGCAGGACACCACATCGCGCTCGATATCATCGACCAGCGACATGAACTCCTCGTACGTAGAGCAACGCACCACCTGAGCGCGCCAGGCGGCGGCATGGGGCATGCCTTTTAAGTACCAGCTTGCGTACGTGCGGGCGCGCGACATGAGCGGCAAGAGCTCATGCGTCAGCGTTAGGTGCTCACGCAGAGCGTCCAAGCGCTCGACGGAGCTGCGCACCGGCACCGGTATGCCATCGAGCGCAAGGGCGCGAGCATCACCAAAGACCCAGGGATTACCGTAGATACCGCGCGCGATAAACACCGCGCTGGCACCCGAGCCGTGCAGATGCTCAGCAGCGTCCTCGGACGAGAACACATCGCCCGAACCAATCACGGGAATCTCGACAGCGTCAGCAACCTCATCGACGACCGACCAGTCGGCCTGGCCCGTGTAGAGCTGCGTGGCGCAACGACCATGCACGGCGACTGCGGCAGCCCCTGCGCCCTCAAGCATCTGGGCAAACGTCGCGGCATTACGGTCCTCGGCATAAAAGCCCTTGCGGATCTTGACGGTCACGGGCACGTGCGCCGCGCCCACCGTGGCCTCGACGATCTTCTCCGCCAGGTCGGGCGTGCGCATGAGCGCCGAACCCTCGCCCTTGGTAACGACCTTGCGGGCGGGGCATGCCATATTGATGTCGATGAGCGACAGGCGATCGCCAACGCGCTCCTCGACGGCGGCGACGGCGCTCGCAAACTGATCGGGCTTGGAGCCAAAGAGCTGCACGCAAATCTGCTGTTCCTCGTCGGCCGGCAGCACCAGGCGCCACGTTTTGTTGCTGGCATAGGCAAGGCCTGCCACGCTCACCATCTCGCTGTAGGCAAGGTTGGCACCGCGGCGGCGGCACATAATGCGGTAGGCGGGGTCGGTCACGCCCGCCATGGGAGCCATAAGGAACGGCTGCTCGGCATAAGCACCCAGCAGCCGCTTACTGTAATCAGAAAGCGCCATGGACCTACTCGTCCACCTTGAGGATCGCCATAAAGGCCTCCTGCGGGACCTCGACCGAGCCGATGGCCTTCATGCGCTTCTTGCCCTCTTTCTGCTTCTCAAGCAGTTTGCGCTTACGCGAGATATCGCCGCCGTAGCACTTGGCAAGAACGTCCTTGCGACGCGCCTTGACGGTGGAACGGGCGATGATCTTGTTGCCGATAGCACCCTGGATGGGCACCTCGAACAGCTGACGCGGGATGATCTCCTTGAGCTTGTCGCACAAGCCACGGGCCAGGCCATATGCCTTGTCCTTATGGACGATAAACGACAGCGCGTCCACCTCGTCGCCCGAAAGCAGGATGTCGAGCTTGACGAGCTCGGAGGGGCGATATTCGTTGAACTCGTAGTCGAGCGAGGCGTAACCCTTGGTGCGGCTCTTAAGCTGATCGAAGAAGTCCAAGATGAGCTCGGCGAGCGGCATATCGAAGCGCATCTCGACCGATTTGCTCGTCAGGTGGATCATATCGGTCGTGACACCACGGTGCTCGATAGCGAGCTGCATGACGGCACCCGTATACTCGGGCGGGCAGATGATCTTTGCCTTGAGGTAGGGCTCTTCGATACGCTCGATGCGCGTGGCCTCGGGCAGATCCTGCGGGCTGCGGACATCGATCATTTCGCCGTCGGTCTTGTAGACGTGATAGTCGACCGAGGGACTCGTGGCAATGAGGTCCAGGTTGAACTCGCGCTCCAGGCGTTCCTTGACGACTTCCATGTGCAGCAGGCCCAGGAAGCCCACGCGAAAGCCAAAGCCAAGCGCCACCGAGGTCTCGGGCTCCCACACCAACGACGGGTCGTTGACGTGCAGTTTATCGAGCGCGTCACGCAGGTTCTCGTAGTCCTTGTTGTCGATCGGGAACAGGCCCGTATAGACCATGGGCTTGGCCTCGCGATAACCGGGAAGCGGCTCGGGGCAGGGGTTCGACGCCCACGTAAGGGTATCGCCCACGCGAACGGCCTCGGGATCCTTCAAGCCCGTGACCACATATCCGACCTCGCCGACCGTCAGCGCGTCGACCGGGGTCTCGGCGGGACGCTTGACGCCCACGCCGTCGACCAAAAAGTCGCCCTTGGCCTGCATCATGCGCAGAGTGTCGCCCTTTTTGATGGAACCGTCAAAGACGCGCACCGTAGCGACGACGCCGCGGTACTCGTCAAAATAAGAGTCCAGAATGAGTGCCTTGAGCGGGGCGTTCGCATCGCCCTTGGGAGGCGAGATCAAAAAGACGATGGACTCCAGCAGGTCGTGGATGCCCTCGCCGGTCTTGCCCGATACGCACACGGCGTCATCAGCGGGAATGGCCAGGTCGTCCTCGATCTCGGTCTTGACCTCGTCGGGGTGCGCCGAGGGCAGGTCAATCTTGTTGATGGCGGGCACGATGTCCAGGTTGGCATTCATGGCGAGCGTAGCGTTGGAGACGGTCTGAGCCTCGACGCCCTGCGTGGCGTCGACGACCAGTACCGCGCCCTCGCAGGCGGCCAGCGAACGCGAGACCTCGTAGGTAAAGTCCACGTGGCCCGGCGTATCGATCAGGTTGAACTGATACGTCTCGCCGTCGTCGGCATCATAGGAAACGCGGACGGCATTGGACTTGATCGTAATGCCGCGCTCGCGCTCGATATCCATGGTGTCGAGCAGCTGCGACTCCATGTCGCGTTCGTCGACGGTATGGGTGAGCTCGAGGATGCGGTCGCTGATCGTGGACTTGCCATGGTCGATATGCGCAACGATCGAGAAGTTGCGGATGTGGGAAATGTCAATTGAAGTATTCATGCGGACTATCTTACCCGAGCGGTACAAAAAATGGAGCCTGTTCCATAAAACAGGCTCCATTTATGCGCGTAATCTGTGTGGTGTGAAATTTACAACTTAGGCGTTGATGCTGTTCACGAGCTTGGCAAGACCGGACTTGCGGTTGGAAGCCTGGTTCTTGTGGATAACATGCTTGGCGGCAGCCATGTCGAGACGCTTGGTGACGGTCTTGAGGGCAGCCTGGGCCTTCTCGGCGTCGCCCTCGGCGACGGCGGACTGGACGTGCTTGGTCAGCGTCTTGAGCTCGGACTTGACAGCCTTGTTACGCATGCGAGCTGCCTCATTGGTGCGGATACGCTTCTTCTGAGACTTGATGTTTGCCACTTCTGGAGTTCCTTTCGAGTTCCTTGCAAAAAATGTATGACACCTCTGAGACACGGTGAGGTCATGCAAGCGCCTACTATAGCACGCTCCCCCTCAAAGGGATAGAACGAATTTGTCAAATAGGCAGGTATCATCACGATTTTCTCAAGATGTTCGTAATCCAGAGCAAAAGCGCCGTCTGAGAATCGGCCGAACCCTTGAGCGCGAGCTCCACATCAACGGCACCCTCGAGCGCTGCGACGAGCTCGGTCATCGAAAAACGACGCGCCCAGGTAAGGTGATTCTTGACCTGCCAGGACTGGAGCTTGAGCGTTGCGGCCAGCTCGCGACCCTGCCCACGCGCGTCGAGCGCCTTGGCGACGATAAGCTCGCGAATGCGACCGCACAGCAATGTGTAAGTCCACACGTAGCTCTTGGAGGGCAGGAGCTTAAAGAGCTCGAGCGAACGCCGCATATCGCGAGCCGAGACGGCGTTGAGGAAGTCCCAGGGTTGGACCTCGGCCGTACGTACAATCCAGCGCTCAACATCGGCAAGTTCAATCTGGGGCGACTCGACCATCTGGGCAAGCTTAGCCAAGTCGTTATCGAGCATGCGCGTGTTTTCGCCCGAACGCGAGACGAGCTCCTCGGCGGCCGCCGTCGAAATCGACTTACCGCGCTGCGTCGCCATCTGCTGAACACGGCGCGGCAGTTCCCAGCGCTTGGTACCCGAGCAATCGACGATAGCCTTCTTGTCGATCTTGGCGATTGCCTTATACAGGCGCGTATTCTTGGCAAGTGAGTCGGCGATGATGAGGCAGACCGTTGTTGGGCTGGGACTCGCCAGATACCCAACGAGCGGCTCCGAGACCGCCTTGGCGAGCTTTGAGCAGCCATCGAGGATTACCAGACGAAACTCGCTGCCCATCGGAAAGGTGTTAAGCGATCCGATAATGGACTCGATATCGGGGTCCTTGGTCATGTCTCGCTCGTCGAGGTTGAACTCGACCATACCCGATTTTTCCAGACGCGCTTTCATACGCGAGACGGCGTGGTCGCGCTTAACTCCGTCGGTACCGACGATCAAATATGCCGGCAGCAAACCGGTTTCGGACATTGCGCTCCCCTCCCGCAGGCCTTCGTATTCGTTCCGTGCCATTTTAGCCCAGGGGCCCACCACACGCCAACGACGTCGTCACGGTCGCTGGCATCGCATCGCAAAGCCATTCGCAGTCGGTGTGACGGTAATGTCGCCGTGTTCGATGGTACACGCGAACACACCACCCGCTTCCTTAACGGCATCGATGCAGGCATCGGACGGATGGCCGTATCGATTCCCCTCACCGGCGCTTGCGAGGGAAAGCTCGGGCTTCAGGACGTCCAGCAACTCGCCATCGACTGAAACCTTGGAGCCGTGATGCCCAAGTTTAAGGACATCGATGTCCCCCACCTCCTGCACGAATTCCCGCTCTTGGTCGAGCTCGGCATCACCGGTGAGAAGTATTCGCAGGCCCTTGCCTTCCTGAACATAAGAGAGCAGCAGGACAAGCGAGTCCTCATTTCCCTCGCCATTCACGGACTCGAATGGCCACATCACGCGGGCGCAAAATGAGCCGATGTCGACCGTATCCCCACGGCGCACCTGCCGATACTCCACGCCAGGTCGGTTCAGTACCTCGGCAGGAGCATCCTCCAGCGCATCCGCCGCCACGGCAATCGTTCCGACCGAAAACTGTTCGAGCACGGCAGGCAAACCACCCCAGTGGTCCTCATCCCAATGCGTCACAAAGACGGCATCGATATGATGCACATTGTTGCGAACGAGCGCGGTGACCACCCGCTCGTCGAGCCCGCTATCCACGAGCACCACCGTCGAGCCCTGCCGAACCAAGATCGCATCGGCCTGACCAACATCAAGGACCGTCACCGAAGGCGGCGCGAATCGATCCCAGTAGACGTACGGAATCGCAGCCAAGAGCACCAGGCACGCAAGCCCCACCGCCATAGGACGTGCTCGGGGACGCGGCCACCGGACAAGCAGAACCGCCAGCAAACACGGCGCTAGGTAAATCCACATGCTATCGGGCGGCACGCTCACGGATGCACCCGGCACGGCGGCAAACAGCTGCTCGAAAAACAGCGCGCAACGGGCGGCAATCATGGGCACAACGAGCGCCCAAGTCCGCAACGGTCCCACAAGCGAAAAGGGAACCAGCACGATGGACACAGCAAGCAGTACGCTCACCACCGGACCGATGACCGCATTTGCCAACGGAGCAATGAGCGAGAACGTACCGAAGGCAGGAATGGTAATGGGAAGTGTCGCCAGTTGTGAGCACAGCGTGACGGAAAGCACGCTGGCAACGCCTGATGGCACACCTAGCTCACCCAACGCGTAGGTCGCATAGGGACAAAAGCACAGAATGGCTAAGACGCTGGCACACGAGAGTTGAAAGCCCATCTCGAACAGCACCGTCGGCCGCAGTAGCACAAAGATGGACATGGTTACGAAGAGTGCCGAAAGGCCGTGCCGACGACGCCCCGCGCCGTTTACGACAAGCGTCACGAACACCATGCAGCACGCACGCACGGCCGAGGGAGACGCGCCCGTAAAGGCAGCATAGCCCACAAGCGTTATCGCCAATATCGCCCGCTGAAGACCACGTGAGCACCGAGTCTTTTGCAATACACCCTCGATAACAAACCCCACGATAGCCAAATGGCTGCCCGAGACGGCGATAAGATGCGCCGTTCCCGTCACCGAAAACCAGTCGCCCGCCGGCTGGGCGCGCAGCTCGGCCGAACGACCGCAGACGACACCGGCTATGAGCGCACGCGCCGGGTCTGTCGCAGGCGCGATGGACGCAAGCAGCCCATTTCTCAGCCGAAGCAGCGGCACCGGAGAGCCCTCATCGACCGACACAATCCGAACGGCTTTAACCTTGCGCACCTCGCCTCGGAGCACACGCGATCGTCCATATGCATCGTTCTCAAAACGTGAAACGCGACCGATAACACGCACGTGCGCCCCGACCTTGAGCTCACGATCACACGATAGGCGAACCGTTGCCAAGTTCTTACCGTCCGCGCGTGCCTCGCAGGTATAGGAATACATATCGTCGTTTATGGATGGATCACCCTGTACGACAAACTCGAGGCCGCTTGCCGCTCGACCGTCGAGCGCCTTCGAGGCGCTTAGCGCACCCACAGCCCACCACGCCGAGACGACCGCTCCCGCCACGAGACCGACGGACGCGGCATACAGCCACCGCTTCAAAGGGGCAAGCCGCGCACAAGATTGAGCCAGTACAACGAATACCGCCGCCGCAACGGGAATGGCCCATAGCGGCCCGAACGCCGGCGCCCGCTCCCTCAGCAGCGCATCAGCGGCCATGTTGAGCACCAAGACGCAGCTCATGCACATGCCGGCACACAGAGCCATCGTCCACGGAATCAGGGGCCGCGGAGGCATCACATGCTCGCGCTCGGTCGCGCTCATACGCAGATGCAATCTTTGATTTTGGCAAGCTTCTTCTCGCCGATTCCCGACACACGCATCAGATCGTCAACCGAGGCAAAAGCACCGTTCTTTGTCCGCTCATCGATAATCGACTGTGCCATTGAGGGGCCGATGCCCGAGAGCGTCTGCAGCTCTGCCGCGCTTGCCGTATTGATGTTTACTAGGTCTGTGGCGCCACTCACGCCCGATGATGCGGAAGCCCCACCATCAACACCAGCTTCCGCAATGGACGCCTGCTGCTCCCCTACCGTTGGAACGTGAATTTTTTGTCCATCAGTGACCTTGGATGCACGATTAAGCCCCGTAACGTCTGCTTCGGGCGCCAGCCCGCCGGCGGCATCAATCGCCTGAGCCACCCGCGCCCCGTCTTTGAGGCGATATACACCGGGTGACACCACGGCGCCATCAACATCGACATAGACCTCTGCCGCGGCAGACGCCTTAGGCGAAGAGCCTTCAGACGTCTTTCCGCTCGAAGCATCGCCGGATCCCGGCTCCACTAACGTGCCCGAACCATCAGTGCGCTCAAACGACACACCGCCGGCACCGCCGCCAAAGTTCGCCATTGCCAGTCCACTCGCCATCGCAATGACGACCAGTATCGCCATCACCACTGCCTTATGACCGAGCAGTTTGCCCGCCCAGCGGTCCATCTTTTTGACTCGTTCGTGTTGTTCGCGCTGCGCCATAGCAAAACCTCCCAACACCATCGTGTCAGGAAACGAACGCCGCAGCCTCCGCACGCCCACGCCGGTTTTCGCGGTCAAACCAAAAGTTAACCAAAACCTTGCGCAAATGTGCCCGTTTATTCAGGCACACGTCAGCAAATGAACACTTAGCCGCAAAATGCCCAGATAGCAAAAGACCGACGATGCAGGCGCATCGTCGGTCTATGCACAAATTTACTCGTGATCTTGGTAAATCTCACGCGGAGCAAGCTCAGAATGTTTGCGTTTTAAGGTCTTAGGGGCCTTGTACGTGTTGCTCTCGAAGTCGATGTACTCGGTCTGCTTGAGCAGACGCTCAATCATCTCCTCGTGATCAAACAGTTCCCAGGCCTCATGCACGGCATCGAGTTTAGCGTGCGTCTCGGGACGGCGCGGCATAAACAGCGTGCAGCAGTCGGGAGCGGCCTCAGTCGAGATATCGAACGTACCGATCTCCTCGGCGCGTGCGATGATCTCCTGTTTGTCCGAACCGATGAGAGGACGGAACACGGGAATCTTCACGGCTTCGTTGACGGCCATGATGTTCTCAAGCGTTTGGGAGGCAACCTGCCCAAGCGATTCGCCCGTAACGATGGCCCTGGCACCCTCGATGTGTGCAATGCGCTCGGCAACCGAATACATAATGCGGCGATACATGATAACGCGCAGGTTACTGGGACAGGTGACCGAAATCTCACGCTGGCAGTCGCCAAACGGCACCACGTACAGGCGACCGATCTGGACACCCGGCTCAAGCGCACGGATGATATCCTGCACCAAATACTCGCTCGTATCGGGCGTCTGCGGACGACCGGAGAAATGCACCGGCACGCAGACCGCGCCGCGACGCGCGAGCATCCAAGTCGCCACCGGAGAATCGATACCCGACGACAGCAGCGTCACGACCTTGCCGGCAGAACCCACCGGAAGGCCGCCAACGCCGCGCTCGGAGCGCGCATACACGTAGACACTACCCTGAACCACCAGAACGTGCACCATCGCGTCGGGGTCGTGCATCTGGACCTTTTTATCGGGAAACGCCTCACACAGCACCTCGCCAACCTGTCGATTGATATCGATCGAGGTGAGCTCATAGTCAGTATTGGAGCGCTTGGCGTGTACCTTAAACGAATCGAAGGAACCAAACTCGCGCAGCGCCTTCACAGCGGCGGCGCAGTACTCCTGCGGGTCGCGGTTGGTGTGATACGCCAAAGACACACGGGCAACGCCGGGGACGGTGCGGATGACACGCGCCGCCTCGTCGGCCTGATGCTCGTTAAAGGTCACGAGGATATAACCGGAAATTCGAGACACGGCGTTCACGGAAAAGGCGGCCAAGGCCGCCTTGATGTTATCCATGAGGATATGCTCAAAATGTGCGCGGTTCTTGCCCTTCAGCCCAACCTCGTGATAGTGGACTAGGCAGACGCGAGCCGCCATTTAGGCTTCAGCAACCTTGTGGCCGAGCGCCTTCTCGTAACGGGCCTCGTCGTAAGAGATGTCGCCGTCGACAATCTCGTCCATAGCCATCGAGATGGTATCGGCACCGGAAAGCCCGATGGTGATGTCATCGACATCCTGGACGGCAAGCACGCGGTTGTGCTGGCCACGCAGCATGCTATTGATGTCGCAGGCGCGCTTGGAGGCAAGCGAAGCGAGCAGGAAGCGGTTGTGATCGGTCTTCTCCAGAAGATCGTCAATGCAAGGCTTTACAACGGACACGGACCTCAGATCCTTTCATGCATATCGAGAACGCGAACGAGCTCGTCGGTCGCGCGGTCGAGATCGTCATTCACCACGACGTCGTCGTAGCGGTCGGCAAGGGCAAGCTCATCGGCGGCGTTTGCCATACGCAGCTCAATCGTCTCGGGCGTCTCGGTACCGCGACCGACTAGACGCTCGCGGAGCACCTCAAGCGAAGGCGGCTTGATAAAGATCAGCACGGCCTCGGGGAAACGCTCCTTCACCTGCAGGGCGCCCTGGACATCGATCTCCAAAATCAGAGACGAGCCCGAGGCGAGCTTGGATGTGACCTCGCTCACCAACGTGCCGTAGCAGTTACCGTGGACCTCGGCCCACTCAACAAACTCACCGTTTGCCACGCGGCGGTCGAACTCCTCGCGCGTCAGAAAAAAGTAGTTGACGCCGTCGACCTCACCTTTGCGTGGTGCTCGCGTGGTAGCCGAAACCGTCAGACCCAGGCTCGAGCGGCGCTCGCGCACACGAGTGACGAGCGTACCCTTGCCTGCGCCTGACGGTCCAGAAATCACAAAGAGCTTGGAATCCTGAGCGCTCACTTATTTGGTCAGCTGCTCGAGGAGCTGCTCGCGCTGACGGACACCGAGGCCCTGGACGCGACGAGTAGCGGAGATACCGAGCTCCTCCATGATCTTGGCGGCCTTGGCCTTGCCATAACCGGGGAGAGACTCGATGAGGGTGGAAACCTTCATGCGGGAAGCGATGGGGTCATCGGAGTTGAGCACGGACTCGAGGGACTTCTCGCCCTTCTTGATCTGCTCGCGAAGCTCAGCGCGGGCGTGACGTGCGGCAGCAGCCTTCTCAAGAGCCTGCTTGCGCTGCTCGTCGGTAAGCTGAGGGAGTGCCATTCGTACCTCCAAATAGTTGGGTTATATCTGATTCAATAATTGGCATTTTAGCACGTAGAACGTACAAAATGCCTAATCGCGGCTCCATAGGTTAGACGATACCCGCAAAAAGTGCAATATACTGCGCCCAAAGTTAAGCCCCTGACCTGCGATTCCACACAAAGGATGGGAAAGTTTACGCAGGCACAGGGGCTATTTTGTGCTAATGAGACCCAAAAGTGGTGACTTAGGGGAATCTTTTACGCGACGTTTTCGACCAGCTCGGCGACGATGGCGTCAAAGGCGGCAACCGGATCGTCGGCACCGGTGATGGGACGGCCCACCACAATGTGGCTTGCGCCACGCTCGATAGCCTGGGAAGGCGTCGCCACGCGGGACTGGTCACCAAGGGCGGCACCCACCGGACGCACACCCGGAGTCACGATCAGGGCATCAGGACCCAGCAGCTCACGCATGTCGTGAGCCTCCATCGGTGAGCACACGATGCCATCGATGCCAGTGGCTTGAGCAAGCTTTGCCAAGCGGGCGGCCTCCTCGGCCACGGGAGACTCGACGCCGATCTCGCTCAAAGCATCCTGATTCATGCTCGTGAGCACGGTGATGGCGACGAGCTTGGCGCGGTCCTCACGCGCCTCCTCGGCACCCTCGCGGCAGGCAGCGAGCATAGCACCCGAGCCCAGGCCGTGGACCGAAAGCAGGTCGGCACCGGCAAGCGAGGCCGAGCGGGCAGCGCCGCGCACCTGATGCGGAATGTCATGGAACTTAAGGTCGAGGAAGACCTTAAAGCCAAGGTCCTTAAAGGTCTTGACGATCTGGGGACCCTCAGCGTAATAGAGCGTCATGCCGACCTTGAGCCAGGCGGCATGGCCCGAAAGCTCGTGGGCGAGCTCGAGCGCGCGCTCACGGTCGCAGTCGAGGGCGACGATAACACGGTCGCGGGCATCATTCTCTAGCATTCGAAAGCACCCACCAGCTCGTTGATGTCCTTTACACCCTGGGACTCGGCCCAGGCCTCGAGCTCATGCGCGATCTTAAGCGAAGCACACGGATCGACGAAGTTGGCCATGCCGACCGACACGCAGGTGGCGCCGGCCAGGATAAACTCAGCCGCATCCTCGCCAGTCATGACACCGCCGACACCATTGATGGGGATATCGACGGCCTGGGCAACCTCCCAGACCATGCGCACGGCGATGTGGTGGCACAGCGGGCCCGAAAGGCCGCCCTTGGGCTTGGCCACGCGGGACTTGCGGGTGTGGACGTCGATGGCCATGCCCTGGATGGAGTTGATGACCGAAAGGCCGTCGGCGCCGGCAGCCTCGAGGGCCTTGGCGATCTCGGCGACGTTGACCGGCGCCATCTTCACGAACAGCGGCTTATCAGTCACCTTGCGGCAGGCGGCCATGACGGAAGAGGCGCCCTCGGGCGTGGAGCCCATGGCGGCACCGCCGGCGGCGATATTGGGGCAGCTCACGTTTATCTCGTAGCCGGCAGCCCAGGGGCACAGCTCGACATACATCTCGAGTGCGCGGACAAACTCGTCAACGGAGTGGCCGGCAACCTGACAGATGACCTGGCAGCCGTCCTTGGACAGCTGCTCGAGCCACGGACCGGACTCGCGGGCAAAGGCGGCCACGCCGGGGTTCTGCAGGCCCACGGAGTTGATCATACCGCCGGGAATCTCGGCCATGCGGGGCGCGGGATTGCCCGGCCAAGGCTCGGCGGCACAGCCCTTGGTGGTAATGGCGCCCAGCTGGGAAACATCAAAGAAGTTCTGGAACTGCCAACCGTAGCCAAAGGTACCGGCTGCGGTGTTAATGGGGTTCTGCATCTTGACGCCGCCGAAATCGACGGCCATGTTCACGGTACCCACTAGAAGACCACCACCTTGGAAGCATCGAACACGGGGCCGCACATGCAGGCGCCCTTCATACCGTCGACCGTCTCGACATTGCAGGTGTTGCAGGCGCCAAAGCCGCAGCTCATCATGCGCTCGAGCGACACCTCGCAGTACGCACCGGCCTCAGCGGCAGCGGCGGCGACTTTCTTCATCATGACGGCGGGGCCGCAGCTGGCCACGTAGTCGTAGCCGCCCTCGCCAAGCAGTTCTGCGGCAGGATCGGTGCAAAAACCGTGCGTGCCGAGCGAACCGTCGTCGGTGCACACGTTAACCGTGGCGCCCAGCGCGCGGAACTCATCGACACCCACGGCCTTGGACGCGGTGCCAAAGCCCAAGCACACGTCCACATCAACACCCTGCTCGGCAAGCATACCGGCAAGACAAAGCACAGGCGGAACGCCGATACCACCGGCGACGAGCAAAGCCTTCCTGGTGCCCTCGGGTACCATCCAGCCACGGCCACCGGGGCCCAGCAGGTTAGAGGTGGAGCCGGGGCCCATCTGGGACAAACGGCGGGTATCGTCGCCCACGACGGCGTACCACAGCTCGACGGTGCCGGCCTCGGCGTCGGCGCGGTAGAAACTCAAGGGCACACGAAGCAGAGAAGACGCATCGCCGGGGACGGCGATGTTCACAAACTGACCGGGCTTGAGCGCACTTGCAAGCTTGGGGGCCGAGATGACGAGCGAGAAGATGCCGTCGGCGATCTCCCGGTTCGAGACGACCTCGAAGTCGTGCATGCGTGCAGTGGAAGGTGTGGGCATAGACGCTCCAATCCCCCATGCGGTTGCATGGTCTAAACGAACAGAAAGCGCGGCACCGCAAGGGCGCCGCGCACAAAAGCGATAAGGCTATGCTAGCAGATGCAGCCGTCGGCGAGCGTCTGCTTGCCACCGACAAATACATCGGTGGCACGACCGGTGAGCGTACGGCCGGCAAAACCGGAGTTCTCGGCGCGCGACTCGTAACCGTCCTCGCCAACCGTCCAGGTTGCGGAGGGGTCGAACACGGTCAGGTCGGCGACAGAGCCCGCCTTGACCTGAACCTGATCGAGGCCCAGAATCTCACGCGGCTTGATGGCCATGAGCTCGACCATGCGGCTCACGCTCATCTTGCCCGTGTTGACCAGCTCAGTGAGCACGAGCGACAGCGAAGTCTCGAGGCCAATCATTCCAAAGGGCGCGAGCTCGAACTCGCGGGCCTTCTCCCACGGGGTGTGGGGAGCGTGGTCGGTAACGATAGCGTCGACGGTACCGTCGATGACACCCTGACGGATGGCCTCGGCATCCTCGTCGGTGCGCAGCGGCGGATTGACCTTGAGCGAGGTGTTGTAGGTCTCGTCCAGGTCGTTCTCGGTCAGGAACATGTGGTGCGGGGTGGCCTCGCAGGTCACCTGGACACCGGCAGCCTTACCGGCACGCACGAGCTCCAGGCCATGAGCGGTGGAGATGTGCTGGATGTGCAGCTTGGCACCGGTCAGCTTGGCAATCTCGATGTCGCGGGCAATCTGAAGCTCCTCGCCGGCGGCCGGCCAACCCTCGAGGGCCAGACGGGTCGAGACCTTGCCCTCGTTGATCTGGCCGTGGCCGACCAGATCCTCGTCCTGGCAGTGGCTCATAAAGACCTTGCCGAACATCTTGCCGTAGTCCATGCAGCGACGGAGCATGCCCGCGCCCTGCACGCCGCGACCATCGTCGGTGAAGGCGACGGCGCCGTGGGCGACCATATCGCCCATCTCGGACATGGCCTCGCCCTTAAGACCGCGGGTCATGGCGCCCGACGGATAGACGCGGCAGTGGCCGACCTCGGCAGCGCGGGACTTGACGAACTCCACGACGGTGCCGTTATCGGTGACGGGATTGGTGTTGGGCATGGCGCACACGCCGGTGAAGCCGCCCTTGGCAGCAGCGCGGGTGCCGCTCTCGATGTCATCTTTGACCTCGTAGCCAGGCTCGCGCAGATGCACGTGCATATCCACCAGGCCGGGGACGAGATACTTGCCGGAAAGGTCGCGGACCTCGGCTCCCTCGGCGGCGAGGTTCTCGCCGACCTCGGCGATCTTGTCACCGTCGATCAGGACGTCGACGACACCGTCAAGCTCGACGGACGGATCGACGACGTGGGCATTCTTAAGAAGCAAGGCCATTATCGGCACCTCCAAGCAGCAGATACAGGATAGCCATACGCACGCAGATACCGGCGTAGACCTGCTCCAGGATGACGGAGCGTTGCGGGTGGTCGGCCATATAGGAGTCGAACTCAACGCCGCGGTTGATGGGGCCCGGGTGGCAGATAATCGCATCGGGCTTCATGAGCTTCTCGCGGTCCTTGGTCAGACCGAAGAGCTTGTGGTACTCACGAATCGTGGGGAACGGTGCGCCCTCGAGGCGCTCCTGCTGCACGCGCAACATGTAGACGACGTCCAGCTCGGGCAGGACGGAATCGAGGTCGCTCGTCACGTGGTCGCAGCCCAGGACCTCGGGCGCCGGCGGCAGCAGCGTGCCGGGGGCGACGGCGTAGGTCTCGCAGCCCATGATCTTAAGTGCGGGGATCAGCGAGCCGCACACGCGGGAGTGCGCGATATCGCCGACGACGGCGACCTTCAGACCGTGGAAGTCACCCTTGTGCTCCCAGATGGTGTACAGGTCGAGCAGGGCCTGCGTGGGGTGGTTGTGCTTGCCGTCGCCGGCGCAGATGACGCTCGCGGGCGAGTTCTGCGTGACGATGTAGGGAGCACCGGCGTGCTTATCGCGAACGACGATGCAATCAATCTTGTAGGCGTTGAGGGTCTCGACGGTGTCGACGAGGCTCTCGCCCTTGACCGTGGAGGTCGAGGAGCCGCCAAAGTTGAGGCTGTCGGCCGAAAGGCGCTTCTCGGCGAGCTCGAAGGAGCTGCGGGTGCGCGTCGAGGGCTCGTTGAACATGTTGACGATGGTCTTGCCCTTGAGCGTGGGGACCTTCTTGATCGCACGCTCGTTGACCTCAGAGAACGCCTTGGCGGTCTCGAGGATGAGCTTGATGTCCTCTTCGGAGTACTCGGTAATGTCGATCAGGTGCTTATGGTTGAACGCCACGGTACTACTCACCTCCCAGCGGCGCGGAGCCCACGTGGGAACCCGGCGCGACGTCGTTAATCTCGACGGCGGTGTGGCCGTCGACTTCCTTCATATATAGGTGCACGTTCTCCTCATGCGACGAGGGAACGTTCTTGCCGACAAAGTCCGGCGAGATGGGGAGCTCACGGTGACCGCGGTCAACGAGAACTGCCAGCTCGATGCGGCTCGGACGGCCCAGGTCCATGACGGCATCCAGAGCGGCGCGGATAGTACGGCCCGTATACAGGATGTCGTCCACCAGCACGACGCGCTTGCCGTCGACGCTGAAGGGAATGTTGGTAGCGTGGATCGCGGGAGCGAAATTGGTCGCATAGTCATCGCGGTAGAAGCTGATGTCGAGGCTACCGAGCGGAACGTCGACGCCCTCGATCTCCTTGATCTCCTCGGCGAGCTTCTTTGCCAGAAGGTCGCCGCGCGTGACGATGCCGACCAGAGCGAGGTCTTCACAGCCCTCGTTGCGCTCGAGAATCTCGTGCGCAATGCGGGTCATCGCTCGATTGACGGCGGTCTCGTCCATGATGACCGCCTTGGGGGAAGTCGTGCCCATCGATCTCCTTCCTCACATGTCTTGACTGCTGACACAGTCAAAAAAATAGATGCCCGACCGCTTAAGCGGACCAGACACCCACAGGAAAGGCTGCTCTTTGGCAGCTATGTAATTCCATGTGGGTATCTCGTACCCCTTTAATGGTCAAGGGATAGTGTAGCCAACCTCGAGCTTAATTGCGAGCATAAATACAGAGCAATCCGTAAACGTGCGCAGGCGCTCCATAAACCTATATATATTTGTGGGACGAGCTTGAAAACACACGCACGAGCTGGCATAATCCCCTCTGCTGCACGCAAATCGGATCTACGTCCAGGGCCGTAGCGTGGGCACTATCGCCAAAAGAGGAATATCTCTGTGTAGATTGCGCACAGGGAGCGACTTCTGTGCTATAGTTCAGGCTTGTTTGTTAACGCGACATGTTCGTTTGTCGCCCAAGGAGGGTCAGTTATGTCCAAAGTTTGCGAAGTTTGCGGTAAGCACCCCGTTGCCGGTCGCTCCATCAGCCACTCTCACCGCGTCACCAACCGTAAGTTCCGCCCCAACATCCAGCGCGTCTACGTCGTCGTCGATGGTCACCGTCGCAAGATGAACGTTTGCTCCACCTGCCTCAAGTCTGGCAAGGTTGCGCGCTCCTAAATAAGGTCTTACCAACAAGTACCTCGGACTCTCCGGGTCAAAGACCTCGCGTTCACATAGAACTTACCAAAGGCGCCCTCCCCCAAGGAGGGCGCCTTTTTTTGCACTCATTGGGGACAGACTTACATGAGTGTTTTCACTCATTGGGGACAGACTTAGATGAATGCTTTCCTAAGCTAACAGTGCATCGATCGGCCCCAATCCATACCTCAGGCCGCCTCGTTCCAGCCTGTGGTGGCCTTGGTTACGCTTGTAGCACCGATACCGGTGATACGGGCAATTTGCTTGACCGTGAGATGCGCCCGCCTGAGCCTCAGCAGACAGGCATCGCGTTCGGGGCGTGGCAGGGCCTTGAGCAGCGCAGGATTAATGCTCGACAGGGCCTCGCACGCGACGGCAAGAGCATCCTCATCGGGGATCCGTCGGCGCGGAAGAATCTCCACTGACCAGATTCGCCCGGCGACTTCCTTAAGATGCTCGCAATAGCGACGGGAACCCCCGACAATATCGAGCATGGGGGCCGCATCGCAGATATCAAAGGGATCGTATCCCAGCTGGTATGCCTTGTAGCTTGACCAGCGGTAGGCATCGAGCGAGTCGAGCACACCTTTCACAGGATTGAGATGGATATAATCGAGCAACTGCACCGCCTGCGTGTCCGACTCGACCGCGACCCGCGAATAGCGATTATCAAACAGGTGGCCCGTTCTCCCCGTTTTCCCATTGAAATACTTGGCATAGGCCGTCAGCGCGCACTGCATTGCCTTTGAAAGGTTGTCATATGGGTCATCAACCATCAAATGGAAGTGATTATCCATAAGGCACCAGGCCAACACCGCCACGTCATGGCACGCAAACCTGTCCGAGATGTCCGATAAGAAACGATAGCGGTCGGAATCATCTTCAAAAATGATCTGTTTGGAGTTGCCGCGGTCAAAGACGTGGTAATAGCCGGTGAGCGATATTTCGCGGGCGCATCGGGGCATGGTCTCTCCTTTCAAAGCCGTACAGGCAACACCTAAAAGGAGAGAAGGAACGCGAAATGCTGAGCCTGTGACCTATTTATATCCAATCTGCGCCAAAAACAGGCCCAGAACGGCAAAATGACAAATCCATGTCTGTCCCAAATGAGTGAAACCACTCAAGTAAGCCTGTCCCCCATGCACCATGCGTGAAACACTCATTTATGTCTGTCCCCAATGCGTGAAAGCACTCATGTAAGTCTGTCCCCAATGAGTGGCGGGATTGTAGTGCGTGTTTTAGTTAAAACGCTTCAGTTTATTGAAGCGTTTTAGTGTGCCTTTTAGAGGAATCTGACCGTTCGCCGAATAATTTCTTGCTATCATGCAAGACGTAGGGTAAATCTCCGATCGCAAGGAGACACAAATGGTGAAAAAGTCACCGGAAAACACTACTCCCGCAATTGTGGACAACGTAGAGGCGCTTGAGGCTAAGCTCGCTCAGATGCGAGAGGCCCAGGCGCTTTTTGCTACGTACACGCAGGAGCAGGTCGACAAGATCTTCTACGAGGCCGCCATGGCCGCCAACAAGGCTCGTATCCCGTTGGCGAAGATGGCCATCGAGGAGACCGGCCGCGGCGTTCTTGAGGACAAGGTCATCAAGAACCACTACGCCGCAGAGTACATCTACAACGCTTACAAGAACACCAAGACCTGTGGTGTCCTGGAGCGCGACGAGGCTTATGGCATCACCAAGATCGCCGAGCCCATCGGTATCGTGGGCGCCGTCATCCCGACGACCAACCCCACCTCCACCGCGATCTTCAAGACGCTGATCAGCCTGAAGACCCGCAACGCCATCATCATCTCCCCGCACCCGGCTGCCGCCAAGTGCACCATCGCCGCCGCCAAGCTCGTGCTTGACGCTGCCGTCAAGGCCGGCGCCCCCGAGGGTATCATCGGCTGGGTCGATGTCCCCTCCATCGAGCTGACCAACATGGTCATGCGCGACGTCGACATCATCCTCGCCACCGGTGGCCCGGGCATGGTCAAGGCCGCCTACTCCTCGGGCAAGCCCGCCCTGGGCGTTGGCGCCGGTAACACCCCGGTCGTCATCGACGACACCGCCGACGTGCTGCTCGCCGTCAACTCCATCATCCACTCCAAGACCTTCGACAACGGCATGATCTGCGCTTCCGAGCAGTCCGTGACCGTCATCGACACCATCTATGACCAGGTTAAGGCCGAGTTCCAGAAGCGCGGCTGCTACTTCGTCAAGCAGGGTGCCGAGATGGAGGCCCTGCGTGCCGCCATGTTCAAGAACGGCGCCCTCGATCACCGCATCCCCGGCATGGCTGCCGCCAAGATCGCCGAGCTCGCCGGCATCGAGGTTCCCGCCAAGACCAAGATCCTGATCGCCGAGGTCACCTCCACCGACCCCGCCAAGGAAGAGTTCTCCCACGAGAAGCTCTCCCCGGTCCTGGCCATGTATCACGCCAAGGACTTCCAGGAGGCCGTCGACAAGGCCGAGCACCTGGTGCTCGCCGGTGGCCCGGGCCACACCGCCTCTCTGTACGTGCACCCCGCCCAGGCCGAGAAGATCAGCCTGTTCGAGCACGTCATGAAGGCCTGCCGTATCGTCATCAATACCCCGTCCTCGCACGGCGGCATCGGTGACCTGTACAACTTTGGCATGAAGCCGTCTCTGACCCTGGGCTGCGGCTCCTGGGGCGGCAACTCCGTCTCCGAGAACGTTGGGGTGAAGCACTTGATCAACGTTAAGACTGTGGCCGAGCGCCGTGAGAACATGCTGTGGTTCCGCGCTCCCGAGAAGGTCTACTTCAAGAAGGGTTCCACGCCCGTCGCCCTCGACGAGCTCGGTACCGTCATGGGCAAGAAGCGCGCCTTCATCGTCACCGACCAGTTCCTCTTCAAGAATGGCAACACCCGCGCCATCGAGGCCAAGCTCGACGAGATGGGCATCGCCCACGACTGCTTCTACGACGTCGAGCCCGATCCGTCGCTGCAGTGCGCACGTCGCGGCGCCAAGCAGATGGCTCTCTTTGAGCCTGACGTGATCATCGCCGTCGGCGGTGGCTCCGCTATGGACGCCGGCAAGATCATGTGGATGATGTACGAGCACCCCGAGTGCAAGTTTGAGGACATGGCCATGGACTTCATGGACATCCGCAAGCGTATCTTCACTTTCCCCGAGATGGGCAAGAAGGCCTACTTCGTCGCCGTCCCGACCTCTTCGGGTACCGGCTCCGAGTGCACGCCGTTCGCCATCATCACCGACAAGGAGACCGGCATCAAGTGGCCGCTCGCCGACTACGCGCTGCTCCCCAACATGGCTATCGTCGACGCCGACAACTGCATGACCGCCCCGCGCGGCCTGACCGCTGCCTCCGGCATCGACGTCATGACCCACGCCATCGAGTCCTACGTCTCCATCATGGCTTCCGACTACACCAAGGGCCTCTCCGAGCGCGCTGCTAAGCTCGTCTTCGAGAACCTGCCCTCCAGCTTCACGAACGGCGCCAAGGACCCGCATGCCCGCGAGGAGATGCATAACGCCTCTTGCATGGCCGGTATGGCCTTCGCCAACGCCTTCCTGGGCCTCAACCACTCCATGGCTCACAAGCTCGGCGCCTTCCATCACCTGCCCCACGGCCTCGCCAACGCCGTCATCCTGACCCGCGTTATGCGCTACAACGCCGCCGAGGCTCCCGTCAAGATGGGTACCTTCTCCCAGTATCCTTACCCCAACGCGCTGCACAACTACGCCGAGATGGCCAAGTACTGCGGCATCGAGGGCAAGGACGACAAGGAGGTCTTCGAGAACTTCATCACGAAGCTCGAGGAGCTCAAGGACTTCATCGGCGTCAAGAAGACCATCGCCGACTACGGTGTTGACGAGCAGTACTTCCTCGACACCCTCGACGAGATGACAGAGCAGGCATTCAACGACCAGTGCACCGGCGCCAACCCGCGCTACCCGCTCATGAGCGAGATCAAGGAGCTCTACCTGGACGCCTACTACGGCCGCGAGCCTCAGGACTACGCCGTCTGCTAGTTTTAGCACGGTTTTTAACGGCGGGGGTGCACGGGTGTTTCACACACCCCCGCCGTCGCTTCTATCGCATCGTTGAAAGGATGCAACCATGCTGCTACCCGATTCCAAGACCGAGCTCGTCCGCCGTGGCAACAAGGTCGTTTACGACCTGGGCGACAAGATCGTCAAGGTCTTTAACGAGACCAAGCCTGTCTCCGACGTGTTCAACGAGGCTTTGAATCTTGCCCGCATCAATGAGTGCGGCATCCGCAGCCCCAAGGCTCTCGAGGTTTCCCAGCTCGAGAACGCCAACGGCTGGGCGCTCGTGACCGAGAAGGTTCCGGGCACCACCCTTGCCGAGAAGATGACTGCCGAGCCCCAGCGCTTTGGTGAGTATCTCGAGATGTTCGTCGACCTCCAGATCGAGATCCACGGCTACACCTCCCCGCTGCTCAACCGTCAGCGCGACAAGTTCGCCCGCATGATCGACAGCCTTGATCAGCTCAATGCCACCACGCGCTACAACCTTCAGGAGCGTCTGGACGGCATGACCAAGGAGTTCAAGGTCTGCCACGGCGACTTCAACCCCTCCAACGTCATCGTCGGCGACGACGGCCAGCTCTATGTGTGCGACTGGGCACACGCCACCCAGGGCTCCCCTGCCGCCGACGTTGCCACCACCTACCTGCTCTTTGCCCTCAACAGCAAGGACCAGGCTGAGGCCTACCTGGAGCTCTACTGCGACCGCGCCGACATGCCCATGCAGGTCGTGCGTCAGTGGACGAGCATCGTCGCCGCTTCCGAGCTCGCTCGTAAGCGCAACGTGAACGATGAGTTCCTGAAGAACTGGATCGATGTCGTCGATTATCAGTAATATCTGAGCGATTTATTTCGCATCGGAGGCACAAGAAAACCCCGCAGCTCATATGGGCTGTGGGGTTTTTCTTTACCCATCGAGTTTATTCACGCAACAAAATAGACTGCTCCGCATCTCATCCTAAGAGAGATACGGAGCAGCCCCGCAATTACATCTAATAGCAGAAACGTCGATTAACGGCGAGCCGCCTTAACAAGCTCAGCAACCTTGGCGACGACCTCGTCGATCGCCACGTCCTCACGCTCGCCCGTGGCACGGTCCTTGAGCTCCACAGTACCATTCTTGAGGCCACGCTTACCCAGAACGACCTGATACGGGAAGCCCATGAGGTCGTTATCGGCAAACTTAAAGCCGGGACGCTCGTCACGGTCATCGACGACAACCTCGATACCCTCGGCGCACAGGCCCTCGACGATTTGGTCGCAGACGGTTGCGCACTCCTCCTTCTTGGGATCGAGCGGAATCACCGTGACCTCGTACGGGGCAACGGAGACCGGCCAAACGATGCCGTGTTCGTCGTTGTGCTGCTCCACGACGGCAGCAAGCGAGCGGGACACACCAACGCCGTAGCAACCCATGATGAGCGGCTTCTCCTTGCCGTCCTCGTCCATAAAGGTGGCACCCATGGCCTCGGAGTACTTGGTGCCCAGCTGGAACACCTGAGAGACCTCGATGCCGCGGGCAGCAGAGAGCGGCTTGCCGCAGTGCGGGCAGGGATCGCCGGCAACGACGGTGACCAGATCTGCCCACTCATCGACGGTAAAGTCGCGCTCGGGGCAGGCACCGGTAAAGTGATAATCGACCTCGTTGGCACCGCAGGCCCACTGCTTGGACTCGCGCAGGCTCTCGTCGCACACCAGACGGATGCCCTCGGGCAAGTTAACCGGTCCGATAAAGCCCTTGTGCAGACCGTAGGTCTGGAGCTCCTCGTCGGTCATCATGCGATAGCCCTTGCCAAAGACATGCTCGGCCTTGCAGTCGTTGAGCTCATGATCGCCCGGGACGATGGCCACGACGGGCTTGCCCTCGGCATCGATGAGCGCCAGGGACTTGCGCGTGCCGTTCTCGGGGAACCCAAAGAACTTAGCAACAGCCTCAATGGTGCCCATGCCCGGAGTCTCAACCTTGGTAAGCGTACCGTCACCGGGACCCTCAGTCACGACGACCTTGGTGCTTGCAGCCTCATCATCGGCGGCAAAACCGCAGTCATCGCAATAGACGAGAGAAGCCTCGCCGGCGTCGGCCAAAGCCATGTACTCGACGGAGGTATCGCCACCGATCTCGCCGGAATCGGCGACAACGGGCAGGGCCTTGATATAGCAGCGCTCGCAGATATTGGCGTAAGCCTGCTTCATCTTGTCGTACTCCTCCTGCAGGCTCTCCTGCGTGGCGGAGAAGCTGTAGGCGTCCTTCATGATGAACTCGCGACCGCGCATCAGGCCAAAGCGGGGACGGAACTCGTCGCGGAACTTGTCCTGGATGTGATAGAGATTCACCGGCAGCTGCTTGTAGGAACGCAGCTCATTGCGCACCAGAGCAGTCACGGTCTCCTCATGCGTGGGGCCGAGTACGAACTCGCGGCCATGACGGTCATCGAAGCGCACGAGCTCCTTGCCATAGGCGTCGATACGGCCGGACTCACGCCACAGCTCGGCATCGACCATGATGGGCATCATGAGCTCCTGGGCGCCGGCGGCGTCCATCTCGTCGCGCACGATGTTCTCGATCTTACGGATCGAGCGCCAGGCGAGCGGCAGGTAGGAGTAGAGACCTGCGGCCTCCTTGCGGATCATGCCGGCACGGAGCAGCAGACGATGGCTCGCAAGCTCGGCGTCAGCCGGATCCTCTTTGAGCGTCGGAGCATACAGCGTAGACATATACATTGCTCGGGTCATTTATTTCTCCTCAATAAGCTTGTCGACCTCGGCCATAAGCGCGTCGACAATTTGGTCCTCAGCTACTTTACCAATGATCTGGCCGTGCGAAAAGAGCAGGGCCTGACCTCGTCCACAGGCAACACCCAAGTCGGCGTCAGAGGCCTCGCCCGGGCCATTAACCGCGCATCCCATCACGGCAATCGAAAGCGGCGCGGCATAGTTCTTAAGCCGCTCGGTTACTTCCTCGGCGATGGGAATCAGGTTAACCTGGCAGCGGGCGCACGTGGGGCAAGAGACAATCTCGGGACCACGGCGACGCAGGCCCAGTGACTGCAAAATTCCCCAGACGACCGGCGGCTCCTCAACCGGATCGGCCGTGAGCGACACACGCATGGTGTCGCCGATGCCTTCGGAAAGCAAGATACCCAAGCCTACAGAGCTCTTGATGGTGCCCTGGAGCTTGGTACCGGCCTCCGTCACGCCCAAATGAAGCGGAACATGGGGGATTTCGCGCGACAGGGCACGATAGGTATCAAGCGTCGTAGACACGCTATGTGCCTTGGCGGAAAGCACGATGTTGGTAAAGCCGCGATCCTCAAAATGTTTGACGAAACGCTCGCTCGACATCACGAGTTTCTCGGGCTGCGTAAGCCCATCGCGCTCGGCGATATCCTGCTCAAGCGAGCCGGCGTTCACGCCAATGCGAATCGCGCACCCAGCGGCGCCCGCAGCATCGATCACGGCATCGACCTTGGCCCAATCGCCGATGTTGCCGGGATTGATACGCAGCTTGGCGGCACCGGCCTCAACGGCGCCAATGGCGAGCTTATGGTTAAAGTGGATATCAGCGACAATCGGCACCGGAGACTCGGCACAGATGGTGCGGAAACCCTCAAGCGCGGCCTCGGTGGGCACGCTCACACGCACGATATCGCAGCCAGCCTGCGCCAACGCGCACACTTGTGCAAGCGTTGCCTGGGCATCAGCGGTATCGGTGCAGGTCATGGATTGGACCACCACCGGCGCGCCGCCACCGATCTGCACACCGCCCACATGCACGGGGCGCGTCAACTCGCGAGGCAAAGGATGGGATAAAGACAATCCAAACACTCCCCTACAGAATAAATCGAAGGATGTCGGAACGAAGCATATAGACAAACAGCAGCGCAAAGAGCGCGATGCCCACATAGCTCACAATCGTCTGGACCTTGAGCGGAAGCTCGCGGCCCGCAATCTTTTGAATGATCTCGATGACCAGCTTGCCGCCATCGAGTGGTGGGATGGGCAGCAGGTTCATAAAGCCAAGCGAGAACGAAATGAGCGCGGCAAACGACAGGAACGTTGCGGGGCCGGCAGCAGCAGCCTGTGAGGACATAACGCTAATACCCACGATCGAAGAAGACTGATCGAGAATCTCCATCGTATGCTGCGGCTGGAGTAGGCGCATCACGCCATCCGCCGTCTGTACAACATAGGAGAATGACAGACGCGCCGAGGTGATCGGGTCTAAACGGACCACCTGCGTAGAAGCATACACACCTAGGCGCTCGTCCTCTTTGAGCGCAACCGTGGTCGAATGCTGCTTGCCGTCACGCTCGTACTCGATGGCGATATCGTCCTTACCGGCGGCCTTGCCGATGGCATCGTAGACATCCATCCAAGTAGAACATGAGACACCGTCAACCGAAAGGATCGCATCACCGGCCTCGATACCCGCCTTGGCGGCAATAGACCCCTCGTCAACCTGACCGATCACGTTGGTATCCATCGGCACGGTGACACCCGCAATGGAATAGATGCTCATAAGGAGCAAAAAACCCGTCAAGATATTGACGATAATGCCTGCGAGCAGCATAAAGGCGCGCTTGAGAAAGCCTTGGCCAAGATAGGTGTGCGAGCGTTCTTGCGCAAGGAACTCGGCCTCGCCGCACGGCAGCTCCCACACATCGCCCTCGGCAGTCGCATGTTCGCGATCGAAACGGCGACCATCAAAGGTGGTATAGCCTGCCGTGTCTCGTGGCAACGTCTGATATTTGGTGGGATAGTAGCTCGGCGAGGGCTTCTCCCCTTCCTCATACCAGGGCGCGATGGAGCCCCAGCCCAGCAAAAGGGCGCATGCCTCGAGCACATCCTCCTCGGAAAGTTCGAGCTCGACAGCAAGGTCGGCCACGGTCACGCGACCATGACGATAGATAGCCGCGAGCACGCGATCGGCGCACGAAACATCGGTCGGATCCATACCGCAGATGGCAGCGTAGCCACCCAGCAGCAGCGGGGTCACGCCAAACTTGGTTCCAATGCGACGCGACGTGTAATGGATGTCAAAGCGGCACGGCAGACCCAAAAAGAACTCGGTCACACGGACGCCGCAGGCACGCGCCGCCAAAAAGTGGCCGCCCTCGTGCAAAAACACGAGGACGGAAAGCATCAGCAGGCCCCAAAAGACCGATGAGAGAACGCTCAGAACAGTATCCATAAAACGAAAAAGCAATCCTTATGGGTTAGGAACGGGTTGCGGCGAGCACCTGCGCAGCCTTTTCACGCGCCCACGCATCGATGTCGCGAAGCTGCTCAAACGAATCGACCGCCTGCATATCGTGGGCGTCCATGCAGGATTCCACAATGCGATCGATATCGGTAAAGCTGCAGCCATCGTGCAGGAAGGCATCGACGGCAACCTCGTTGGCGGCATTGAGCACGCACGGCATGGTGCCACCCGTCTTGCCGGCACGCTCGGCCAGTGCCAGACAGCGGAAGGTATCCATGTCGGCAGCATCAAACGTGAGCTGCCCCAGCTCGCGGAAATCGATACGAGGCGCCGGGGTATCCCAACGCTCGGGATACGAGAACGCGAACTGGATGGGAATACGCATGTCGGATGCACCGAGATGCGCCATCACGGAGCCGTCGGCGAACTCGACCATAGAGTGAATCTTGGACTGACGCTGCACGACCACGTTAATGAAATCGAGGCCGCAGTTAAACAGATGCATGGCCTCAATGCGCTCCAGGCCCTTGTTCATGAGGGTGGCGGAGTCAATGGTGATCTTGGCACCCATGGCCCACGTGGGATGCGCGAGGGCATCGGCACGCGTCACGCGATCGAGCTCGTCGCGCGTGCGGCCAAAGAACGGACCGCCCGAGCAGGTGAGCCAAATGCAGTGGGCCTCGCGCGGGTTCTCCCCCAGATAGCACTGGTAGATGGCGGAATGCTCAGAGTCGACCGGAATAAGCTGGCCCGGTTGTGCCAACGGCATAAGCAAGTCGCCACCGACGACGAGGGACTCCTTGTTGGCAAGGGCAAGGCGCTTATTCGAGGTCAAGGCCGCATGGCTCGCCTCGAGACCGGCGGCGCCCACAATAGCGACGAGCACGCAGTCGACATCGTCGCGACGCGCGAGCTCGCAAACCGCCTGCGCGCCAACGCCGAGCTTCGTTCCCTCGGGCAACTCCTGCAGCACGGCGTCATCGCCATGATCGACATCGGCCACGGCAACCGCCGGAACCGAGAACTTGCGGGCAGCGGCAACGAGCTCGGAGGTACTGGAGTTAACGGACAGCGCCGTCACCTGCAGGCGATCGGCATGCTGGCGGCACACATCGAGCGCCTGGGTGCCGATAGAGCCTGTACAGCCCAGGATGGCAACGCGAAGGCGTCCATCGGGGCCATACGTCGTCTGGAAGGACATTACAGCACGCCTCCGATCATCAGCAACAGCTGCGCGGTGATGCAGCCGAAGATAAGCGAATCGCTACGATCGAGCATGCCGCCGTGGCCCGGGATAAGGTTGCCGGAATCTTTGACGCCCACACCGCGCTTGATGCGCGACTCGATAAGGTCGCCGATAACGCCCAGAATGGACACGACCACGCCGCACAGCAGCGCATAGGGCAGGCTGAGCTTGTAGAAGTGCGTCGCCCACAGGATGAGCCAAATCAAAACCGAGCCCAAGATGCCGCCGGCAAACCCCTCCCAGCTCTTTTTGGGAGAGATTTTGGGAACCATCTTGTGCTTGCCGATACGGCTGCCCACGATGTAGGCAAACGAATCGGAGACCCAAAGGGACGCGCAAACGCCCACTGAAAGCAGGGCGCCGGCAAAACCGGGCACGGCATCGCGCAGCAGCACGATAGCCGACAGCATAAAGCCAGTGTAGATGGGACCCATGAGCGTCACGGCCACATCAGAGATGCGGGTACGCGGCGACCAGACATACCAAATGCCCACAGTGAGCATCAAGGCAAAAAGCAGGGCATTCAGCAACATCGAATCGCCCAACGCCGACAGCGGAAAGAGTACGGCGGCAGCGATACCCATGCGCTCGTTAGCCATCTTGCCATCGAGCCTTGTCATACGGAAAAACTCATAGCAGCACAGACCGCTCATGACGGAAACAAAGATGGCCGTGGGCACGATACCCAAAACCAGGCACAGGATAAAGACAACGGCGTAGACGATACCGGCGGCGGCACGGGTAATAAAGCCCGCCAGCCACGAACCGGTGCCGCTCTTCGCTGCAGGCGCTCCCGCAGTGGCAGCTTTGCGCGCAGGCGTCTTGGGAGCAGATGCCTTGGGACGATCGGACACGATTAAGCCTCCTCGGTCTTGCTCAGTCCACCAAACCTACGGTCACGGCCCTGATAGGCCAAAATGGCGTCGACAAGGCCCCAACGATCAAAGTCGGGCCAATAGGTATCGGTGACGTAGAACTCGGAATAAGCCACCTGCCACAGCAGATAGTTCGAAAGGCGCAGCTCACCAGAGGTGCGAATCACAAGCTCAGGATCGGGAAGGCCGGCAGTATAGAGGTGGGAAGCCACCATGTCGTCATCAATTGCGGCAGGATCGATCTTACCGGCGGCAGCGTCGAGTGCAATCTGACGGACAGCGCGGGTAATCTCGGCACGCGCGCCGTAGTTGACGGCAAGCGCCAGCGTCATACCGGTGTGATCGGCGCACTCGGCAAGACCGCGTTCAAAAACGTCGCGGGTCTTCTTGGGCAGCGCGGAAATGTCGCCCAAAAAGACAACGCGCACGTTTTCGCGCTTCAGAAGAGGCAGCTCGTCGATAAACGTCTTGGCAAACAGATGCATCAAGACGTTGACCTCATGCTGCGGACGGTTCCAGTTTTCGGTAGAAAACGCATAGGCAGAAAGCACGTCGACGCCCAGGCGCACGCAGGCGGTAATGATCTCGCGCAGCGAGAGGATACCTGCCTTATGACCCTCGGTGCGTGCAAGACCGCGCGACGTGGCCCAACGACCGTTGCCGTCCATGATGCACGAGATATGGTGCGGAATGTTATTGAGGTCAAGGTCGGAAAAACCGACGCCCGCAGGGGCGTCGGCAAAGTACTCGACCAGTTTATGCTCGTCGTATTGCACCTTAGATCTCCATGACCTCGGCTTCTTTTTCCTTCAGAAGCTCCTCGACCTTGGCGACATACTCATCGGTGTGCTTCTGGACCTTGGCCTGCTCGCGACGGACATCGTCCTCGGTGAGCTCCTCATCGCGCTCGAGCTTATTGTTGAAGTCGCGACGGATGTTACGGATAGACACCTTGGCCTGCTCGGCGTACTCACGGCACTCCTTGACGAGCTCGCGACGGCGCTCCTCAGTGGGGGCCGGGAACGGCAGACGAACGACGGTGCCATCGGAGTTGGGGGTAATGCCCAGATCGGAAGCGCCGATGGCCTTGACGATAGCGTTGATGAGCGCCTTGTCCCACGGCTCGATGAGCAGCATGTGAGCCTCGGGGGTCTTGACGGCGGCAACCTGCGTGACCGGCGTGGGGACACCGTAATAATCGACGGTGATGTCGGACAGAATGTTGGCGTTGGCGCGACCGGTACGGACCTTGGAGAAGTTATGCTTGAGGGACTCGAGCGACTTGTCCATATGGGCGGTGATGTTCTCTGCCATGCTTAATCCTCCTGATAGACGAGCGTGCCGACGGGCTCACCCGCGAGCGCGCGCTTGACGGTGTCCTCGCCATCGATGTTGAGGACCAAAATCGGCATACGGTTATCCTGACACAGAGCCGTAGCCGTGGAATCCATAACCTGCAGGCCGCGAACGAGAACCTCGTGATAGGTAATCTTGTCAAAACGGACGGCATCGGCGCACTTGACGGGATCCTTGTCGTAGATGCCGTCAACCTTGGTGGCTTTAATCAGAATCTCAGCGCCGATCTCGCACGCACGAAGAGCCGCGGCGGTGTCGGTCGTAAAGTACGGATTGCCCGAACCGGCGGCAAAAATAACAACGTTGCCCTTGGAAAGGTGGTTGATAGCGCGACGGCGAATATAGGGCTCGCAGATCTCGTTCATCTGGATAGCGCTCATCACGCGGCAGGGAACATCGTTATGCTCGAAGGCATCCTGCAGGGCGAGCGCGTTCATAACGGTTGCCAGCATGCCCATGTAGTCGGCCTGAGCACGCTCCATGCCACCGGCAGCGCCTGCCATGCCGCGGAAAATATTGCCGCCGCCGACAACGACGCCGACCTCATGGCCAACGGCGAGCAGCTCCTTGACCTGCTTGGCAAGATGGTCGGTAACCTTGGGGTCAATGCCATATTGGCCGTCGCCCATCAGTGCTTCGCCGGAAAGCTTAAGAAGCACGCGTTTATATCGGATGTCGGACAAAGCGATCCTCCTTTAATTAGACTCTCAATATGATATCAAAGGCTCTGATAAGAGCCATGAAAAAGCAGGCTGTGAGTAAAACCCACAGCCTGCTCATTACCAGCTACAAGAGCTTATTTACTCGCCACGGACCAGACGGTCAAAGGCAACGACGGTAATGGTGTCGCCGAGCTCCTTGGAGACCTGCTCAGCGTACTTCTTGATGGTGAGGGAGCTGTCCTTGATGAACTCCTGCTCGGTGAGCACGGACTGCTTGTAGAACTTCTCCAGACGGCCAACAGCCATCTTCTCCTGGATAGCCTCGGGCTTGCCGGACTCGGCAGCCTGGGCCATGTAGATCTGCTTCTCGTGCTCGACGGTCTCGGCCGGAACCTGATCGCGGGTGGCGCAGATCGGTGCGACGGCGGCAACCTGAAGGGCAACGTCGTGAGCGAAGGTCTTGAAGGACTCAGCCTGAGCGGTCTCGGCCTTCTCGAAGGCGAACTCGACGAGGACGCCAATCTTACCACCCATGTGGATGTAAGAAGCGAGCGCGCCGTTCTCGGCCTTGCGGGCAGCGAAGCGGGAGATCTTCATGTTCTCGCCCATGATGTGAATCATCTCGGTGAGCTCGGAGGAAACGGTCTCCTCGCCCATCGGCTTCTCGAGCAGAGCGTCGACGTCAGCAGGCTCGGTGGTAGCGACAACCTCAGCGACCTTGGAAGCAAAGCCGGTGAACTTGGCGTTGGAGCCAACGAAGTCGGTCTCGCAGGAGAGCTCGAGCAGAGCGCCGGTCTTGCCATCCTCGGAGACGAACGCGGCGACAGCGCCCTCGTTGGTCTCACGGCCAGCCTTCTTGGCAGCCTTGGCAAGGCCGTTCTTACGCAGAACGTCGACAGCGGCGTCCATGTCGCCGTCAGCCTCGACGAGAGCCTTCTTGCACTCCATCATCGGGGAGTCGGTCATCTCGCGGAGCTGCTTGACCATAGCGGCGGTAATCTGGGCCATTGTGGTTCCTTTCAAAGAGATGAAAAAGAATTAACTAAGACTGATTTACTCGGCCTTGGGCTCAGCGGCCATCTCGGCCTCGGAGACCTGCTCCTTGCCGGAGCCAGCGAGGCAGGCGTCAGCCATGAGCTCGCACATAAGGGTGACAGCAGAGATAGCGTCATCGTTGCAGGGGATGCCGTACTCGACCTCGTCGGGATCGGAGTTGGTGTCGATCAGAGCGACGACGGGGATGTTCAGGCGCTGAGCCTCCTTGATGGCGTTCTCCTCGCGCTTGGTGTCGATGACGAAGAGAGCCTGGGGCAGACCCTTCATGTCGCGGGCACCACCGAGGTTGGTCTGGAGCTTGGTGAGCTCCTTGCCGAGAACAGCCTGCTCCTTCTTGGGGAGCACTGCCATGCGGCCGTCCTCGACCATGGCCTCGAGCTCCTCCATGCGGTTGATGCGGGAGCGGATGGTGACGAAGTTGGTCAGCATGCCGCCGAGCCAACGCTGGTTGATGTAAGGCATGTTGGCGCGCTCAGCAGCGTTTTTGACGGCCTCCTGAGCCTGCTTCTTGGTGCCGACGAACAGCACGTTGCCGCCCTTGGCGACGTTCTTGACGAAGGTGTAGGCCTGGTCGGCGTCGAGGATGGTCTGCTTGAGGTCGAGGATGTAGATGCCGTTGCGCTCACCGAAGATGAACGGCTTCATCTTGGGGTTCCAGCGACGGGTCTGGTGACCGAAGTGGCAGCCGGCCTCGAGCAGGGTGCGGATATTAATCTTGGTAGCCATGTTAAACCTCCTGTGGTTTGCCTCCGCGCGGGGTCATCCTCCAAAACCAACCCGGACATGTGCTACCAAAGCCCGGGCACCACGGTATGAAGTAGCCGCGCGTGCGTGATAAAAACCTGTTGCCGTGAAGCAACCCGATGAATGATAGCAGGAATGCATCTTCCTGCCAACCCGCAATCAAAACCACACACCTGAGCGCGGCGCGGGACGTCCCAGCCACTATTCGCCGCGGGGATGGGCTTGAGCCACAGCCCGCTTAAGCCGATCGGGTGTGAGATGCGTGTAGATCTGCGTCGTGGACAGGCTCGCATGGCCCAGCAGCTCTTGAACCGAGCGCAGGTCCGCACCGCCCTCGAGCAAGTCGGTCGCAAAGGTATGGCGCATCGCATGCGGGGCGATGTCGGCAGGCATGCCGGCGAGCGTCGCCAGCGTATGAAACCGCCGCCTGAGCATGGCGGCACTCATGCGATTACCTCGCGCCGATATAAGCAGCGGATGCGGCCCGGTAACGGGGTCACGACGCTTTGCCTGAGCGAGCAACTCCGGCCTTCCCTCCTCAATATAGAGACGCGTCGCCTCGAGCGCACGACGATACAGAGGGACGATACGTTCTTTGCTCCCCTTGCCCCACAGGCGCAGCGTGCGTTCGGACCACGCAATGGACTCCACATTGAGTGCTGCGAGCTCAGAGATACGGGCGCCCGAGGCATAGAGCAGCTCGAGCATCGCCGCATCGCGCAGTCCCGCGGGTGTTGAGGTATCAGGCGTCTTGAGCAGCGCCTCGACCTGCTTGGTCGTAAGGACGCCCGGCAGGTCACGCGGCAGCTTGGGCGATGCGATCGCCGAGACTGCATCGCCCTCCACGACCCCCTCGGCAGCCATCCATCGATAGAGCGATCGGATAGCCGACAGATGCGCCGCAAGCGTTCGGGGAGCCACCTGCTCACGCGAAAGCTCGGCAAGATAGCGACGAATGGTGCGCACGTCGGCAGCGAAAGCATCGATATCCTCGCGCTCGCACCAGGCAGCAAAGCGCTCCAGCCTCGAGCCATAGGCCGTCACCGTATTGGGAGAAAGCCCCTCGACACGTGCGATATAGGCGATAAACGAGTCGACGGTGTCGTACAGGTCAAAGGCTATGACCGGTCGCCTCCAAACAGATCGGGGCGAGTGGCCAGATAGGCATCAAGGGCCTCGAGCGCACGGTCCGCATAGGCCTGGTAGCGGTCGCGCTTGCTGCGGCGCTTACCATCCTCGAGTGGCGGCACCAGGCCAAAGTTGACATGCATGGGCTGGTAGCCCACGGTGGCAGGATCGGTCGCATAGCCCACGAGCGCGCCCAGGGCGCCCACGCGGGGCAACTCGACGCCCGCGGCGCCGATAGCCTCGGCATAGGTGTTGAGCGCCGCGAGCAGACCGGTCGCCACGGCTTCCATGTACCCCTCGGTGCCGGTGATCTGACCGGCCAGGCGCACGCCGGTACCAGGCACGGCAAAGGTGCCATCGAGCACGTGCGGGGCGTCGACAAAGGTATTGCGGTGCATGACACCGTAGCGGAAGAACTCAGCGTTCTCCAGGCCCGGCACCATATGGAAGACGCGCTTCTGCTCGCCAAAGGTCAGGTTGGTCTGGAAGCCCACCAGGTTATAGGCGGTCTTCTCCTTGTTCTCGGCACGCAGCTGAATCGCCGCCCAAGGGCGACGTCCGGTACGCGGGTCGGTGAGGCCGACGGGCTTCATGGCGCCAAAGCGAATGGCGTCCTTGCCGGTGCGCGCAACTTCCTCGGCAGGTTGGCAGGCCTGAAACAGATCGCCGCCCTCAAAGTCTTTGAGCACCACGCGGTCGGCCGTGGTAAGTGCCTCGATAAAGGCCTCGTACTCCTCCTTGTTGAGCGGAGCGTTGAGATAGTCGCCGCTCCCCTGCTCCTCGTAGCGCGACTGCGAAAACAGCACGTCCATATCGAGCGTGGAGGCATCGACGATCGGCGCCGCGGCATCGAAGAACGCAAGGGCGTCGCCACCGACGAGCTTCATGACCTCTTCGCTCAGCGCCGGTGAACACAGCGGGCCCGCGGCAATGACCACGTGGCCCTCGGGAATCTGCGTGACCTCGCCGTGCACGACCTCGATATTGGGACGGGCGGCAACCTCGGCCTCGACAAGCTCGGAAAACTTGACGCGGTCGACCGCCAAGGCGCCACCGGCGGGAACAGCCGCGCGATGGGCGCAATCGAGCAGGACTGAACCCATGCGCTCAAGCTCGGCCTTTAACAAGCCCGCCGCAGAGTCCGGACGGGTCGATTTAAACGAATTGGAACAGACGAGCTCTGCCAGGTGATCGGTGTGGTGGGCCGGGGAGCTCACCTGGGGGCGCATCTCGCGCAGCTTTACGGCAAACCCGCGGTCTGCCAGCTGAATCGCGCACTCCGAACCCGCCAGACCGCCACCGACAACCGTCACCTGATCAAACAGCATCTGCAAACACCTTTCTAATTGACATGTTTTCCATTGTGACCGAAGGGTGTCTGGGCGTGAAGGGCAAACTTGGAGGGCGCATACCTTCCATCCATCATGCGCTCGATAAGGCCCTCGAGCTCAAGCGAACCCAGGAGTTTAAGTACGCCGACGGCATCGAGCGAGACGAGCGCCGCGATGTCGTCGACTTTGAGCGGAGAGGCGATGAGCGCATGCATCACGGTCTGCTGCGTTGGATCCAGGTCGGCAATGCCGGGAGCATCGGGGCGCGAGTAGCGCAGGGTGCCGTAGATGCGTGAGATAGCTATCTCGATAGATTCCTCGTCGATGATGCAGCAGGCACCGTTCGCAATGAGGTAATTCGTGCCACGCGACTCGGGCGATAGGATCGACCCCGGCACGGCAAGAAGTTCTCGCCCCAAATCCATAGCAGCCTCGGCTGTAGAAAACGTCCCGGAAGGCATACCCGCCTCGGAAACAAAGAGGGCTTGCGACAGAGCCGCGATCACGCGATTGCGGCGCGGAAAGGCAAACTTGCGCGGACCCATGCCCCACGGAGAGATCGACACGACCGCGCCACCCGTATCGAGCGTGCGCATAATAAGCCCCGCGCTCGAACGCGGGTAGACCACGTCGGCGCCCGTCCCCAGCACCACGACGTGTTTGCCGCCGGCATTGACCGCAGCCCAACCCGAGGCCTGGTCACAACCGACCGCGCCGCCCGAAACTACCGTCACGCCCGCCTCGACCGCAACCTTTGCCGCAAGCTCTGCCACGGCAAGACCATACGGAGAGGCCTTGCGCGCGCCGATGATGGAGAGCGCGGGCGTCGAAAGCGCCTCGGGATTGCCACGCACATAAAGCGTCTGGGGTACATCAGAAAGCTCCAAAACGGTCTCGGGATACAACGCATCACCTGGATGCAGCTCAAAGGTCCCCTCGGCTATCATTGGTCCCTCCTTCCCTGGTACATCGCCGCCTCGAGCACATGGTCCTGCGTCACCTGCTCGCTCTCGGCGACGTCAGCGATTGTACGCGCGATACGCACCAGGCGCACGATGCCGCGGCCCGTGAGATGCGTGCGTTTGGACAGGCCGAGCACACACTTCTCCGCCGCATCATCGAGCTCAAAGGTCGAAACGACGCCGTCAATGGACCGTGTCTCGTCATCCTCGGCCTCGGCATCCGCATCGTCCATACGGGATTCGCGCCAAGCGCGAAAAGCGCGACCGCGCACAACGTAGTCACGTAACTCGGCAGACGACATACCCTCCGCACCCTCGATAATCACTTGGGGGTCGGGACGGGTCACATCGATCATCATGTCGATACGGTCGGCCAAAGGACCGCGCAGTTTAGACCGATAGCGCTCGACCATCGCCGCCGAGCAGCGACACGGCACCTCGCGATCACCCAAGAAGCCGCAGGGGCAAGGGTTACTCGCAGCCAGCAGCTGAAAGCGCGACGGGAAGGTAAAGGCCCCGTCGACGCGTACGATCCTGACGTAGCCGCGTTCGATGGGCTGACGCAGCGTCTGCAGCACACCCGTGGGAAACTCGGCAAGCTCGTCCAAAAATAGCACGCCGCCATGAGCAAGGCTGATCTCACCCGGATGCACCGGGCGTCCTCCGCCAATGAGGCCCGCCGTTGAAATACTGTGGTGGGGACTGCGGAAGGGCCGGTGCCCCGCCAACAAGCCATCAATGTTCTCACCCAAAACCGAATGGATGCACAGCGCCTCCTGTTGATCCTCAACGGAAAGCTCGGGCAGGATGCCGGTCATACGACGCGCGAGCATCGTCTTGCCCGATCCCGGGGACCCGATCATAAGCAAACCGAGCTCACCCGCTGCCGCCAGCGCCATGCCGCGTTTGGCAACCTCCTGCCCTAGCACGTCGGCATAGTCGAGTTCGGGCTCAAAGGTCGCCTCAACACCCTCGGAATCCAAGTAGTGCCGCGCGGCATCGCCCATGCCATGGGCAAGCTGAGACAAATGATCGATGAATCCACAATCCACGCCCGCAAGCGGCACATGCTGATCGGACCTGCCGGCGATAAAGGACAGCCCCATATCACGCGCCAATAGCTGAAACGCCACCTCGCCCTTGACGGGAAGCACCGTACCGTCCAAGCCGAGCTCGCCGGCGATAAGGCAGCGATCGAGGTTGTCACGGGGAATCTGCCCATCGGCCGCCAGAACCGCGATGGCGATGGGCAGATCAAAGCCGCTACCGGTCTTGCGAATATCGCCGGGCGCTAGGTTGACCGTAATGCCCGAGCGTGGGATCTCGAACCCGGCGGAGCGCATCGCGCAGCGAATACGACCGCGTGACTCCATCACCTCCATACTCGGAATGCCGAGCATTTGGATGCCCGGAACACCACCGGCAAGCGAGACCTCGACCGTGACGTGAATCGCCTCGACGCCACGGATGCAGGCCGCGTGAACGGCAAACGTCTCGAACGCCATCACGACACCTGCCAATCGAACGCGTTGTACTGATGCTCGATCTCAGCGATATGCCCGCCACGAATGGTGACACCCACGGCATCGAAGCGAATCGCCTTGAGCGGATAATGCTCCATGAGATAGCAACTTGCGATGCGGCGGTAGCGGCGTTGCTTTTGAGCGTCCACGGCCTCCTCGGGAAAGACCCGCGTGCTGCAATCCAGTGCAACGCGTCTGGTCTTGACCTCGGCCATCACCACGACATCGTCGAGCTCATCGAGCAGCACCAGATCGGCCTCGCCCTCGGTGCAACGATAACCCTGCTCCAGCAAGGTGTAGCCGCGCTCGTTAAAGTAGTCGATGGTGATCAGCTCGCCCAGCATGCCCAGCTCGCGGGGACTGAGTCCCTTGATAAACTCGGGCGTCATCGCCCCGCAGTCGAGCTCGCCGTTTTCCCAACGCTCCTTGAGCTGCTGCGTCTTGCTCTTTTTGCTTGCGGCACTCATGGGGTCTCCTTTCCCGCACGCTGCATTGCCCCGATGATGAGGGCACCTTTCATGCGGGTAAGTACCGGAAGCAAACCAAAAGCTGAACAAATGCCGTCAAAAAACGGGCCGTACGCAGCAATGGTGTTGCATACGGCCCGCTACCAGCAGGTTTATAAAACCCCTGAGGTCCCTGTCTCCACAATTGACCTAGAAAAGGCGCTCAGTCTGCAGAAAGTTTCCGCAAAAGCTCACGCGGTGCAGTGGACAAAGTCCATGTTTGCGAATGGCCTCGATGTGCTCGGGGCTTGCGTAGCCTTTCGATTCGGCCAAATGGTACTCGGGATACTCGGCATCGTACTCGACCATCATCTCATCACGCGTGACCTTGGCCATGATGGACGCCGCGGCGATACAGGCGATCTTGGCATCGCCCTTCACCACGTCGCGCTCGTTGGGAACGGCGCCCAAGGGGCTACCGTCCATAAGCACGCAATCGGGCTCGAGCCCCGTATCGGCCACGGCGCCCGCGACAGCGGCTCGAATGGCGCGGGCCATGCCCATCTCATCGATATCCTTAGGCGCGATATGGCAAAAACCAATTGCCGTCGCCACCTCGGCAATCTTCACTGAGAGCAACTCGCGGCGCGCCGGCGTGAGCTTTTTGGAATCGTTGATGCCCCAGACGCGCGGCTCCATAGGAAGGCAGACGGCGCATACCGTCAAAGGACCGGCCACCGATCCGCGACCCACCTCGTCGACGCCCACGACCAAACCATCACCGCCGAGCTCATGCATAAGCTGATACATGCCGTTGACGCGCTCGCGCTCGGCAAGCTCCTTGGCATGACGCTTAAGGGCACGCTCGCAAGCCTTGATCACCTGCTGGCGCGGATCCTCGCGATAATGCTCCACGAGGGCGGGAATCTCCTCGAACGTGGCGCTCGCCAACTCACCGGCAACCTGCGATGCCGAAACCGAGCTCGTCATGTTGGCCATACCAGGCCCTCCTTGCATGCAAATCAGATAAAAAGAAGGGCCACCCGAAGGTGACCCTTGTGTCCAAACGAGTGGACAGACGCTGCGATCTTCTTAGCGCTTCTCGGGGATGCGAGCAGCCTTGCCCACCTTGTCGCGGAGGTAGTACAGCTTGGCGCGACGGACGCGACCATGACGGACGACCTCGAGCTTGGCGATCTTGGGGCTGTGAAGCGGGAAGGTACGCTCAACACCGACACCGAAGGACATCTTGCGGACGGTGAAGGTCTCGCGGGCACCGGCGCCGGCCATGCGGATGACGTCGCCCTGGAAGACCTGAATGCGCTCGCGGTCGCCTTCCTTAATGCGGTAGTGAACCTTGACGTTGTCGGCGACGCGAACCTGAGGAATGTCCTCGCGGATCTGCTGACGCTCGATTGCGCGGATGTAATCCATGTGCAATTCCTTACTCTTCTAGAGGTGCCGTACCACCTTGGCCGGCACGTAGTTGAACAAACGTATTCGAGTATACACGCGCGGGTTTCTGCTGCAAGAACAATTTTTTACGCAGACAAAAAGACAAAACCCGCACATGATAACCGCCCGTCTCACGAATGAGACGGGCGGCATGAAGGGGGCTACGCTAGGCGTCTAAACCCAAAACGTTAGGCGGAACGCTTGGCCTCGAGCTTGGCCTGGGCGGCAGCCAGGCGCGCGAGGGGCACGCGATAGGGCGAGCAGGACACGTAGTCCACGTCGGCCACGTTAAACAGGCCCTTGATGGACTTGGGGTCGCCGCCGTGCTCGCCGCACACGCCAAAGTGCATATCGGGATTGGTGGCGCGGCCCTTCTCGACGGCCAAGCGCACGAGCTCCAGCACCGCCGCGTCGATGGTCTCAAAGGGGTTGTCTTTCAGGATCTTTTTATGCATGTACAGCGGGATGAACTTGGCCTCGGCGTCATCGCGCGAGAAGCCAAAGGTCGTCTGGGTGAGGTCGTTGGTGCCAAAGCAGAAGAAGTCGGCATGATGGGCGATCTCGTCAGCGACCATGCAGGCACGCGGCAGCTCGAGCATCGTGCCCACGGGAATATTGAGCTCGACGCCTTCCTCGGCGGAAACCTCGGCGATCACGCGCTCGATAACCTCGCGGGTCTGGACATGCTCGGCCGTGATGGAAACGAGCGGAACCATGATCTCGGGGCGTGGGTCGACGCCCTCCTTGATAAGGCGGGCAGCAGCCGTGGCGACGGCGCGAACCTGCATGAGCGGCAGATCGCTAAAGACGACGGACAGGCGCACACCACGCAGGCCGAGCATCGGGTTGGACTCGACCATGCCGTCGATACGACGCAGGCGGGCACGCAGGGCGGCAAGCTCTTCCTCGCTGGCGCCAGCGGCTTCCTTCTTAGTGATGGCGACCTCAAGCTCTCGAGGATCATCCAGGAACTCATGCAGCGGCGGATCAAGCAGGCGAACGACCACATCGCGGCCGGACATGGTCTTGAACATCGCCAAGAAGTCCTCGGTCTGAACCTTGAGCAGGTCGGCCAGGGCCTGCTGCTTCACGGCCTCATCGTCAGACAGGATAAAGCTCTGGATGATGTTCTTGCGATCGCCCAGGAACATGTGCTCGGTGCGGCACAGACCGATGGCCTCGGCGCCAAACTCGAGCGCGAGCGCAGCATCCTCGGGGTTGTCGGCGTTGACGCGCACGTGGTTGGCGTGACCGTCGGTCTCGTCCAAACGGATCTCATCGGCCCAAGACAGGATGGTGTCCAGGTCGCCGGTGAGCTCTGCCGAGACCAGGTCGACCGCGCCGTCGACGACGATACCCTGGGTGCCGTCGATGGAGATGACATCGCCCTCGCGCAGCACGCGGTCGCTGCCCTCGATGCGCACGACCTTCTCTGCCGCGTCAATGTGGAAGCACTCAACGCCGCAAACGCAGGGCGTACCCATGCCACGGGCGATAACGGCGGCATGGCTCGTCTTGCCACCGTGGCTGGTCAGGATGCCCTCGGCGGCAACCATACCCTTCAGGTCGTCGGGGTTGGTCTCCCAACGAACCAGAATGACCTTGTGACCCTCGGCGGAACGCGCGACGGCGTCGTCACTCGAGAACACGACCTCACCCACGGCGGCACCGGGGCTGGCGTTAAGACCGGTAGCGAGTGCCTCGTACTTTTTGGAGGCGTCGAACTGCGGGTGCAGGAGCTGATCGAGCTGTGCGGGGTCGATGCGGCTCACAGCCTCCTCGCGGGCGATCAGGCCCTCCTCGACCATCTCGATGGCGATGCGCAGGGCGGCGGTGGCGGTGCGCTTGCCCACGCGGGTCTGGAGCATCCAGAGCTTACCCTGCTCGATGGTGAACTCGATGTCGCACATGTCGCGGTAGTGATCCTCAAGTGTCAGGAAGACACGCTCAAGCTCCTCGCCTGCGGACTCGAGGCCCGGGGTGGTCTTGAGGTCGGCGATGGGCTCGGTGTTACGGATGCCGGCGACGACGTCCTCGCCCTGGGCGTTGACCAGAAAGTCACCGTAGAACTCTTTGGTGCCGTCGGCCGGGTTACGCGTAAAGGCGACGCCGGTCGCAGAGGTCTCGCCCTTGTTGCCAAAGGCCATGGCCTGGACGTTGACGGCAGTACCGAGCTCGTCGGAAATGCCATGCTGCTTGCGGTAGATGCAGGCGCGCTCGTTCATCCAGCTGCCAAAGACGGCCTGGATAGCAAGACGCAGCTGGAGCTCCGGATCGTGCGGGAAGACGGGCTTGCCGTCCGCGACCTCGAGCTCGGGGTACAGGGCGGCCTCAACGTTGTCGGAGAAGATGCCCTTAAAGGTCTCAACGAGTTCCTGCAGGTCCTCGGCCGAAAGCTCGGAGTCGACGCGGACGCCGGCGACCAGGCGGGCCTGGGTCAGGGCGTTCTCGAACAGATCCGCATCGACGCCCATGACGACGTTGGAGAACATCTGGATAAAGCGGCGATAGCTGTCCCAGGCAAAGCGCGGGTTTTGCGTCTGGGCGATAAGGCCCTGGACGGAATCGTCATTGAGGCCCAGGTTGAGGACCGTGTCCATCATACCGGGCATGGAGAACGGAGCGCCCGAGCGAACCGACACGAGCAGTGGGTCGGAGGCGTCACCGAGCTTCTTGCCGCAGCGCGCCTCGAGGTCGGCCTCGGCGGCAACGATCTCGTCGAGTGCACCTTCAGGCCACACGTTACCGGCACCGGAGTACTCGACGCAGGTCTGGCAGGTAATGGTAAAGCCACCGGGAACCGGCAGACCGATGCGGCTCATCTCGGCAAGGTTAGCGCCCTTGCCGCCAAGCACGAAGTTCATGGACTTGTCGCCCTCAGTGACACAGGTGCCCTGGGCATCGGTTCCAAAACGGTAAACCCTCTTGCAATCGCTCACGATACTTCCCCTTCCATGCGCTCTCGCGCACGACCGTGGTAACGAATCGACCCGCCGGATGCGGGCCGTGAGGGAACTATACGGCGGGATTTGAACGGGCTTGAGCAGAGGATGCGCGGTTTGGTAAACGTGCTAAAACCTGCGGTAAACGGTAGGTAAAGGTGGTTACCTTATGAAGATACCAATGCAAGAGAATTGCAGGTCAAATGCAAGTATTATGATAAAACGCTTTACCAATATCGTGCATTATTATTAGGTTGCCTTTTAATAACGTTGCATTTTTAGCTACCACAATGAGCTAGCTTTGTTGGGCTCGGCGGGTGGCGCGGCGGGCACGGGCTTCTTGGATTTCATCCAAGTGACTAATGATCTCGGCAGCGCTTTCCTCGATGGCCTTGCCGTCGGTACGAACCACAAAGCAGCCCAGGCGTTTCATGAGCGCGCGGGCTTCAGCAAGCTCGCTGCGCACGCTCTCGGGCTCGGCATAGGAGCCTGCGACGGCGCGGGCGTAGTCATCGCCCAGACGGCTATCGCGAATCTCGGAAATCACGTCGACGGTCGAAATCAAGCCAAACAGCCGCATCGGGTCGACCTCATAAATCGACTTAGGCGGCTCCATACCATGCGCCAACGGAACATTGGCAACCTTGTAACCCTGATAAGCCAAATACATCGACAACGGCGTCTTAGATGTACGCGACACACCCAGCAGCACGATATCGGCACCAGACAGATCATCGCAACCGCGCCCGTCGTCGTGCTCAACGAAATACTCCATGGCCTCGATACGATGGAAATAGCGGTCATCGGTCTTGTGGATCACGCCCGCAACGCCTTTGGGCGGCACACCGATGAGCGACGACAGCACGGCAAGCGTCGGGCCGATCAGGTCGACCGAACGGATATGCAGCATGCCCAGATAATCGAGCACGCGAGCGCGAAGCGCCGGATCGACAATGGTGTGGAACACGGCAATATCGCGATGGTCGGCATCGACGCGCGGCCCCACAAATGACTTGACCTGCTCCACGGAGGTCACCTTGGGCAGGCGCAAAACGCGAAAAGCCCCTTCATCAAATTGCCCGGACGCCGCAAGCACCACCTCACAAGCGGTATCGCCGAGCGAGTCGGAGATAACGATAACGGTGGGACGAGCGGTGACCGGGCAATCCATGCGGGGCTCCTTTTGCGCTTATGCGCAGGCTGGCTTACTTTTTGCGGGCAAGCTCACCAATGTTGGCGATGCCGGAGAAAACGGCCTCGAAGCGGTTGAGCAGCTTAAGGCGATTATCGCGGAGCTGCTCATCCTTGTCCATGACCATAACCTCGTCAAAGAAACGGTCGATGGGCGCGCGTAGGGCGGCCAGAGCGGCAAACGCGGCAGGGTAGTCCTCGGCAGCAAGGGCGGCATCGACAGCGGTCTGAGCGGACTCGGAGGCGTCGGCAAGTGCAAGCTCGACTTCGCCCATCAGGCTGCGGTCGTACTCCGCACCCAGCTCGGGCTTGGAGATATGCGCGGCTCGGGCGTAGGCAGTCGCCAGGTTGTCGAAGGTCTCGGCGTCGTTCTTGCGGGCCTCGTCGAGGGCGGCGCAGCGGGCGAAGAAGACCGACGGGGCAATGATGTGCACCGCGGATACGGCGGCGACCGTATCGGCCGGGATCTTCTCGTCACGGGCCATGCTCACCAGACGACCGTGGAAGAAGTCGCGGACCTGCTGGGCAACCTCGGCGGCGTCAAACTCAATGCCCTGCTCGCTATAGAGCTCGAGCGCAAAGTCGATGAGCGACGTCGGGTCAATCGGCAGACGATCGCGTAGGATGTTGATGATGCCGATGGCGGCACGACGCAGCGCGTAGGGGTCGGAAGAACCGGTCGGGGGCTCGCCGATGGAAAAAATACCGGCAATGGTATCGAGCTTATCGGCGCAGGCCACGATGCAGCCAGCGGTGCCCTCGGGCAGCTCGTCGCCGGCAAAGCGGGGACGATAGTGATCACGAATGGCGTGGGCGACCTCGTCGTTCTCCCCCATCGCGAAGGCATAATAACCGCCCATCACGCCTTGCTGGCTCGTGAACTCGACGACGGCGTTGGACACCAGGTCGGCCTTGCACAGATGTGCGGCGCGGCCGGCATCGGCGGCCAGATGGGCACCCAGGTGAGCCTCGCGGGCAATAGCGAGCGCGAGCTGCTCAATACGCTCGGACTTGGCAAGCACGCTGCCGAGCTTCTCCTGGAAGGCGACCTTGGCCAGGCGCTCACGGAACTCGTCGAGGGAGATCTTCAGATCCTCCTCGTAGAAGAACTTGGCGTCGTCCAGACGGGCGCGCACGACGCGCTCGTTGCCGTCAATCACGCGCTCGGCATTCTCGGGCTTGCTGTTGGAGACGATTACGAACTCACGCGTCAGCTTGCCCTCGCCGTCATAAATCGGGAAGTAGCGCTGGTTGGTGAGCATAGACTCGCAGATGATCTCATGCGGGACCTTGAGGAACTCCTCATCGAAGGTACCGACGAGCACCGTCGGCCACTCGCAGAGGTTGATAACTTCCTCGAAGACCTTCTTGGGCGTATCGACGTGGCAGCCAGGACGGGCGGCCTCAACCTCGGCGATACCGGCAAGGATAGCCTCGCGGCGGCGCTCGGCAGAAAGCACACCGGCGTCCTCGAGCACCTGCTCGTAGACGGCGGGGCTGGCGACCACATGGTCACCGGGGCCCAGGACGCGATGGCCGCGCGTGGTGTTGCCGCTCGTCACGTCGGCAAACGACACAGGCACGACGTCCTCGCCCAGAAGGCAGCAGATCCAACGGACCGGACGCACGAACGTCGCGTGCTCGTGGCCCCAGCGCTGGCTACGGTAGTTGGGCCACTGCAGGCCGGCGATGGTCTTCTCGCACAGGGCCGTCAGGATCGGGGTGGCCGGGGCGGAAGGAATGTTCTTCTCGGCAAAGACGTACTCACGGCCGTCGGTGTCCTCGCGACGGACCAGATCCTCGGCAGCCACACCGCACTTGCGGGCGAAGCCCTGGGCGGCCTTGGTGGCGTTACCGTCGGCATCGAAGGCGATGTTGGCCGCGGGGCCACGCTTGACCTCATGAACCTCATCGGTCGCGGTGGCGACATCGGCAACGAGCGCAGCCAGGCGACGCGGGCTCGAGATCACGCGGACCTCGCCGTGGGCCAGGCCGGCATCGTCGAGACCCTTGGCAATCATGGTGCCAAGCTGCTTGACGGCATTGTTCAGCGGTGCAGAGGGCATTTCCTCCGTACCGATCTCAAACAGGAAATCCTTAGCGTCTGCCATGGCTTACGCCACCTCGCCTTCCTGGTCGGCATTCTCGTTGATTCCGGCGACCTCGGCCATATAGGCCTCGCAGCACGCCTTGGCGACGGCGCGGACGCGCAGGATGTAGTTGGCGCGCTCGACTGCGGACAGCGCACCGCGGGCATCGAGCAGGTTGAAGGCATGACTGCACTTCATGACGCAGTCGTACGCCGGCAGCGGCAGCTTGCGCTCCAGGCAGGAGTGGCACTCTGCCTCGTAGTCGTCAAACTTCTGACGCATCATCTCGACGTTGGCGACCTCAAAGTTGTAAGCGCTGAACTCGCGCTCGTTCTCCAGGAACACGTCGCCGTAGGTCATGGGCGTGCCGTCGGGCAGGTAGCTCCACACCAGGTCGTAGACCGAGTTGACGCCCTGGGCGTACATGGCGATACGCTCCAGGCCATAGGTGATCTCGACGGGCACGGGATCGACCTCGATGCCGCCCACCTGCTGGAAGTACGTAAACTGCGTGACCTCCATGCCGTTGAGCCAGACCTCCCAGCCAAGGCCCCAGGCGCCGAGCGTCGGGCTCTCCCAGTCGTCCTCGACAAAACGAACGTCATGGTCGTTGGGGTCCAAGCCAATGGCGGCAAGAGACCCCAGATAAAGCTCCTGGGCGTTGACCGGCGAGGGCTTGATGAGCACCTGGAACTGATAGTAGTGCTGCATGCGGTTGGGATTCTCGCCGTAGCGGCCGTCGGCGGGACGGCGGCAGGGCTGCGCATAGCAGGTGCGCCACTCGGCGGGACCGAGCGAGCGCAGCGTGGTCGCGGTGTGGAAGGTACCGGCACCGACCTCGGAGTCATAGGGCTGCATAATGACGCAGCCCTGCTCGCCCCAGTACTGCTGGAGGCGCAGGATGATGTCTTGGAAGGAAAGCGATGAAGCGTTCATGCCTCTAATATCCCCTCGTCGAAACGATTACACGGTTAGGTACTGTACTATAGCGGTTTTTAGTCGATAGCGCCCAGACGGTTAAGCGGCCAGTAACGCACGAGCGCCACGGCGATCAAATCAGAGCGATCAACGGGACCAAAGTAGCGTGAGTCGGCTGAGTTCTCGCGGTTGTCGCCCATCACCCACACGCAGCCGTCGGGGACGGTGTAGGGATAGCTCACCTGGGCGGCGGGCGCCTGGACCGAAAGCGGCCAGCTCGCGCCGGTCGTATAGTCCTCATCGAGCGCTTGGCCGTCAACGACCACCTTGCCGTCCTGCAGGTCGACCGTCTGGCCGGCCGTGGCAATAACACGCTTGACAAGAACATCATGCTCGGAAGTGGCATCGGGGTTGTGGAACACCACGATATCACCCTGTTTGACGGGCTGACCGAGCTCGAGGCTCACCTTTTGTGCCAGGATCTGGTCGCCAATCTCGATCGTGTCCTCCATGGAGCCGGTGGGTACCACAAAGGGCTCGACCACAAAGGTGCGGATCAGAAAGGTGGCCACGAGCGCGATCGCGATGACCGCGACCCACTCAAAAGCGCCCCTCAACGCGGAATGCTGCGATGGAACCATTCTCACTCCTCGCTCTGCGAATACGAAGCGTCCAGAATCTCCTGCGCGTATGCGCGCTCCTGGGGCGTAAGCCGTGCCGTCTCGATCAGGTCGGGACGCCAGCGGCAGGTGCGCTCGATGGCATTCTTACGGCGCCAGGCGTCAACCTTGGCATGGTCACCGCTCACGAGCACCGGCGGCACGCCCTCGCCGTTGAATTCAGCAGGGCGAGTGTACTGCGCATACTCGAGCAGGCCTCCGTCCTCGGCGGTCGAGAACGACTCGTCGACGTTGCTCATCTCGTCACCAAGGGCGCCGGGAATCAGGCGTACGACGGCATCGGCAATGACCATAGCGGGAAGCTCGCCGCCCGTGAGCACGTAATCGCCGATCGACAGGCGCTCGTCGGCATACGCATAGGCACGCTCGTCGACACCCTCGTAACGGCTGCACACAAACAGCAAGCGCTCGCTTTTGAGCAGGCGCTCGGCCACATGCTGTGTAAAGGGCTCGCCACAGGGGGTAAAAAACACCACGGTGGGCTTAGGACCCTCGGAGCTAATAGCCTCGATGGCCTCGGCAATAGGCTCGACCTTCATGAGCATGCCCTGCCCGCCGCCGTACGGCTCGTCATCGACGGTACGATGGCGGTCGTGCGTCCAGTCGCGCAGGTTATACGCCTTAAAATCAAAAAGGCCGGCCTTGCGGGCGCGGCCCAAAATCGATGTGGACATGACGGGCTCAAACATCTCGGGAAAGACCGAAAGGGTCTCGATCAGCATGTTGTCCTCCCTACTTGTCCATATCGATCAGGCCGTCCATAACGTGGACGGAAATTGTTCCTGTGTCGGGAAGATCGAGCACAACCTGCTCGATCACGGGAATCAGTACCTCGCCGTACCGATCGCCCTCGACAACCCAAACATCGTTAGCGGGCGTCGACATGATCTCGACGATCGTGCCGAGCGAACCGAAGCGCTCGTCGACCACCTCGCGACCCATCAGGTCGGTATAGGCGGCGTCGAGTGAATCGAGCTCAAAATCGTCACGATTTGCCAACACATAGCATCCCGTGATGCCCTCGGCGGCCGTCAAGTCGTCAATGCCCTCAAACGAGACCAGATCGCCATCGCCCGTATCGGTGACGGACACGACCGTGCAAAAGCGGTCGCGCTTGAGCGCCGGCGGCGTCAGGGCGACGCGCATACCCGGCTCTAATACAGAAGGAAGCCCCCGCAGCGGCTGCGCGAGGACCTCCCCCTTCCTTCCGTGCGGTTTGACCACACGGGCGATGTTTTTGTACTGGGACCTCAAGGTCCTAGCCCAGAACCTCTACCTCGACAGCAGTGTCGAGGCGAGCGGCCAGTGCACGGGCGAGCGTGCGAATGGCCTTGATGGTACGGCCACGACGGCCGATGACCTTAGCGACGTCATCCTCGGCGACAGAAACCTCAATCGTAGAGGCGTCATCACCATCAATGACCTCAAGGCTCACGGAATCCGGGTCGTCGACGATCTGAACAACGAGATATTCGACGAGATCGGCGATGCGATCTGAGAGCATTGCCTCACCCTCGAGCTGTGCAGCGTCAACCTCAGGCACGATTTACTCCTCGGCGCCCTCAGCGGCCTCAGCGGCAGCCTTAGCTGCCTCGGCCTCTTTGGCGAGCTGCTTCTTGGACTTCTTGACGACGGTCTCGGTCTTCTCGCCCTCGTTGGCGGCCTTGACCAGAGCGGCGACGGCGTCGGTGAGCTGAGCGCCCTTGGACTGCCAGTCGGCGATCTTCTCGAGGTCGAGGTTGATGGTCTTGGGGGCGGTCATCGGGTTGTAGCGGCCAACCTCCTCGATGATACGACCGTCACGCGGGGCGCGGGAATCGGCGACGACGACACGGTAGTACGGACGCTTCTTAGCGCCGTGACGAGCAAGGCGAATCTTGACTGCCAAAGGAAACTCCTCCAACCAAGCAGCTTTAGGCTGCAACTACAAACAAACAGTTGAACATAATACGCCATCGACGCGGGCAGGTGAAGTCCGTGAGACCAACTTCTTCGGTGTAATCGAGGGCAAATCCATATCTTAGACAAGAATTCGGGATTTGCAAGCACATACACGCACCCCACATGAGCTGCGCGGTATACTCATGACATGGAAAGACGCGAACATACATACGGTTATGAGGATGCCATGGGCGTCACACCGCCTCCCTGGACGGGTTCGGCGGTGGGCCTCATGGACCTCGATGCATTTTTTGCGAGCGTGGAGATGCTCGATCATCCCGAATGGCGCGGAAAGCCGCTCATCGTGGGCGGAGACGCCGATTCGCGTGGCGTCGTGTCCACGTGTTCGTATGAGGCACGTCGCTTTGGCGTGCACTCTGCCATGGCCTCGGCCGAGGCGCGGCGCTTGTGCCCGCAAGCCGTTTGGACGCACGGGCACTTTGATCGCTACCGCGAGGTGAGCGCGCAGGTCATGGCGATTCTCGCCGACGAGACTCCGCGCGTTGAGCGCGTATCCATCGACGAAGCCTTTATCGATATCACACCGGGTCGCTTTGCGCCCGAGGACCCGCTGCTGGTTGCACGGCGCATAAGCGACCGTGTGGCAGCGCTGGGAGTGACCTGCTCCATTGGCGTGGGCTGCAACAAGACGGTCGCAAAGATCGCAAGCGAGCGGGATAAGCCGTTTGGGCTGACCATCGTGCGCCCCGGAACCGAGCAGCGCTTTTTGGCCGCGCTGCCGGTATCTGCCATGAGCGGCATCGGGCGCTCGGCCGAGGAGCGACTGCGCCGCATGCGCATCTACACCCTCGGCGAGCTATCACGTGCACCGGAATCAACCTTGGCCTCTATTTTTGGCGTCAACGGCGAACGCATGCGCCAGCGTGCGCTGGGACTCGAAATCTCCGAAGTCACGAGTCTCGATGAAGAGCGTGAGGTTAAATCGGTGAGCAATGAGCGCACCTTTGCAAAAGATTTAACTGAGCGTGGGGACATCGAAGCGGCGATTGCGCTGCTGGGTGAGTCGGTTGGACGCCGCCTGCGCCGTCAGGGACTGACGGGCGGCACGGTAACGCTCAAGCTTAAGTATTCGTATGGAAGCGGTCGCTCGGCACAGCGCCGGCTGCCTCATCCGACCGACGATGAGAACATCTTTGTGGCGGTTGCGCTCGAACTGCTCGACAACATCTGGCAGGAAGGCATGCATGTTCGCTTAGCAGGCATCGGCATGAGCGACTTTGACCATCAGGGCGGCATCCAGACCGACCTGTTCTGCGAAGTCGATGACCGCGGAGCCCAATCCAGCGACCGCCGCGAGCTCTCCGTCGCGATCGACGCCGTCCGAGACAAGTTCGGCGACACCGCCCTATCTTTCGGCCGCCAATCCCGCTTCAACGATTAACCGCCTTTAGGCAAAAAGAAAGCCGGGCAGGTGCGGAAAACCGCAACTGCCCGGCGAAATGCGCGAAGCTAGCTAAAAAGCCCCGTATCAAATGAGCTACTAGAGGAGATTGAGGGGGAGCTGGGGGGCGTCACCCCAGAGCTTTTCTAGGCGGTAGAAGTCGCGGGCTTCGGGAGTGAAGACGTGGACGACAACCGAGCCGTAGTCCATGAGCATCCAGGTCTTCTGCTCGCGGCCCTCGATGGAGAACGGATGCTCGCCGCAAGCCTCGGCGACCTTCTCATCGATCTCGTCGACGATCGAATCGACCTGGCGGTTGTTGGTACCGGTGGCAAGCACAAAGTAGTCGCACACGTCGGAAAGCTCGGTCAGGTCGAGCACCTGCACGTCCTCGCCCTTCTTGTCGTAGGCGGCCTGCGCGGCGGCGCGGGCGACATCCTCGGCGGCGACACCGCTCGCGGACAGCGAGGCGGCGGTGCGGTCGGACGTGGCAACGAAACTCTTGTGCTCCACACCTTCAAGAATCTGCTCGTCAGTCATGGTCTCGTCGGCCATGGAATACCTCTTTCTAGACACACCCGAGCTAGCGCAGCTGGGCGTAATGGTTGTAAATCGTAATAGCCGTGGGATAAAGATAGCGCCCGGACTGGATCACATAGACCAGACCCTGCGCAAAACAGGAGAAGAACAACTCGTCAAGCGTCGACTCCCCCACCATCTTGCGCAGCGCATGGGCATAGTCGCCGTGACGGTTGGGCTCGATGGCATCTGCCACAAAGACCACCATATCGAGCGGCGTCATGTCGCAGGCACCCACGGTGTGACGGTCGACAGCCTGGAAAACAGCCGGCGACAGCTCGGGAAAAAGCTGCGGAAGCTCATAGGCGGCAACAGGGCCATGCAAAAGCGGCGTCGCGGCGGAAGGAGAGCCGGCAACCTTGATGCCATAGTGAAGCGCGCGGGCCACGAGCTCGTCATCGGAAAGAACCTTGTCCCAGTCGTGAATTAAGCCGGCGGCAGCCGCATCAAAGCGGTCAACGCCGTAGACCTCGGCCAGATGAAGTGCGGTCTCGGCAACACCCAGCGAATGCACATAGCGCTTGCGCTTATCTTTCATGCGAACATCGAGCAGCTCTTGAATGCGCTTGAGCAGCGCGCGCTCATCGCCCTCAAACTGATCCTCTACCGACAACGTAGCCCCCATCACTCAAAATCTTCGTGACCCAGATCAACATACAAACTGCGCTTGCGAATGTAGCCGAGCACGGACTCGCTCGTAAGATAGCGCACGCTCATGCCGCGGGCAACTCGCTTACGAATGTTCGTCGAGCTGATCGCTAGCGCCGGAATCTGAATATAGCGCACGTCGAACGGCAGCCCCGACTCTTTGATTCGGGCACGCGCCGTATCGATATCAAAGCCCGGTCGCGTCGCCGCAATAAAGGTAGCAAGCTCAGCGATTCGTTCGGCATCATGCCAGGTCACAATATCGATAATCGCATCGGCGCCCGTAATAAAGTAGAGCTTTACCTGCGGCGGGTAAAAATCGCGAAGGGCATGAAGCGTATCGGCCGTATAGGTTACACCCGGACGGTCAATCTCGAACCGGCTCGCCAAAAAGGCCGGGTTCGCGGCGGTGGCGAGGACCGTCATGGCATAACGGTCCTCGGCAGGCGTCACCGGCTTGTCAAGCTTAAAGGCGGGAGAGCCCGCCGGCATAAAGAGCACAGCGTCCAAGTCGAGCGACTCGCGCGCCTGCTCGGCAGTCACCAAGTGCCCGTAATGAATCGGGTCGAAGGTGCCGCCCATAATGCCAAGCCGAAACTCCTTGCCCTCTTTTATGGGCAGCTCGGGCAAACCGATTCCACCGCGCAGCGGCATGGCTTACTCGCCCTCCGAGGTCTCGGCATCGTCCGCGGCATCCGCCGCATCGACAACCTCGACGCTCTCATCCGGAGCATCGGCCACGTCAAGGGACTCAACGGCAACGTCCTCGCCAGCGTCCTCGAGCTCCTCGTACTCCGAGAAGTCCTCAGCGCCCTCAAAGTCAAAGGCGCGCTGGCAAATGCGGACCTCGTCGCCCGCACGGCAGCCGGCCTTCTCGAGCGCATCGTCGACACCCATGCGCGCAAACTTATGCTGCAGGTAGATGACAGCTTCCTCGTTTTCCCAGTCGGTCTGGATGACCATGCGCTCAATCGCGCGACCAATCACACGGAAGGCACCGGGCTCTTCCTGGACAATGCGGAAACGCTTCTCGCGCTGCAGACGGCGGCGCTCCCACTCCTCGTCGCGCAGATCGACCGGCTCATCGGAGACCGCCAGCTCGGCGCGCAGCTTAGCCACCTGCTCGCCCACGGCAAGCATCAGCGTGTTGAGGCCGGCGCCCGTCACGGCGGACACGGCAAAGAACATGTGTCCATCGTCGAGCGCGGCGCGCTTGAGGTCGGCAATCTTGTCGGCCGTGCCCGGCGCATCGCACTTGTTGGCGACGACGATCTGCGAACGCTCCGAAAGCTCGGCGCCATACTGCTCGAGCTCACGGTTGATGATACGGTAATCCTCAACCGGGTCGCGATCCTCAAACCCGCCCGTCATGTCAACGACATGCATGATGAGCGCCGTGCGCTCAATGTGGCGCAGGAACTGATGGCCCAGGCCCTTGCCCTCGCTTGCGCCCTCGATCAAACCAGGAACGTCGGCAACGACGTAAGAATACTCACCGGCACGCACCATGCCGAGGTTCGGCACGAGCGTTGTAAACGGATAGTCGGCGATCTTGGGACGGGCGGCACTCATGCGCGCGATAAGCGAGGACTTGCCCACCGAGGGGAAGCCCACGAGTGCGGCATCGGCCATAAGCTTCATCTCAAGCTCAATCCAGTGCTCCTCGGCCGGTTCGCCCAGCTGAGCGAACGCGGGCGCGCGGCGCACCGACGTCACAAAGTGCGTGTTGCCCAGGCCACCGGCACCGCCGGGCGCCACGACAACGCGCTCGCCATCATGCACCAAGTCGGCAATCTCGAACATCGGGGTCTGCGTCTCGGGGTCGAGCTCGCGCACCACGGTACCCATGGGAACCTTAAGAATAAGGTCCTCGCCGCTCTTACCGTTACGACGGGCACCCTGCCCGTGCGTGCCGCGCTCGGCGCGGAAGTGATGCTTAAAGCGGTAATCGATCAGCGAAGACAGCTGAGCATCGGCCTGGATGACGACATTGCCGCCACGACCGCCGTCGCCGCCATCGGGGCCGCCCTTGGGGACAAATGCCTCGCGCCTAAACGACATGCATCCGGCTCCGCCGTCGCCGCCGCACACGTTAATGCGGCTGATATCGGTGAACTGTGACAACAGAATCGCCTCCTACAAAAAGAGGGAGACCCTTGAATCCTAAAACTCAAGTGCCTCCCACATATGTGCTCTATGAAGGGTGAATTACGCGTTCGCGAGCGGGCGTACGCTGACCCTGTGCTTGATACCCTTGTGGAACTCAACGGTACCGTCGACCAGCGCGAACAGCGTGTCGTCCTTGCCACGGCCAACGTTCTCACCCGGGTGGATGTGCGTGCCGTGCTGACGGACGAGAATCGTGCCCGTGGTTACCGTCTGGCCGGCATAGCGCTTCGTGCCAAGGCGCTGACCGCGGGAGTCACGGCCATTACGGGAGGAACCGAGTCCTTTTTTGTGTGCCATTGTGTATACCTACTCTTTCGTTACGAGTGTAATCTACTCGGCGACGGGAGCCTCGGCAACAGCCTCGGCCTCTGCCTTGACAGCCTTCTTGGCGCGGGACGTAGCCTGGACCTTCACGATCTTCAGCTTGGTGAGCTGCTGACGGTGACCCTTCAGACGACGATAGCGCTTACGCTTGTGGAACTTGAAGACCAGCTGCTTCTCGCCCTTGAACTGCTCAACGATCTGAGCGGTAACCTTGGCCTTGGCCAGCTTGTCGGGATCGGTGACGATCTTCTTACCATCGTTGAGGAAGATGACCGGCAGGGTGACCTTGTCGCCCTCATTGCCCTCGATCTTCTCGACGGTGATGACATCGTCGGTGGCGACCTTGTACTGCTTGCCGCCCGTGTTAACGATTGCGTACATGTTTACTTGCCCTTCATGCATCAGTTAGTGCAACAGCCGAATATAGTAGCAGGCGAAAATACCCCCGTCAACGAGTATGTGGAGCAAATCCACAAGTTCGCACAGGTATGGGGCTGACGAGTCGGCCCTCGTCGTCCTCGCATGCTTGATTCTGACGCTCGACATCGTAGGAGCAGATGGTCACGAGGTCTTGCATACCGGTGGAAACAATAGGTGCATCCACGCCCGGGGTCAAGCCCTGCAACAAAACATCAGCAGCGGAAAGCAAAATTTCCGGACGCATGGAGCCCTCGTTGTCGGCATGGGTGTCGAGCATGAGCACCAAATGGTCAGGGCGCTCCCCCGCCGTGAGCTCATAGCCCACGAGCGTGTGATCCAAATCCAAGCGCTTACTCTTTTTGCCGCGCGCGTAGTCGATGCCATGGTCCGCGCGCAGTGTGTCGATCGCACGACGTACCTCGTCGGCGCTTACGGGCGCCTCGGGATCCAAGTGCAGGTCGATGCGATACGACAGACGCGTGAGCTGCGCCGTCAACGCCGGCGTGCGCACGTCGATGTACGCTGCCTCGATGGGTGCCAGATCGGCCGGAGACGCCGCAGCAAGGCGCCCAAACGCCTCGTCGAGCGCCACGAACTCGGTCATAAACAGGTCATACCACTCGCAAGTCGACGACGTACCCACCGGTAGCGCCGAAGAGAAGCCCACGCGCATGTGCGGAGAGAAGCCCTGCGTGACGGCATAGGGAAGTCCCGCACGGCGCACGATGCGCTCAATGGTATGGATTACTTCGAGATGGCCCAGGTACTTAAGGCGATCGCGCTTGCCATAGCGAACACGAAGCCTAAAGAGCGTGGGGTTGTCGGTCAGGCGCTCACTCATGCGCGATCACCCATCAATACATTCTTGGCGTGGAGCGTGGGACAGATTCCGCAGCCGGTGCACGACGTGCGGGTGCAGTCGGGAGTCGTGACACCCTCGAGCGAGCGACGGTACTCGCGCTCGAGGAAGCCGCGCGTGCAGCCGGGGCTCACGTGCTCCCACGGCAGGCGCCAGTCCAACTCGTAGGGCAGGTGCACGAGCTCATTGAGGTCGATGCCGTTTTTGGCAGCAGCCTCCTTCCAGTTATCGAGCGAGAAATGCTCTACCCAGGCGTCAAAGCGAGAGCCAGCGCGCCAAGCATCGATGATGACGGGCGTCATGTCACGCCCGGCGCGGGACAGCGCGGCCTCGATGAGCGAGGTCTCGGCATCGTGGTAATGCACGCGGACGGCACGGTTGCGAACGCTCGTGATAAGCAGCTTCTGGCGACGCTTGACGTCGTCGTAGTCGAGCTGCGGGCACCACTGGAACGGCGTGGCAGCCTTGGGGATAAAGACCGAAACCGAAATGGACACCGAGATCGAGCCGCGACGAGCCTTGGGCACCACGGAACGACCAAGCTCCAGCACGTGATCGGCCAGATTGGCGATGGCCACGATGTCCTCGTCGCGCTCACCGGGAAGACCCATCATGAAATAGAGCTTCATGCGGTTCCAGCCGGCCTCGAAGGCCGCCTTGGCCGCACGGTCCAGGTCCACCTCGGTCACGTTCTTGTTAATGATGTCGCGCATGCGCTGGCTGCCGGCCTCGGGCGCGAACGTCAGGCCGCCCTTCTTTTCGCCGGCGACCGACTCGGCCATATCCACGCCAAACGAATCCAGGCGCTGCGACGGAATAGACACGCGAATACCCGTATCCTCCAGGCGACGGTTGAGCCTGCCGAGCACGTCGCGAATGCAGGAGTGGTCGGTCGTGGAGAGCGAGGTCAGCGACACCTCGTCATAGCCGGTCTTTTCCAGACCCTGAATCACCGACGAGACGATCTGGTCGGCCGAGCGCTCGCGCACCGGGCGATACGTCATGCCGGCCTGGCAAAAACGACAGCCGCGGGCGCAGCCGCGCAGAATCTCGATAGACAGGCGATCGTGGACCAGTTGCGCATAGGGTACGCACGACTGCGACAGCGGATTCGTGGCGCCGAAATCCTCGACGACGCGTTTGTAGACCACGGTCGGCGCATCCTTGCCCTCGCGCGGCACGGTGTAGCCATGCGGCGAGCAGGGCTCGTCGTGACGAACCTCATAGAGCGACGGCACGTAGTTGCCGGCAATGGATGCAAGCTGCTCAACAATCTGCGCGCGCGGGACTCCTTCGTCGCGCAGGCGGCGATGCAGCTGGCAGGTCTCGAGCAGCGATTCCTCGCCCTCGCCGATGAGGATGGCATCGAAGAAGGCCGCGTACGGCTCGGGGTTGTACACCGAGGGGCCGCCGGCGATGATGATGGGGTCGTCTTCACCTCGGTCGGCCGCTAACAGCGGAATGCCAGCGAGGTCGAGTGCCTCGAGGAAGTTCGTCACCGCCATCTCGTGCGGCACATGCAGGCCGACGATATCAAACGAAGCGACCGGCGCTGCACCCTCGAGCGAGAGCAGCGGAATGCCTGCCTCGCGCATAGCGTCACCCATATCGGGCCACGGCACATAGCCACGCTCGCAGGAGATGCCCTCGGCCTGGTTAAGGATGTTGTAGAGGATGGCGATACCCTGGTTGGGCAGACCAACCTCGTACACATCCGGGTAGATCAGGCAGCAACGGTAGTCGGCATCGGCCTTGGAAAGCGTGCCCCACTCGTGATCGATATAGCGGCTCGGCTTTTCGACCTTGGCGAGCAGCGGCTCAATTAAATGAAAGCAGTCTTGATACGGAACGCGCAACGGAAAACCCCTAAGCAGCGAGATCGGATGCGTCTTGGTAGGACGCCATAGGACGGGTAGCGCCCGCGACCGTGGTCACCAGATCGCGAACGCGGGAGAACGTGGCAGTGACCACCTCGTTGGCACGGCTGTAGTCGACATCGCGCTCGTAGAGCGAAACAAGCGCACGGCCCATGCCATAGGTGCCCGCGGCAGCAGTGAGCGCCTTAACGGCAAACCCAATATGCGGCGTCTGCTTGACGAGCGCGCGGGTGACCGCGCGGATCACAAGACCGCCGGCAAGCACGCCCGCGACCTCGTAGCCGCGCTCAGGCTTAATGCCGCGTCCAAAGACGGCAGCGAGCTCAAAGAGCATGCCCACCTGCGCCAGCGCCATAACGGGATAATCGGCGCCCGGCAAAAACACCAGCGCACCGGTCGCCATATTGGTGAGCGCGCACGAGGTGATGATACGATTGGCCGCCGCGATGCGCATGAAGGCAAAGTTCGCCGCAAAAGCCGTTTCCTTTTCGGTGCGATCGAGAATCCAGCGGGCAAGCGTCTCGAGCAGATACGTCTTATCGGTTGCCGCTACCACGCCGAGCATAGGCGTGGACTCCTCGATAAACGGCACCTCCACAGCAGACTCGGCAAGCACGCACACGGGCGCGCCGGCGATCACGAGCTCCTGCACGGCACTCTCCAAGCGGTCGGAGCCGCACGAGAGCACCAGCACCACATCGGTATCGGTCTTTGGAGCAATTCGCTCCTCCCCCAGACGCTCGACGCGCACAATGCCCGAGGTCGTCTGCGGCACAAAGGCGTCACGCACCGTCTCGGCCAGAAAGCGCGAGGCGGACGAATCCAAATAGACCGAGACGCGCACCGGCGTATCGGAATCCTTCTTAACGGACGCGCCCATCTTAAAAGCGCGGGTAAGCTTATCTACGGGAATTTTCATAGCAAACCCCTCCAGCGGTTACGCGGCGCCCGAACGATGCCGCCATATGGATTGTACGATACCCACCGTCAGCAGCTGAATCATCATCGAAGACGAACCGAAGCTAATAAACGGTAGCGGAATACCGGTAATCGGCATCATGCCGATGCACATGCCGATGTTTTCGAAGGTCTGGAACGCCCACATACCAACGATGCCCACACACGATAGGCGCAAGAACAGCGACTCGCACTTAAAGGCGACGCGAATCGTCGAAAAGATCAGCAGCACGTAGAGACACAGGAGCAAAAAGGAACCGCAAAAGCCAAAGGTCTCGGACAGGAAGGCGAAGACGAAGTCGGTGTGGAACTCAGGCAGAAAGCCGCCGGCCGACTGCGTCGCATGGCCCAAACCCTTACCAAAGAAGCCGCCCGAGCCAACGGCGATAAGCGACTGCTGCAGGTTGTAGGCATCGTCCGAATCGGCATTATCGGGGTCGATAAAGACCGTCAGACGGTTCATCTGATACTGCTTGATGAGCACATCGTGGCCGAGCAACGAATCAAAGACCGAATCGAGCGCCAGGACGAGGGCCACCAGGCCCACGAGCAGGGCCAGGGTCGACAGCACCCATTCGCGGCGTGCACCGCTCATACAGATGACGATGGCGCCCGAGACCAGCACGACCAGGCCCGAGCCCAGGTCGCCCATGGCGACGACGGCCAAAAACGGGATGGACAGCATGCCGCAGAGCTTGACGTAGTCGCGAACGGTATCGATGCGGCCGTTATACTGCGAGCCAAGCGTGGCAATAAAGAAGATGGTGATGAGCTTGGCAAGCTCAACCGGCTGGAATGTTAAGCCGATACCGGGAATCTTGATCCAGCCCGTCATGCCCAGACCGCCCGTATAGGACAGACCCGGAATCTTGGGCGAAAAGATCACGATTAGGTCGATAACGAGCAACGCCGTCGAGAAATTGGAAATACCGCGCAGGTCGGTACGCCAGACCAGCACCGCCAGCACCGCCCCGATACCAATTCCCAGAAGATGACGTGAGAACGAGGCATCGGCCTTAAACTGCGAAGCCGACCAGATAATGATGGCACCGTAGGCGACGAGCGCCACTGTAGCCACGAGCACACCGATATGCACCTTTTGGCGAAACGTGCCGCGCGAGGCCGAAAGTTGCTTGTTAACGCGGTCCAGGCTGCTGCGAGAGCCGGTCTTGGTTGAACGGAACAGATCCGCCGGAGAAAAATCCATCGCAACCTCCTATCGAACCGAAGAATCGCCCGAGGCCGAAGAGGTATCGGGCTCGTCATAAATCACGCCGAGCACGTCGCGCACGACATGCATCGCGGTATCCGAACCACCGCCGCCCTGCTCCAGGACAGTAGCGATGACATACTTGGGATCATCGGCCGGTGCATAGGCGCAGAACCACGCGTATTCGTCCTCGCCGCTTTTCTCGCCCGTGCCCGACTTGCCGTACACCTGCGGCGTCAGGGTGCCAAAGTGAGCCGCCAGGGACGTCGATGCCGTGTAAATCACGTCGTGCATGCCGTTGCGAACAAGAGTCAAATCCGAATCGCTGTTGATCTTGGCCTCCAGGCGCTTCTTCTTGCCCTTGCCGTTGTACTTATAGGCATCGCCGTCGCCATCGCGCGACACGGCAGACAAAAACACGTGAGGCACGTACTGTTTGCCGCCGTTGGCAAGACCCATATAGGCGCACGCCATCTGCAGGGGCGTCACCAGGATGTCGCCTTGGCCGATGGCAATGTTGGTCATATCGCCGGCATTCCACTTGCGGTCCTCGGCAGAGGCGTCGGTAAAGTACGACTCTTTCCACTCGGCATCGGGAATACGGCCCGCGCCCTCACTCGGCAGATCGATACCGCAGGTCTTGCCTAGGCCCCAGCGACGAAAGACCTCCTGCAGGCCCTCGGAATGTTGCTCGTCATAAAAGAAGGCCTTGCCCATGTCGTAGAAGACGGGGTCGCACGAGTTGGCGATACCCGACTGCAGCGTCATGGTGCCGTGGCCAGACGTCAGCCAGCAGCGCTTGCCCCAAGCCTTGCCCAGGCCCGTCCAATAGCCCGTGCAGTTGGTTGTCTGCGTTGAAGTGTAGGTTCCAAACTCAAGACCGGCCAGTGCCGAGAGCGGCTTGATGGTCGAGGCCGACATGTACTGTCCGCTAATGGCGCGGTTGAGCAGCGGGTGCGAACCCTTGTCATCATTGAGCTCGGTCCACACGTCATTTGAGACGCCGCCGATAAAGACGGACGGATCGAACTTGGGCTCGCTCGCCATGCCCAGGATCTCGCCATTGTTGGGATCGAGACACACCACAGCGCCGTTGCCGGCATTGCTGTAGCCAGTGGTCTTGGCAAGCTCGATGGCGCTCGCCAGCGCCGTCTCACAGGCCTGTTGGATCTTAAGATCGAGCGTGAGCTTAATGTCGGAGCCGGCCTTGGCGGGCACGGCGCCGGCCTGACCGGTCACATTGCCCGAGGCATCGACCTTGACGGTCTGCTCGCCACGAATACCCTGCAGCAGGTTTTCGTAGTAGCTCTCAACACCCGCCTGGCCCACGATATCGCCCGACTGGTACGTAATCCGGCCAGCAGAAGCATCATCATCACCAGAGGTTTTCTTATTCTGGGCCTCGAGCTGCTCGGAGGTAATGGTGCCGGTATAGCCCAAGATATGGCATGCCGTCTCGCCATATGGATACTGGCGCTCGGTACGCTCGGCAATCTTGACGCCCGGGAACTCGCCGGCGTGCTCCTGAATATAGGCAACCGTGGAGCGACGGACGTCCGTCGCGATGGTATGCAGGCTCTGAGCGCCCTCGGAATTGTCCTGAATATTGCGCAGCACCGCCACGTAGGGCATACCGAGCACGTTGGCAAGATGGCGAACCAGAACCTCATCCTCGGCAAGGTCGCGGTAGGCCACGACAGCAAGTGAGGGACGGTTCTGGACAAGCGCCACGCCATTGCGGTCGAGGATGCGGCCGCGCACAGCGGGTGTGGTAACGGTGCGCGTCTGATTGCTATTAGCCTGCTTTTCGTAATAGTCCGACGAGACCATCTGCATGCCCCACAGCTTGACGGCAAGCGCCGCGAACATCGCGCCCACACCCGTGGTGAGGATGGAGAAGCGGCCCTTAAAGGCGGTCGCCGCGGTATTGCCCTCGCCCTCGGTGGCGCGCGGGGCCGTCCCATGCTGCGTATCGTAGGTAAAACGAGAATCGCCGCGACGCATAATGACCAGTGCGACCACGATGGCCACAACCAGCACGATACCGGCGATAATAACCGTCATCTGGGAAGACATCTACGAGCCTCCCCTATTTGAGCTTACGGGTCTTGGGCTTAAAGCGCATGCCCGTCTGGCGTCCGCCACGTGCGGAGAATCCATAACCGGACTGCGGCACGACGCCGGACATCAAAAACGGAATGGCAACCAGACCCGTCAGGATCGAAGACGGCAGCGCATGGCCGAAGATCGCCACGACAAAGCTCGTCTCCAAACCCATAAACAGCAAGATGATGCTGTAGATCACATTAATGACGAACGCGAAGGCGCCCACCGTGATGCCGCGCGCACTCGGGGCACCGCCCGTCTGACCGGCAGCGCTATGCACCAGGGCAAAAG
>CALDCF010000077.1 GCA_937937635.1 uncultured Collinsella sp.
ACTACTCGCAGCCGAACCCCGCAGTCTGGAAAGGCAATCTTGACCTCTTCCTGCCCCCAAAGTCGAAGGTTCACCAGGGAGACCACCACGAGGCGCCCGAGATGGATGAGTTGCGCAAAGCCGTCCGGTACTGCCTCGCGCATCCGTCGCCTGCGAGCGGCCTGCTTCTTTTTGTGATCGCGACCGTCTCGCGAGTGAGTGAGGCACGTCTGGCGCGGCCGCGTGAAATCGAAAATGCTGTTTGGGAATTGCCGGCAGAACGCCGTAAAGATGGGAAAGATGAGCCGCACCGGGTGCCGCTGTCGAAGCTTGCAAGTCTTGCTTTGACGATGCGCTCGAGTGAGGGCGACTATCTTTTTAGTGCTGATGGCAGAAAGCCCCTGGCGCTCGATACGGCGCGCCTGAAGCTTTGCATGATTCTTGACCGAAAGGTGACCGTTCATGGAATACGATCTACCTTCCGCGATTGGGCGGCCGTTTCCGGCATCGATTTTGTCGCTGCCGAAAAGGCGCTGATGCATTCGGTGGGAAGCGCCGTGACGCGAGCGTACCTGCGAGAGGATATGCTCGACGCCAGGCGCGAAATTATGGAGAAATGGGCCGACGCGCTGCTCATTGCTGAAAAGCACTCGCCCTAACGTTTTTTTCGGTGGCGGCGCGCATCTTCTCCATTGCCATGACGACCGACCGGCGGAACCAGACGTTTTTGCGTCCGCGTCGGATCGGCGCGGGGAGGCGATGTTCGCGCACCTCTTGGCGCAATTTGTCTTCTCCGCACCCGAGAAATCGGCACATTGCTTTGACGTCCAAAAATTCGTTCTCTTCCATTTGTCCCTCTATCGAAAAAAATCCCGAGGGCGTTCGGCTCTCGGGGTTGTGGTTTTGATGCTGCTGGCGGCCTAAGAGGTTACGGTTTATATGGGGCGGGCAGCTCTGCCCAAGCGACAACGTTTTCGAATGGGGCAAACGCTTGAGACTTAAACATTTCAACTTCGTACTTTCCATCGGAAAGTGCGACCAAAAACGCTCCTTCCTTTGAAGGGAGACCGTTTTTCACTTCGTGCCAGAATGCACTTTTTCCCTTGTTTTCGTCAAACAAGGGAAAAGTCGTCCAAGCGACTACGCAGCCGCAGTCGTAAAAGAACCAATCATCGATGTCGTACAAGATCCCGTATTCGTCGAGATCAACTTCTCCGTTGCTTGTGGTGACGAGGCAAACGCTGCCTCGCTCCGGCTGTTTGCCTGTTGGCATGGCTCTAGGAGCTTGCAGACGATGCTTGACTCGCTGCTCGAACTCTTCTGGCGTTGCCAATCTCGTCCCGACGGGGTTCCAAAAAAAATTCTCGGTCATCAGAGTGTTTCCTTTTACGGTTCAGGCATTTCCGCCCATGTCGTGGGCGGTGATTTTGTCTTTCAGCATTCGCTTGCCTTCTCATTACCATCCAGCCTGTTGATGGTTCGCTGGGTCTTGAATATCTCGATACTACGCACCATCCTGGCGGCGTCGTATGCAGGCTCAAAGCGCTGCTGCACGAGGTAGACAACCTGCTCGAGAATCACGCGCACGTCGGCAATTTCCTCGAGCAGGTTCGACAGGCGGTCCAACTTGTCGCGTCTTTCGTCGTCCAGGTGGCAGATGGCCACAATGCACTCTGCAAGCTCTTCGGTCGCTTTCCGCATCTGATGCTCGTAGCCGTAGTGGTCAGCGATGCGCTTCAGTCTTTCGTCCATTGCTCGGTTCCTTTTCCATAAAAAACGCCAACGTTGGTTTGGCCAGGTGGATAAAACTTTCCGTCTCCGGGAGCATCCAGTAGAGTTTCCCGTCGTCCTCCGCGAGAAAGCCCACGGCGCAACGCCCGTGCACAAAGGACACGCCGGTCAGGCCGCACAGGTTGCTGACGTCTCCTTCGGTCGCGGGGTCGATGAGCATCACGCCGCCCTTGGCCGTGTTCTGCAGACCGAGCGTCAAATTCATCCGGCACGCTTCGCGGCGGGCGTCCACGTGTTCGCTGCGTGGGGAGGCGCGCATCATCTGAAAGTACGTGCTGATGCCGAGCTTGAGCGGCTCGAGCAGCGCGTCCACTTGGTCCTTGCGCCAGGCGGGCCCGCCGGCCTTCGCTTCCACGGCCCTGTTGATGAGCGCCTGCGTGGCGGCCGTGGCCATGGTGGCCATCATTTCGTGCTCGACGCTGCGGCTGTAGTACTTGGCAAAGCAGAAGAAGTGCTTCAACGCAAAGACGATGTTGTCGTAGTGCTGCACTTCCCAGGTGCCCAGGGTGATCATGGCCAGGTCTGCGTTGACGATGTCCTCGAACGCGTCGAGCTCTTCGGGCTGCATGGGCCCGATGGTGTCGAAGCACCACGCGGGGATGCGGTCTCTGGGCGTTTGCTTCTTGTGGGCCCTGTCCTTGGTGCGCTGCGCCTTCTTGGCTACGCGCCTGGCGTCAGCTCGCCTGCTCTTCTTGGCCATCTGTTTTTCTCCTGCGGTTGGTCTTGGGCGGGGCCTTGGGGTAGACGATGCTCTTGATCGGTATCGACAGCCACTTGCGCCCGGAGCGCGCGCCGTCGACGTACTCCCACAAAAGCTCTAGGTGGGCCGTCGACGACGTCGGGTAGCGGCTCATCTCGGCGTTGAGCCTGTCGGTAAAGCTCGGTTTACCCGGGACCGACAAAGCGTTGAGCTTTGCCTCCCGGGCCTTGTCCCTGAGGTGAAACCTCATAGCTCGCTCCAGTAATCGGGCGCTGTTGCGGCGGGGGTCGCCTTCTTCTTGGCGGCCTTGTCAACGTATGGCGCCGGGGTCCGCATCCAGGCCACGATCTTCAGATCAGGGTCGTCGTCCTCGACGTCGAAGGTGCCGCGCAGAACGTTGAACTTGCTCACCATCAGGCGCGCTTCGCAGTCAGCGTCGTCGTACCAGGTGAGCAGGTACGTGCCCGATACGCCCGGCGCGTGGTCTGGGTACTTGGTCCACTTGTCCATTGCTTGCTCCTTACTTACTCATTGCCGCCATGCCGGCGGCCAGCTTGTCGTAGGCGTCCCGAACCTTTTCCAGAAACTCCTTGCACTCGGCCAGGGTTGGGTTGTAGCGCTTGTCGCGATCTTTCTTTGCTTTGGGCATTGGTGCTCCCAATAAAAAAAGCCGCCCGGAGGCGGCCATGTGGTTGTGTTTAAAAGGTGTCTTTTAGGCGCCTTGGTGCGCCAGCCAGTACTTGTAGCACTTCAGTTCTTTGACGGGATAGCCGAGCTTTTCGAGGTCGCACTCGACGATCGAAAGGTTCAGATTGTGCACGGCCTCCCAAAAGTGCGGGGCCAGGGGCGAGTGCAGGGACTCCATGAGACCGTGCACGCGTTCGAGGTCGTCGCGGAAGAGGTAGCGCCAGTAGTAGACGAAGACGCGCAGGCGCTCGAGGAAGGCGCGCGAGACGAGGATCTTGTCGTCGGGCAGCTCAGGCGCGGCAGGCTTTGCCGGCACGCTCAGCTCGACGGACTCGATGAATCGGAGGCAGTCTTCGAACTGCGCGCGGGGGAGCTGATCGTACTTTGCGATCTGGTAGCGCACCTTGATCGCGCGGTAGATCGTCTGGAAGTGCTTGGAGGTCTTCTGCGCGCGGTGCGAGACTGCGAGCTGAATGGCGAGCTGCTCGTCGGGCGTGATGGTCTCGGGGCGTGGCGCCTCGTAGCGGCCGTTGCGGCGGATGGCGGGCAGAACTTCGTTTGTGACCCAGCGCTTGAAACGCTTTGCGCTTTCGAGCTTTGAGCCGAAGATCAGGGCGTAGAGGCCGGACTCGTTGACACAAACAACTTCCTGCTTGCCGCCCTCAGTTTCAACCGTTGCCTTGAGTCGATCTTCTTCGTCAACGTGAGCATAGATGGCTTTGCGGGCATTTGAATACCCTAAAACGGTAGCTATGTCGACTGCGACGAACAGGGGATTTTCAGCGGTTCCGGCGGTGCGGACTTGGGAATTCTCGAACGAGAAGATGGCGATTGCTGACATGGTAGTCACCTCTTAGATGCAGATTGTGAACCTGCTTCCACGACGCCAATCGTGGTGGGCAGGACTTGGGGATTGGCGTCCCGAACTAAGAGGTTTCGGCGCATCCGAAGATGCTCCTCAAGCCCGCCCATAAAGGGCGGGCTTGAGGAGCATCTTCGGA
>CALDCF010000078.1 GCA_937937635.1 uncultured Collinsella sp.
GCTGGCGGCGAGCCCGGGCAGGTGGGCGACCCCGAGCCCCGCGGCGCGGGCCCGCCTCACGGCGAGGGACCCTATGTTGCGGAACTGGTCGACGACGACGAGCGTGCCGGCGGGCGCGGAGGCGAACAGCGCGTCGAGCTCGGCCTCCCTGTTGCGGACGGGGGCGCTGGCCAGCACCTCCCCGTCGCGGTCGATCAGGCAGGCCCAGTGCGATGACTTGCCGACGTCCAGGCCGAGCACGGCCGCGGGCCTGGTGGATGGCGCTTTCACGGTGGTATCCTTCCGGTAGTCGTTCGACCGGATGGCCTCCCCCTCGGCACTCACATTACCAGCCGCGGCACCTGCCCGGCACTTTCCTATCAGCCGTCGGGGGCGGCGCGTCCCGCGCCGGCAGCACCCAACGGGCCCTCTCGGGGGCAGGGACGTTCGGCCGTGCGCGGGCGCCCGGTCGGCGGCCCGTTCTGGGCGCGCCTCAATCGTAGCCCGAGACGGTCCCGGGCTGACAATTTCGACTGTAATGGACGTTCTTAAATGACTAGTTGTTTGAGACGGCCTTTGGATTATGGCTGTTTGAGGCCATCCGACGTCTCTGGAAAGGGCTCCTTAGAGGACCGTGTTCAAAAAATGGCAAATATGAGTACTGCTACTTGTTTAGTAACAGCGATTTTAATCATTTCAGGGATCATTCAACGCCCCAAGCGTCCGCAGACGGCGTTATTTCTCCCCATATGTTCAATAAAAGAGAAGCCTAATGGTATTAAATCTCATCAGGGACCTTATTTTTGAAGAAAATAAATGCAACCACAATGGCAACAGTACTCATATTTGCCCTTTTTTGCACACTGCCCTCCAGAATAGTCGTTAGGGACGACTCAAAATAGCAATTCCGGCACTTAGACGCTCTCTTCTTGAATGACTAGTTGTTAAAGAACACTCAGCGACTACTCCAATTCGCGACACACTGTGTCGCGAATTGAGCTGTTCTCACCACCGAAGACCGGTGAAAGCTCCTGGCCAGAACCTCGATAGTTTGTTAAAGTGCCCCCTCTGCAGGTTCAATGAGCGCTCATGTTCCAACTTGGAAAGTGAAGAAATATCGAAACCATCGATGCCCATTTCCTATCGAAAAACTAGTCAAAACACGCTAATTAGCTTGATAAGCTGCTTGTATTTTTGTCTACAAAACTGTATACAAAAAGAGATTCCGAGAACCAGCGCTCGACATTATGTCGATCGATAGGAGGCGCTATGGATGCTAAGCAGCTCGAAAAGATGATGGGGTTTGCACCCGGAGAGTTGGAGAAAGCCGCGGAGGCATACGAAAAAGATGAGTGGCCGAAGGGTCGCACCATCAAGCTGGGAAGGCCGTCGATCTCTGATGAGCCAAGCGCTGTTTTATCGGCACGTGTGGGTGAATCGGTTCTTGAAGCGTTTGACGCAAAAGCAAAGCGCCATGGGCAAACACGCACGGAGCGACTCAGGGAGCTCATCACGCTCGATGCAATGATTACCTAGACTCAACTCCCCCGCCGACCCAAACATATACGCCAGCATCCAAAGTCGACATTTTCCGACATCTTTGGATGCTGGCGTACAGCTTTTTGCATGGGCCCGGCACAGGTAGTCATTGGGGACGTTCTTGAATGACTAGTCGTTAAAGAACGTCGCAGGCGTCTAGTCATTCAAGAACGTCGCAGACGACTACATTTAGCCGCAAAAGCGGGCTATGGGCGCGAGCGGATGCTCACGAAAGACGCGCTCGACGGCGGCGCGGTATTCGTCTACCTTTTTGGTCTTGCGCACGATTTTGTGAACGTTAGCGGGGTCGGCGAAGGCGCATTTGGCGTAGAACCACCACTCCTTCATGCGAAAGACCGCGTTGCCGCCGATCTCTTCTGCATAGGCCGCAAACAGCGTGTCGTGGAAACGCTGCAGTTCGACTACCGTGGCAGCGGGACCGCCGTTGACCATGCGAGCCAGAGCGGGGTTCGCAAGCAGGCCGCGTCCCAGCATTACATGGCGCGTGCCGGGATAGGCCTCCACCAGCGCGTCCATATCCTCAAGATCGAAAATGTCGCCGTTATAGGCCACGGGGAACGGCGCACGCTCCAGCGTCTCGCCGTAAAACTCCTTGCGCGGTGATCCCGTATAGCGGTCCTTTTGCACGCGCGGATGCACGATCAGCTCTGCCAGCGGCATGCGGCAATACAGGTCGAGTACGCGCTCGTATTCGTCGTCGCTTTCCAACCCCAGCCTGGTCTTGACCGACACCGGCAGCGGCGAGTGCTCGCACACGTCGCTCAAGAACACCTCGAGCTCGTCGAGATTGCGCAAGAAACCCGAACCCTTGCCCTTGGCGACAACCGTTCCCGAAGGACAACCCAAGTTGAGATTGACCTCGCGATAACCCATGTCGGCGAGCACCTGTGCCGCCCACACAAACTCGTCCGCGTTCTTGGACATCAGCTGAGGCACTACGTTGAGCCCCTGGTTATTGACAGGGTCGACCTCCTTAAACGCCTTGCCGCCAAAGCGGTTTCCCACCCGTGGCGGCGGCAAGAACGGCGTGTAATTGCAATCGAGCGCACCGAAGCACTCCGCGTGCACGCGACGGAACACATGCCCGGTAATCCCCTCCATAGGGGCCAACGATAGAATCATCATCTTCTACTCTCAGATCAATGCGGCAAGGGGACTGCCCCCTTGTCACATCCTATTCAAACGGTTCAGAAACTCTTCGCAGGCGCGGGAACGCAGGCGATATTTTTTCCATACCAGATACGACGCAATGGTAAGCGGCGGCTCAAATGGGACAAAACGCAGATCGCTGTCTTCATCTATCTGCAGCAAGCTTCCAATGCTAACCGCACACGCAGCGCCCGAACGCACCAGATGCGACGCGTTGCCGATCAGGTCGAAATGCCCCACGATGTTGAGTTCATCGACGCTAAGGACGCCACTCGACCACGCTTCTAGGTCCAGCGCTCGATTCGAGGTGCGCGAACTCACCAGCAGCGGCATATTCGCCACGTCCGCAGGCGCCAGCACGTCCCGGCCGCCCCATGGACCGCTCGCGGCAACAACAGCACCGACTCGATCCGCCTCGGGCATACGAATCCATTCGTATTTCTCGACGTTAACGGGCTCCAGCAACAACGCAAAGTCGAGCAGGCCACGCTCCAAACGCTCCTCCACCGCATCGGCGTTACCGGTATAGAGTTCAATCGTCACGCCGGGATAATTCCGATGCAGTTCTGTAAAGGCATCGAGTACCAGCCGCATCGATTTGGTTTCGCCGGCGCCAATGCGGATAACGCCCGCAATGCCGAGCTCCCGATCCGCCAACTCTAGCTCGGTCTGTTCCACCAGCAAGACAATCTCCTCGGCGCGCTGGCGCAAGCGCATGCCATCGCTCGTGAGCACACACGATCGATTGGTGCGCTCGAACAGCTCCACGCCCAGCTCGCGTTCCAAATCGGCTATCTGGCGCGAGAGCGTGGGCTGCGTCACATGTAGCACGTTAGCAGCTTCGGTCATGTTTTCCTCGCGGGCCACAGCAAGAAAATAACGCAGCGTTCGCAGCTCCATGCTTGCTCCTTCGTGCACAACGGAGAACCTCATTCGGTCCAATTCGTTTCACATACATAATCCGTATATCTAGCTAGTTGCTATAGGCAATATACATTATCAAATCTCGGAACTATCGTTACAGAAGAGAACCATCGAGAAAGGAAGCGCATGGAATACATCACGCTCAATAACGGCATCAAAATCCCCCAGCTAGGACTTGGCACATATCTGCTTAAACCCGACGATGCCCAATCGTCGGTTACCTCCGCGCTCGGCATGGGGTATGAGCTCATCGACACTGCCAATGCATACGTGAATGAGCGAGCAGTGGGTCGTGGCGTGCGCGAATCAGACTCGCCGCGCGAAAAAGTGTTTCTCGAAACCAAGCTCTGGCCCTATTATTACAACAGCGACACCGCCGTTGACGAAACGCTCGAGCGTCTGAACACACCTTACATCGACCTCATGATTCTGCACCAACCCGCAGGCGACTACTTGGCGGGCTATGAGAAGCTTGAGATCGCGTACAAGGAAGGCAAGCTCCGCTCCATCGGAATCTCCAATTTCGACGAGAACGAAATCGAGAAGCTTCTCGCAAATTGCGAGATCGTTCCATCCCTTATTCAGGTCGAGTGCCATCCGTATTTCCCGCAGACCGAACTGAAGAAGCTGCTCGCCCAGCACGACATTGCATTGCAGGCGTGGTACCCGCTCGGCGGGCGCGGCAACAGCGACATCATGGACGAGCCCGTCGTGCGCGACCTCGCTGTCAAGTATGGCAAAACGCCTGCTCAAATCATTATGCGTTGGCATATCCAAGAGGGAAATATCGTCATTCCAGGCTCCAAGAATCCGACGCACATCGCCGACAACATCGATGTCTTCGACTTCGAGCTCACGGACAGCGACATGACCGCAATAGCAACCCTCGATCGCGGGAAATCCTTCTATGAGCGCACGCCCGAGAAGCTTGCGCAATATGCCGCCTGGCACCCCGACGTTGAGAACCAGAAATAGGAGCATCATGCAGTACACAACCCTTGGCCATTCCAGCATCAAAGTCTCTAAACTCTGCCTGGGAGGCATGAGCTTTGGCGAGCCCAGCCCCGACTTTCATCAGTGGACCATCGGACCCGACGACACACGCGCCGTCATCAAACGCGCACTCGACACCGGAATCAACTTTATCGATACCGCGAACTGCTACAGCTTTGGCACGAGCGAAGAGTACATAGGCGCCGCCCTGCGCAATCTGGGCATCGCTCGCGAGAGCGTCGTGCTGGCTAGCAAGGTTCACTTCAACGAAGGCGGCCTTTCCGCCGACGCCATCAAACGCGAGATCGAAGGCTCGCTCAAGCGCTTGGGCACCGATTACCTAGACCTCTACATCATTCACCGCTTCGATTACGACGTCCCCATGGAAGAGACCATGGAAGCGCTCGACGAGCTTGTGCGCGAGGGCAAGGTCCGCGCGCTCGGTGCCAGCGCCATGTATGCCTACCAGCTGCACAACCTGCAGATCATCGCGCGCGACCACGGATGGACGCCCTTTACGAGCATGCAGTGCCACTACAACCTGCTGTACCGAGAGGACGAACGGGAGATGATCCCGGTGTGCCGCCAGCTTGACATGGCCCTCACGCCGTATAGCCCTATGGCATCGGGACACCTCTGCCGTCCCACGTGGGAAAGCTCGAGCACGCGTGGCACCACCGACAAGACCATGGCCAACAAGTACGACCATGACCGCGTCATCGACATGCCCATCGTTGAGCGCGTTGCCAAGGTTGCCGCCGATCACGGCGTACCGATGTCGCAGATTGCGCTGGCATGGCACTGGGCACGTGGCGTAGCGGCCCCCATCGTGGGCTGCTCCAAGCCTGAGCGCGTCGACGACGCCGTGGCTGCGCTCGACATAACGCTCTCCCCCGCCGAGATCGACTTCCTCGAAGAGCTCTATCAACCGCACGCGCTCGTTGGCCCCAAGGCCCGTCCCGGCGAAAAACCACTTGCCGGCACTACCAAAGTCAAAACCGCAAAGTGACGACATGGACGACAGCATCATCGACGGCCTACACGACGCCGGCTGCAGCGAAGAGCTCATCGAGCTATACGGCTCGGCCACCAGCGACTGCGCGCGCATTTGTCTACTAAAACGGCATCGTCGCGAATTGCTCGACGAAATTCACTCGGGGCAGCAGAAGCTCGAACGCCTTGACTATCTCATCTACCGGCTACGCAACGCCTCAACCGAATGCAGGACAAATAGCACAACATCGCAGTCGTGAGACAACGCCAGATGCACCTCAGCATAAGGCCCAAACCGCAGCAACGAAAGGGACTCCAATGACTAAGACACTTGTGGCATATTTCAGCGCATCGGGAACAACGATGGACGTTGCGAGCCGCCTGGCTCGCGTGACTGACAGCGACCTGTTCGCCATTGTGCCCGCCAATCCATACACAAGCGCCGACCTTAACTGGCGCGACAAGCAGAGCCGCAGCACACTCGAGGCTGCCGACCCCTCCTGCCGCCCTGCCATAACCTCCAGAGTCGAGCACATCGAAGACTACGACACCATCTTTTTGGGTTTTCCCATATGGTGGTACGTGTCACCGGCGATTATCAACACATTCCTTGAGTCTTACGATCTGGCAGGCAAGACGGTCGTTCTGTTTGCCACCTCGGGCGGAAGTGGAATGGGCAAGACGGCGTCGGTCCTTAGGGCAAGCGCTCCAGGCGCAAAGATCGTTGACGGCGGCACCCTCAACAACGCAAGCAACGCCGACCTCGAGAAGTTCGCGGCAAGGTACCTCTAACGCGGCAAAGGTGCGAATGGCGAGCCCGTCGAGCCGTCGCGCCGGCTCGCCGTCGTGGCACTTTTGCCGTATGACCATGCGCTCATCGATGGCGGGATTCTCTATACTGAGTCACATATGACGGCATCGCGCCACAACGACCGCCACGACACCAAGGACCCGCCATGGCAGCACTCTCCGAACAAGAACGCAAGCGCATCCAGCGATACTGCATCTGCCCCAAGGTTGCCGGCGCGGCGCTTGCCATGGCATTCGTGCTGCCCTTATCGATCATTCCTTTCGAGATGATCGACGACATCGTCTTCCACCATGAAGGATTCCAAGACACGGGCATGATGGCCGCCCTGGCACTCGCCGTCGTTGAGCTCGTCATATTTTGCTATTGCACTCTCGCGCCGCGCTTTGGCATGCGCGGCAAGCAGTGGAGAGAAATGCAGCACCGACTTGCCGTCGAGCAGAGCGAAAAAGACCGCTCGGCACAGATCGCAGGCGTTGTTGGCACGCAGGCCGCCGCGCGTCTGCTCAAGAACAGTGACAACGAGACCGTACGCAACCTGGGCGGCGCGGCAGAAGTCGCCGCTGCCGTAGGCGCCGTCGCCACCGCGGCAGACGTTCTTGCCGAAAGCTTTGCCAACGCAAAGGCCATGGCAGAGGCCTGTGGCGTGCCTATCCCCCGTGCAAAAAAGTGGATCGTCGCGCTTGTGGCACTGCCCCTCGCAATCGTGTGCGGCGCCTATATCCCGCAGCTGGCGCAGGGAAACATCGAGATGCAGGAGAACGCCGCGGCCGCGGCCGAGCAGATCGCCATCGCCCGCGAGGCATTAGAGCCCGTATGCGAGTACGTGTCCGCCGATGACCCCTACGAGCGATATCAAGATTACGGCTATCATGTCCGCGGCTATCTGCACGAAGGCGACTCCGACGCCCAGAAGACCTATACGTATCTGGACTTTGACAACAAGGGGACACTCAAGGAAGTGAGCTACGTGGCAGAGGTCGACCCCAGCGCGAGCCTTGAGGACAACCTCGCCCGCATCGAGCGCGACCTTGACGAGCTGTTCTCTGCCGTCCAAACCGTAGACGTCAAGACGGTGAGCCCCGAGCTCCTGGCACCGCATAAGCTCCCCGAAGAGTTTAGGCAGGCATTTTTGAACGGCTCACTCTACGAGAGAATCTCTATCAGGACGAGTGACGACCCCGTCAAAACGTATTATTCGTTTGACACGGAACCCGAGGACGAGTTTGACGAGTACACCCATCCAAGCATCCGCATCACGTTGATGGGCAAAACGAGCTAGGCGCAGAATGTGACAAAGGGCACCGACATTAGTCGATGCCCTAAGGTTACTGCATGTTAAGTCCTACAGCGTATGTCTAAGACGAATCGAATTATTCATCCCAGGAGAGATTCTTGCCAGTCTTCTTTGCCAGCAGCAAAAACAGACCGATGATGACGTTGCATGCAATGCAGAAGATGAAGACGCCCTGGAAGGAACCAACGAGCTCGTATACCTTCATCATGACGGGCATGCCAAAGGCACCGACGATATAGCCCACGGAGCAGATGAGCGCGAAGATGCGACCAAAGTCACGGGAGCCAAAGACGTCCATCACCAAAACGGTCAGAGCGGTGCCGGCAATGACGTACATGACGTCGTTAACACCGGCAGCAAGAATGCTGAGCGTCGAGTTGCCGCTGCTCATCATGAGCATGACAAAGGAGAGAATCGAGACGGCGAGCCAGCTCAGAATGGCCTTGGTGCTGCCAAACTTATCGCAAGTGGTACCGACGATCGGGTTGAGGAACAGGTCGAACAGCGATGCGGCGGAAACCATGAAGCCACCCACCATGGGGCTAAAGCCGACCTCGGCGGCATAGGTGGGGAACAGTTGGTTCATGCAGCAAGTAAGCTGAACGAGGCAGAGGAAGCCGATGCAGAAAAAGAATGCAGGCGACTTAATAGCGCGTGCGTAGCTAACGCCACGTGCACTATCCTCGGTCGTTTCCTCGGTCTCGGCGACCGTCTCGCCTTCGACATAGCCATAGGGCAGCATGCCCTTGTCCTGGGGCTTATAGCGGATAATCAGGATGGAAGCGGGAAGAATGAGCACGGCGGAGACGCCAGCGAGCACCAGATAACCAGTCCTCCAGCCAGCAGCCTCAATGACAGAGGTGATGACGGGGCTCATGATGAGCATGTAAATCGAGTTCACTGCCCAAGCGAGGCCAATTGCCAGGCCGCCAGATTTTTTGAACCACTGGTCAATAACATCGGACATGGCGACGCCGGTAGTGAAGGCGAAGCAAACGCCAATCAAGGCGCCAGCTGCGATGAACATCCAGACTTCGGTGTAGAAGGCCATGCCTGCGCCAGCGGCGAGCAGAATAAGCTCGACGACGGGGAGCCAAAACTTGCCAACAACCTTGGGGATGAGTTTTCCGACAAACGGAAGAGCTGCCGCAAGACCAATGAGCGTTGCAGTGAAGTAATACGAGAAGATGGAGTAGTCAAATCCGAACTCCTCGCACACGGGCGCGACGAAGGAGCCAGCGATTACGCTATAGGATCCGGTCGTACCGGCAGACATGAGGCCGAGCGCGATCACGAGAACCCATGCGTAAACCTTGCTGCTCTTTAACTTTGCATTTTCCATTGATACAGCTCCTAGAGACCCAGAAGGGCGCACATAACGGCCTTGATGGTGTGCTGACGGTTCTCTGCCTCACGAAAGATGACCGACGCGTTGGCCTCAAAGCACTCGTCCGCAATCTCAAAGCCCTCGGTGATGATTTCACGATGCAGGTCGTTCTTGCACTGGTCGAGCAACATCTTGCCAACGCGGTGATTTGCGTTGTGAACAGAGGGGAGCTCGTGCATGCAGAAGATGTCGGGGTTGTTGGTGCGCTTGCATAGCTCACTGGTGACGCGATAGGGGTACAGGGACTCGGCGTCGCCAAGCCAAGAGTTGTAGTCATCGGGGTCCAGAACCTCATCGCCGCACTCGGGGTTGATGTAGCGCCACTCCTCGGTAACGATTACGTCGACACCGTCCAGAGCATCAAGGTCAGAGGTGATGGTGAAGGTCCTGTTGGGCGCGTACTTGGCGTAGCAGGCCTCGACCTCCTCGATCATTTCCTTGCACATCTGGTGACGGAGGTCGTCGGGGCCGATGGCGAGGAAGTCCATGTCGAGCATCGCGCACAGACGGCCATACCACACGGGGGCACCGGCGCAGTTGCCAACGAAGGCCATCTTCTTGCCACGGCTCGTGCGCAGGCCACCCCACTGCTCCTCCATCGTGAGAGCGTCTGCGAGCATCTGGGTCGGGTGATCGCCGAGGGTGAGGGCATTGATGACTGGAATATCGACCAAGTCGGCGACATCATAGAGGAACTGCTCGTCCTTTTGTGCACGATAGACAATGAGATCATACATGCCGTTGAAGACGCGCATGGCATCCTCGATGGTCTCGCAATCACCCATGTGGGAGTTGGTCAGATAGGTGAAGCCCATGCCCAGGTCGTTGCAAGAGGTCTCAAAGGCGCAGCGAGTGCGGGTCGAGCCCCACTCAAAGTTGGCGAGAACGTTCTTGCCGGGGAAGTAGCGCTGGTCGACACCGGACTTTTTCTGGGCCTTGAGGTTCCAGGCAAGATCGATGAGGTAACGGAAATCCTCAGAGGAAAGATCGTGAATGTTGAGGTAGTCGCGACCGCGAAGGCTGTTGTTCATGCCTATTTCCTTTCAATTGTTTGATGGGTAAGTGTCGAATGTGCCCCCGAGGGAAACACGGATATCCCTCGGGGACTGTAAATGTGGCGCCTGGATCAGGCAGCGCAAGTTTAAGAACTTGCTAGCAGCTGGCGGCCACGTCCTTGGTCCAGCAGTGCACGCCGCCGCCGGACAGGTTAAGCGCGAGAGAGTCGATCATGATGACCTTGCGATCGGGGAAGCAGCTCTCAAGAACCGCCTTGGCCTGCTCATCCTTCTCCTTCACGACTTCGCTCATGCCTTCGTGGAAATAACGCTGGCCAAGAACGACGCCATTGCAGATGAGGAAGTTGCAGTAGCTTGCTGCGGCATAAAAGTGAACGGGGCCTTCGGGCCAAGGGGTGCCATCCATGAACTTGCCGCCCATTTCGTCGATGAAGCCCTTATACAGCTCGTAGTCCTCGTCGCCGGGGGCGATGACAACCTCGATCGGCTCGGCAGTGGGCATGCGGACGATTTCGAAGGGCTTGCCCTCCCAGTCCGTCTCAGCGCGCAGGATCTCGTAGGCGGCGTCGATGCGACGACGCGACTCCGCGCCCGCCTTGCTCGAAGCGGCCTCCTCATCGGATACCTCGGCAAGAAGAATCTTGTTCGGGGTGATAAAGCGGCACATCTCATCGATGTGGGCGGCGAAGCTCATGCCGAAGACAGGAGTTCCATCTTCCTTCTCGTCGAGGATGCCCAGTCGATAGTCGTCGTCCTCAAGCATAGGCTGCGGCAGCCAGATAACCTTGTTGAGGTTGTAGATGCGCTTGTACTCGGCCTCCACTTCCTCTTTTGAGAACTCGGGATTGCGCTTGCGGCATTCCGTGTCCTCGATGGCGATCAGGGTGCCGTGACCGTCAAACTCGCGGTCGCCGCCCTCCGAAACCATTTCGGAATTGACGATATCGAAACACCCGAGCGCAACCGCCATGTGAACAGCTGCCCTGCGTGCGGACTGGCACTCTGGGGAGTTCTTGTCCCACACGCCGTAATAGGTCCAAGCGGGGTTGACCATATAGGAATGGCCTTCGTCGTCGACCATGATGCTAGGGCCGTTGTCGCGAACGTAGAAGTTGGAATCTTCGAACTGCGTAATCTGGATACGGTCGAAATCCACCCCTTCCTCTTTAAGGCGCGAGCAGGCTTCCTCGTAGGAGCCGGGGGTGCCACAGTTGAGGTTGACCGTAACGTCGCCATACTCAAGCAAAGCTTTAATTACGTCAACGCAGGGCTGGCGATTATCGAAACCCTCTGCGCGAATGTAATCGGGAAGCCATGTCACATAGACGTTGGAGCGCTTCTCAAACTCGCCCGGCATACGATAGTTCTCGTACATGGTTGGTCCTTCCGTCGGGTTTCCCGCAATGCTGTCCGGCCGCGACAATAGCGGGGTTACACCAGCTATAGTACTACTATACCTACCGTTCGGTAGGTAATTTTGTATAATTGCCATTCGCCTGTCGATACCTACCGTTCACCGTTTATAGTGGTCGTGTTTGGACACGAATTGATGTTCCGTTGCCATTCTTAATAATGTTGGCAATGCGGAAGTGATTTGCAATGGAGAAGTGAAGCGTGAGCACAAAGGGAAAAATATTGGATGCAATGTATGATCTTGTGGCAGAAGTCGGTTACGACAAGGCGTCCATTGGAAAAATCTGCGACCGTGTCGGCATATCCAAGCCATCGGTGTACTACTACTTTCCCTCTAAGGAGGATATTTTCACCACGCTCTTAGATAGTATGTTTCCGACTATCGACTATCAGCGCGACTACTCGCTAATAGTCGATAGGGACGGATTCAAGGCGGCGCTTATCGAGCTCGGCAATTCGGTTATAGGTGGCTATCGTAGTGATGAAAAGCGCCGTCGCGTGCTGGCCGAGGTCAGTATTCAGGCAAATCGAATCCCTGCAGTTCAGGAACGTCAGGCAACGGCGATCAACCGAACTATGGACGCGCTTAAAGACATCCTTCTCCATGGCCTAGAAATTGGCGCGTTTTCCGATGAAACAGACGTCATGCTGTACGTGCAGATTCTTTACACCGTACTTGAGGGAGCGAGCAATACCGTTGCCCAAGATGAAGACATCGATGAAAAGGCTGTTTGGGCAGGGATCGTCGAACTCATGTTTAAATAGGCGCGTAATAACAGAGGCACCTTGGCAAGCGCGATGCGACGACTTGCGGGGTCGCAGAATGGTTCGAAACCCGTGTTCGCGATGATTGCAAAAAGTTGTTGAATAGAAATTGGGGCCGATTCCAGCTATGTTGGAATCGGCCCCAATTTCGTTGTAACTTGCAGAGACAAATGACAGGGCTGAAGGGCAGTTCGTTGGTCAGGTTATTTCGCGGTAGTCTTATTGAGGAGACCGGAAACTAAAGCAAATGTCGCAATCAGAAGGTTGCAGATGATACAGAAGACGAATACTCCTTGGAAAGACCCTGCCATACCGTAAACCTTCATCATGACTGGCATTCCGAAAGCTCCGACAACATAGCCCGCTGAGCAAATAATCGAATAGATCCTTCCAAAATCGCGTGATCCGAAGAGCGAGAGGAGAATCATCGGCATTGCAGTTCCAACGATGGCGAACATGACGTCGTTTACGCCGGCCGCGATGATGGAAACGGTCTCGTTGCTTCCGCCAAAGATGAGAAGCAGGAATGAAAGAATGCTGACTCCCGTCCATGCGACCGTTGCTTTAATAGCACCGAGCTTGTCGCATGTTTTACCTACGAAGGGATTTAGGAAAATATCGGAGAGCGAAGCCGCCGAAACCATTAGGCTTCCCACGATGGGATTGAAGCCGACCTCGCTTGCATAGGTCGGGAACAGCTGGTTCATGCAGCAGGTGAGTTGCGCCACGCAGAGCAGAAGGGCGCAGAGAATAAAAGGCGGCGTTTTCGCGGCATCGCGGAGCGCCATGCCCGAAGGGACATCTTCCTGTTCATCGGCGCTGTAGCTCTCATGGGTTTCGGAGGTGGTCTCTCCGTACGGAAGCATATTGCGATCAGAGGGCTTAAGGCGAATGATAAATGCGCTTGTGGGCAATATCATGGCTGCAGAAACGGCCGCAAGTACGATGTAACCCGTACGCCAGCCTTGCTGCTCGATGACCAGTGTAATGACAGGACTCAATAGCAGCGTGCAGAGAGAATTAACGCCCCACGCAAGGCCGATGGCAAGACCAGACGATTTACTGAACCATTGGTCAATGACATCGGACATGCAGACACCCGTTGTGAACGAAAAGCAGATGCCGATCACTGCGGCGGAGACGATGAACATCCAGACCTCGGTGTAGAACGCCATTGCGGCGCCGGCGGCAATAAGGACGAGTTCAACGCAAATATGCCATGGTTTGCCGATTACTTTTGGAATGAAACGACTCAAAAGTGGAAGCCCAAGCGCAAGGCCAAGAAGAATCGCGGTGAAATAGAAAGAGAAAGAAGTGTAGTCAAAGCCCAGGTCTTCACATACAGGAGCGATGAATGAGCCGGCAATGATGCTGTAGGTGCCGGTTGTTCCCGCAGACATTAAACCGAGCGCAATAACGACAATCCAAGCAAATGCGCCGCTCTCACGGGGGCGGTCCTTTTCGGCTGGTGCGATGAGAGTCATGGTTACTCCGTTTCTATCGGCAATGCAACCTATATGCCTACCGATAGGTATATAAAGATGGAGATTCTTCGTCAAGTGTTAAGCGGGGAGCGGGGGCCCTTAACGTGCCGAACGGTAATTGGGTCCCCAATGTGACAAAGGGACTGCTCCTTTGTCGCATTATTCGGAGCGCAGGGCTTCCACGGGGTCTTTCTTGGATGCGCTGCGGGCTGGCAGCAGGCCGGCGACGACCGTCAGTAGCACCGAAATCGCGATAAGCGCCAACGCATCCCGCACGGGCAGGCTCATTAGATTGGGAACCTGCTTGTTCGCAAGTGCCCAGGCATTGACCGGGAAGCTCACGACTACCACGACAGCAACGGCAAAGATGCCGGCAATGAGGCCTTCAATAAAGGTCTCGGCATTGAATACGTTGGCCACGTTGCGCTTCGACGCGCCGATCGCGCGCAGGATGCCAATCTCCTTTTTGCGCTCCAGTACGCTGATGTAGGTGATGATGCCGATCATGATGGAGCTCACCACCAAACTGATGCTCACGAACGCGATGAGCACCAAGCTGATGGTGTTCACGATGTCGGTCACCGAACCCATAATGATTCCCATGTAGTCGGTGTACGAAATTGCCCGATCATCATGGCCAGCGGCTTTGGCCTGCTTGTTGTACGCATCGATATGATCGAGCACGCGCTCCTTGGCCTCAAAGTCGCGCGGGAAAATCTTGACCGAGATGGGATCCGCCTCGTCCGCATAGCCCAACGTGGTCAGGTTGTTGTCGTAGGTGAGCTTTGACGCCTTGGCATAGCTCATCATGAGCGAACTCAGGTCCTCGGCGTCCATGTTGAAGTGAATGGCACGCGCAAAGGCGCTCGCATCCACACGCATAGCGCTCGCCAGGTTGGCAAAACTCGATGACATCTGCGTCGCCATCTGGCCCATGAGCCCTGCCGCGCCCGCCTTGAGCTGGGACGATACCGTCGACGCTATCTGCTCGCTGATTGCCTTCATCACCTGGTCCATAGCCTGCTGCAGATACGGAGCCAGCTGCTTTTGCACATAGTCGGTCATCGCCTGCTGCAGGCGGTCGACCAGGGCATCGCCGCCAAGCGCTTTGAGCTGGGCCAGGATTTGCTGGGCTGCCGTATCACTCTCAAGATACGTCGAGAACGCGGCGGCAAGCTTTGACGCGTCCTTAAGATCATCGGGTGTCAGCGCCTTAAACTGATCAGACTGCAAAAAGCCCTCAAACAGCTGGTTGGCAAGCATTCCAACCTGCTGCATTTGCTCGGGCGTGAGTTCCAGACCGTCAAAGATGCCCGAGAAATCCGGAGCCGGCGCTTTGGCCATGATGTCACTGAAGTCGATGTTCTGCCCAACACCCGAAAGGTCAATGTCCAGCCCGGATAGATCGATACCAGAAAGGTCCATGCCGCCGGCCGCACCCGAGAGCGCAGACGTATCGAGTGAGAATGCGCTCTTCAGCGCCGCCTCGTCCACACTGAACATGCTGCCCAGATCCACGCCCTGCTTGGCCTCGCCTTGCAACTCGTCAAAGGTTTTGCCCGTAAAGACATCCGTCTCGGGGTGGGCAAGTTGCTCCTGCACAATCTGCGAATCGGCGGCACGCTCCATAAGCTGGCGAGTCAGTGCATGCGTATAGGCAATGCCTGGAGTCAATGCGCTCGCGTTGGCCGTCTCGTTGGGTCGCACCACGCCCACGATGCGCACGTCAATACCGTCGGCAACCTTGGCTGCCATAAAGTCGGCGTCTCCAGACATGTCAGTCCACATGCCGGTCTCTTCGTTTTTGCGATAGGCGTCGGCCGACGACAGCACTTTAAACGTCGTGGACAGCGCATCGTCGTAGGTAAAGTCGCTGCCGGTCTTGGGCGTCTTGACCTTGCCGTCGGCCGCCATGGCGCTGTTAACCAGGTCATTGAGCTCATCGATATCCAGCGCACCGATGCTGTAGAGCGTGTAATCGCCCACCGTGCCACGGCTCGAAAGCACCATCACGGCTTCGTTAGCAGACGTAGGCCAATGCCCCGCCACGACATCGTACTGGCTGTCGAGCAGGCCCTGGTCGTCAATCATCTCGTTAAAGACTGAGGTTCCCATGGACTCCATGCTCACCGTTGCTGCCGAGCTCGCGCCTCCGCTCATGGCCTCGGTCATTGCGTTGGGAACAAGCCGAACGGGCTTCTCGTCACCCTTACCCGCACGATAGACAACCGGCGTCACGCCATAGCCGTACTGGATGGCATTGACCTCTTTATCGATGCCATCGCCACCGGCATCGAGCCATGCCTTAAAGCTCGTCATGTCGTTGGACTTAACACTTGCAAACATATCCTTTACGGCCGTGACCACGGGTATTTTATCGGTTCCCTGAGCCTTGCCGTCGGTGCCGTCGTCGGACGAATCCTCGCCGTTGGACGCCTCGTCATCCGCGACCCCCTGCCCGCCCATCATGGACGACAGGTCGTAATCCTGCTTGGAAATGGTGAGCGGGTAGCTCGAGAGCGTATCCTCCTCAACCTTTTTGATGTAGTTGTTCACACCGTTTGAGAGCGCCAAAATCGCCGCGATGCCGATAATGCCAATCGAGCCCGCAAAGGCCGTCATGGCCGTACGGCCTTTCTTGGTCATGAGGTTGCGCGCCGAAAGCCCCAGAGCCGTCATAAAGCTCATCGAGGTTTTACGCGTGGGCTTGGCTTCGCGACGCGTGGCATCGGCAACATCAAAGCGGTCAGAATCGTCGGTAATCTTGCCATCCGCCAGGTTCACGATGCGCGTGGCGTACTGATAGGCCAGCTCGGGATTATGGGTGACCATAATGACCAGGCGGTCGCGTGCCACTTCTTTGAGCAAGTCCATGACCTGCACGGATGTCGTAGAGTCCAAGGCGCCGGTCGGCTCGTCGGCCAGCACAATCTCGGGATCGTTGATCAGAGCACGGGCAATAGCCACGCGCTGCATCTGTCCGCCCGAAAGCTGGCTCGGGCGCTTGTTCACATGCTCGCCCAGGCCAACTGCCTCAAGAGCCTCGCGCGCACGCTGACGACGCTCGGCATGGCCCACACCCGTAAGCGTAAGCGCCAGCTCCACGTTTTCCAAGATAGTCTGGTGCGGAATGAGGTTATAGCTCTGGAAGACGAAGCCGATGCGGTTGTTTCGGTAGGCGTCCCAATCGCGATCGCGGAAGTCCTTGGTCGAAATACCGTCGATGAGCAGATCGCCGGAATCGAAATGATCCAGTCCGCCAATAACGTTGAGCAGCGTGGTCTTGCCCGAACCTGAGGGACCCAGAATGGCCACGAACTCGTTGTCGCGGAATGCCAGGCTTACGTTGTCGAGCGCCACCTGCGTAAACGACTGCGTAACGTACCTTTTGCAAATTCCTTTGAGCTCCAGCATGGACGGCAACCTCTCCCGCGCAGGCACCCTGCCCGCTCTCCCCCGCCGTTCGTATTCGACGCGTTTGTCCTACTCTATCCCCATTTTTTGCCGGCACCAGTGAGGAATGTAACGAACCGCGACAAAAAACGAACGGGACAGCACGCCGCATGGCGCACCATCCCGCATATAACATCCCCGATGCGACAAAGAGGCTGTCACTTTGTCACATTCGGACTTACTGTTCGCTCTTAGCAAGCGCCTGATCGATCAGCTTGTTGAGCGCCTCTCGCTGCTCGGCGGAGTTGATGCCGCCCATGATCGGCTCTCCCACAATGTTACCGTTCTGGTCGATCACGTAGGTGGTCGGGAACGAGTACAGGTTGGAGGTGAACTTTCCGGCCTCGCTGTCCGACTTAAACCAGATGTTCTTATACGTCACGCCCTTCTTGGAAAGCACGTCCTTGGCATCGGCCACCTCGTCTTTGTTGCCATCGAGCGTAAAGGAATTAACGCCCACGACCTGGCCGCCCTTCTCGGCAAGCTCCTTGTTGAGCTTCTCCAGATCGCCCAGCTCTCCCACGCACGGCTTGCAGGTGGTAAACCAGAAGTTCATGACGGTGACCTTGTTCTTGGAGAACAGCTCGTCGCTGTTTACATCGTTGCCGTCCAAGTCCTTGCCCTTAAAGCTGGGGAACTTCGTCTCCCCGCTCTCGCCGTTGGTCATGCCTGCGGTCGAGGCATCGACGCTCTCCCCCTCGCCGGGCGTGCTGCCGCATCCGGGAAACTCCTTCTCCAGCGCCATGAGCTTATCCTCGATCTCCTTGACCTGCTGTGCGCCGGCCTTAAGCGTCTTGAGCTCGTCAGCCGTAAACTGATCCTTGGCGCCCTCGATGGTATCAAGCAAAAAGTCGCCGTAATTGCTACCGTCCTCAATCATTGCCGAGTCTTTATTTGCAGCATTGAATACCTTTTCCCATAGGGCGTTATCGCTCGCAAAGATCTCGTTTTCCTTTTGCAGCAGCTGCTGGTACAGCTCGGCCGCCTCCTCGGCGCTCGACGGCTTTTGTGCCACAAGCTCGGCAATCTGCGCATCGCCGCTCGTGGCATCCTTCGCGTCGCCCTTGGGGGCAGAGCACGCCGCGAGAGTCAGCGCCAGCACGGGCAGCATCAACAGGGCCGCAATTTTCGACAGTTTCATGGTTCCTCCGTTGTATCGAAGCTTAATAGGTACCTATTTGTTTTCGCAGTCCTGCGCGGACTGCGCGGTCTTGTCGCCCGTCACGCCCAGCCCGTAGCGAAAGCTAATGGCATCGACGGGGCACGCACCCACGCATTTGCCGCAACGAATGCACTCGGCATGGTCGGGCGTACGCGTAACGTCCACGTCCATCAGACACACCTTGGCGCACTTGCCGCACGAGACGCATTTGCACTGGTCAACCTGAATCCCCAGCAAGGACACCCTATTCATGAGCGCATAGAATGCGCCGAGTGGACAAATCCATTTGCAGAAGGGGCGGTAGAACAAAACGCTCAGCACTACCACGGCAATGAGAACGGCAAGTTTCCAAGTAAAGAGATGTCCCAACGCAGATCGAATGCCGGCATTGGCAATGGCCAGCGGAATGGCGCCCTCGAGCACACCCTGCGGACAGATGTACTTACAAAAGAACGGGTCGCCCATGCCCACGTCGTTAACCACCAAGACGGGCAGCAGCACCACGGCAAACAGCAGCACGACGTACTTGATGTACGTGAGCGGCTTGAGCTTTTTCGTGGAGAACTTTTTGCCGGGAATCTTATGAAGCAGCTCCTGCAGCCAGCCAAACGGGCACAGAAAGCCGCACACAAAGCGTCCCAGCAGCACGCCGAGCAAAATGAGCGTACCGGTAACATAGTAAGAAAAGTTGAACTTGGATGAACCTACCACCGACTGGAACGACCCGATGGGGCACGCACCCGATGCCGCGGGGCACGAATAGCAATTTAGCCCAGGTACGCAGACTGTTTTTCCCGCGCCCTGATAGATGCCGCCTTTGGCAAAGTTTGGCAGGTGAATATTGGTGACCAGCGTCGCCGCCGCCTGAATGAATCCGCGAAATCGGGCCAAAACATGCGACGCAGTGTTTTCTCTTTTATCCAATTCCGATACACTCCAAGCACAGCCTAATCGCTTTGGCCAGCACGGCATCCGCCTCGCCACGCATAACACCAAAGCACACCATGGTAATTCCGACGATCAACAAAGCGACCTGTACCACGGGTTTTACCGCTTTGAACAACACGACCACTCCTTTCGTTACGCGACCATTGGACCATATCGGCTATAAAATCCGTGTTAAGCGCGATATGGAATGTGCAAGGAGACTGTTATGCGTATTTTGATCGTCGAAGACGAGCGAGCACTGTGCGATGCAATCGCGCGCAGCTTGCGAAACTTGGCGTACAGCGTCGACTGCTGTCACGATGGACAGGAGGCGCTCGACCTGCTGGGCGTCGAAGTCTTTGACCTCGTGGTGCTCGACCTCAATCTCCCCCGTATCGACGGCATGACCGTGCTCAGGGAACTTAGGAAAACCGACTGCGAGACCAAGGTACTGATTCTGTCCGCACGTGGCGAAGTATCCGATAAAGTCGCCGGACTCGATGCCGGCGCCAACGATTACCTTACCAAGCCGTTTCATCTGGACGAACTTGCGGCAAGGATCCGCAGCCTTACCCTCAGGCGCTTCGCACAAAGCGACATAGTATTAACCTGCGGAAAGCTCAACTTTGACACCAAGGCGCGCATCGCTTCCGTGGACAGTGAGGCTTTATCTCTTACACGCAAGGAAACGGGAATCTTGGAATACCTGATGCTTAATCAGGGGCGACCGGTAAGCCAAGAGGAGCTTATAGAGCACGTTTGGGATAGCACCGTGAACAGCTTTAGCAACGCAACCCGCGTTCACATCTCGTCGCTCCGAAAAAAGTTGCGCGGCGCTTTGGGATACGACCCGATTCGCAATCGGATTGGAGAGGGCTACGTTATGGAGGATGGAGAATGAAAGGGCTTTCGCTGCAATGGCGCATAACGATTATGACGGCACTGCTCACGTGTGCGGCATGCGTGCTGACGAACTGCCTGGTCGGCTATACGGGCATGCGCTACATGGATGCCATCGGCAGCGACATCTCGGCCTTTAACGCAACCGGCGAAGATTCGCTCCAGGCGTTCGACCCAACGAAAGCAGCCCTCGATGACAAGGTCACGATCGTCGTAAACGACGCACAGGAGTCTTTTGGCACGACAGCCTGGTGCATCACGGCTGGAGTCACACTCCTTGGCGGCGCGCTGGCATACTTTGTGAGCGGCCGTGCACTCAAACCGCTACGGGCTTTTGCAGCTCAGGTTGAGCGTGTGCAACCTGACAACCTAAGCGAAATCAGACTCAATGAAGATGTGCCCACCGAGCTACAACGATGCAGCGCCTCTTTCAACGACATGATCGCCCGTCTTGGCGAAGGGTTCTCTGCACAGCGTCAGTTTACCGGCAACGCCGCACACGAGCTGCGCACCCCGCTCACCCTTATGCAGGCACAGATTGAACTATTCATCTCCGAACACTCCGGTTTGCAACCCGAAACAGCCGAGCTGCTCGGCCTGCTACAAGAACAAACCGAGCGAATGTCGCGGATGACCAAGGTATTGCTCGAGATGAGTGAGCTCCGCAGCGTTCCTTGCGAGGACGATGTTGAACTTGGCCCCTTGTCCGAAGAGGTCCTCACCGACCTTGCGCCACTTGCCGAAAATAAGGGCATAGCCCTCAATTGTGCTGGAGACGCTTTAGTAATCGGGAGCGACACGCTCCTCTATCGGCTGGTGTTTAACCTGGTCGAAAATGCCATCCGTTACAGCCGCCCCGGCTCGACTGTCAACGTCTCCATCTGCGACAACGACAGCCACGTATTCCTGCGAGTCGAGGACCAGGGCCCGGGAATACCCAAGCAGCACCGTGAGAGCATCTTCCAGCCGTTCTTTCGCCTGGATAAATCCCGCAGCAGGGCATACGGCGGCGCAGGACTCGGGCTAGCGCTTGTTTGGGAGATTGCAGCGCTACACGGCGGCACGGTTGAGGTCGAAGCAAGTTCCAAGAACGGGACTACCATGCTCGCGACCCTTCCAAAACGGACCGCAGCGTCAACCGAACAGTAAAACGAAAGGGGTCCCGCACACGTTTGCGCGGGACCCCTCTCTGTCAATGCAATTCGCCCAAAAGAGTAGAAGCTTACTCCCACTCCACGGTGCCGACAGGCTTCGGCGTGAGGTCGTAGCACACGCGGCAGATACCGGGAACCTCAGCGGTGACGCGAGCGGTGATGCGCTTGAGCAGCGCCCAGTCGAGCTCAGGAACCTCGGCGGTCATGACATCGACGGTGTTGATGCAGCGGATGATGCAGGGCCAGTCGTAGGCGCGCTTGCCCTCGCGCACGCCGGTGGCGCGGAAATCGGGCACGACGGCAAAGTACTGCCAAATGGTCAGGCCGGCGTTGTCAATCTCCTCGCGCACGATGGCGTCGGCTTCGCGCAGCGCCTCAAGACGGTCGCGGGTGATGGCACCCAGGCAGCGAACACCCAGGCCGGGGCCGGGGAACGGCTGACGCTCGACCATGTTCTCGGGCAGGCCGAGCTCGCGACCGACCACGCGGACCTCGTCCTTGTACAGCAGCTTGACGGGCTCGCAGAGCTCAAACTGCAGATCCTCGGGCAGACCGCCCACGTTGTGGTGGGCCTTCACGCCATCCTGGGACTCCAGGATGTCGGGATAGATGGTACCCTGGGCGAGGAAGCTGACCTCGTCGCCAACCTTGCGAGCCTCCTCCTCGAACACGCGAATGAACTCGGCGCCGATAATCTTACGCTTGGCCTCGGGCTCCTCGACGTCCACGAGCTTATCCAGGAAGCGATCGGTCGCGTCCACATAGACCAGGTTGGCGTCCATCTGGTTCTTGAAGACGTCGACGACCTGCTCGCTCTCGCCCTTGCGCATCAGGCCGTGGTTCACATGCACGCAAATGAGCTGCTTGCCGATGGCCTTGATGAGCAGGGCCGCGACAACCGAACTGTCGACACCACCGGAAAGAGCCAGCAGGACCTTCTTGTCGCCAATCTGCTCGCGGATTGCAGCGACCTGCTCATCGATGAACGCCTGGGCAAGTTCGGGAGTGGTGATGCGCACCATGTCGTCGGGACGCTTGTTGGAATCCATGCAGAGCTCCTTCTCGGTTCGATGGAAATGCGTCGCGCGTATGCAGACGCACCGTCATATGACCTCATTATATGCAGAACGAGATGCGATTCCCATCGCTGCGACAGAGCTTTTTGCAGGGGTGGCAATTTTTCCTAATGTCGAGGTCAGCTAGGCTTCGGTAGCCACCCTGGGAGCATCGCCAATAGACTCTTCCTTTATACGTTCGGCACAATCGTAGGCGATACCCACAAATTCCAGTTCCGAGCAACAGGAGTACAATTGCTGCTATTGTTGCCAGCTGTTGGGAGATGGAAGATGGACTGCGATGGCTACCCATGCGTTCCCATGCCGTTGATGTGCACTGCCTTTGTGCCGGGGCAGATCGACGCTGCGGTTGCAGGCATTTCCGACCCCGATTCGCGCGCCATTGCCACGGCAGAAGCACTGTACTTTCGCGGACGGGCCACCCTCGCTGCCAAGACGGCGCGCCCCTATCTTGACGCCAACGATCCCGCGCTGCGCTATTCCGCATGCTTTATCTGCGGATACGCCAGTCTGTCGCTCAACCGTATCGCCGACGCCCGCCGGTGCCTTGCGGGCATCCTCGATACGCCGGCCGACGAGGAATCGCCCGCCGTCCACGCCACGCATATCCTGTTCGCCTCGGCCGCGAGCGTCCTGCTGCACTTGCCTTCCCCGTATTCTGCCGAAGAGTTTTATCCACTTGCGGCGCACCTACCCGAAGGCCTGCGACTGTTCGCCAGCTACGTGATGGCGCACGCCTTGTATCTGCGCGGCGAATACGGCCGCAGCCTGGGCATGGCGGAAAACGCCCTAATTATGAAACAGGGAAGCTATCCCATCTCGGAACTGTTCCTGCACCTGGCAGCTTCCATGGCATGCATGAGCCTCAAGGACATCGACGCCGCAAAAGCGCATTTTGGAGCCGCTTGGGACATTGCGCGCCCCGACGGCCTTATCGAGCTCATTGGCGAGCACCACGGCCTTTTGCAGGGGCTCATCGAGGCATGCCTAAAAACGCAATACCCTGACGACTTCGCACGCATCATCGAGATCACGTACCGCTTCAGCTACGGCTGGCGGCGCATCCACAACCCCGATTCGGGCGAGGACGTTGCCGACGATTTAACGACCACAGAGTTCACCATGGCCATGCTCGCCTGCCGCGGATGGACCAACGCCGAAATCGCACGCCATATGGGAGTATCGCCGGGCACCGTCAAAAACCGCCTATCCGGCGTATACGCAAAGCTTGGCATCGGCACACGCGCCGAGCTGGTCGCGCACATGTTGCGTTAGCGACCGGGCTGCCAAGCGCATCGAACGCGTTCCGGAACCCGGCGCTTCGCTCGATCAATTTGGACATTTTGACCCTTGAACGGCACTACCGCCACGAAGCGTCTTCTCGCAAAATTGGATTATTTCCACCGATATTTGCGGGATGGGAGCCCAAGATGCTTGATCGCCGTTCGTTACTTGTTGCTGGAGCGTCCTCGCTGGCGAGCATTATGTTGCCTCGCGTGCCGGGAAGCGAAAATGCCTTCCTGCTGCCGTTCGCGCCCACCGCGGCCTATGCCGACGAAGAAGACCCCCTTCAAGGTGCTCGTTCTCTCGCGCACCATGTTTGGTGTGGTCGTGGTCGACGTCGCCAACAAGAATACGCCCATCGCAGGTGCCCAGGTCACGCTCACATCGCGCTATGCCGTAGGCAAGCAGCTCACCGCCACGACCGATGACGAAGGCACGGCCATCTTTGAGGTCGCCCCTCTTTCGGAAGGCTACGTGGACGAGGCAACGCTCCTTGACGCGTACGACTTTAACGGCGGCATCTCCATTAGCATGGCGGGCTACCGTGATGTCGAGATTCCCCTTGCGCGTATCCAGGGCGGCACCGCCATAACCGCGCCCACGCGTCCGCTTTCCGACGGCGAGCCGTACTTCCGCCAGCTCACATTCGACGAATGGGACATCCAGTACGCTGATGCCACGTTCATGGCATTGCCGAAGGACGACACGGCAAACGAGCAGCCAGATACGCACGCCTTTACCGTTCAGGCACATCTGCCACAGGGCGGGCAGGCAACATTGCATATCAATAAAGTGATGCCCGCTGCGGGCAGCTCAACCGAAACCGTCACGCAGATTGGTCAGATCAAGGCCAGCGCATCGGGCGCGGATAATCTGGCGACGTTCACACTCGAAGACAAGTTCCTCGATGCAGCGTCGAGCCTTCTGGAAGAAGGATGCAAGCTGCGCTTTGTCCTCGACTACCAGGGCAAAACCTACACGCTCTCCTCCCCCATGGCCGTTGCCACCGCGCCGTCCGCAAAGGCGGAATCGGGCTCAACGACCATCATCCCCACCACCATGGATCAAGAGATCACTCCGTTTGATTTCCCCGCGGCGTTTCCCGGTATCGGCGGCAACAAGTTCACCTGCTGGATGCCCACGTTTCCGATCCTCTTCGATTTCTCGTTTGCCGGGTACGTGTTGTTTGGCGGAGGATACAAACCGGCCAGCTACATGAACGATTCGGGCAATCCGGATCCGGAATACTGGAAGAAGTCGCCGCGCGAGTCGGGCGCCAAGCAGGCAAACCGCTACCTCGACGAGATGGAGGGGAAGTGGAATCAGTACAAGAGTATGAGTGCCGGTTCGGGCACCGATCCAAGAAACACCAAGCTCCTTCGCCACCATTGCACGCCGCTGTTCACGATGGATATCGCCACACAGCTGTACGGCTCGCTTGCCTACGATTGGGTGGGTAAAACCTGGGGTAACAACAACGACCCCGCATACGGCAATATTAAGGCCCTCTTCCAGGTAAGAACCGACCTCAATTGGACCGAGCAGTTTACCCTAGGACCGGTGCCATTTTTCCTAAACGTCAACCCTTGGGTGCTGGCGAAGCTGGCGCTCGCTGTGGGTGCCCACACGCACGGCAGCGGCGCGGCGTTTTTTAAAAACATTTCGCTCGACTATTCAAACACGTCGGGCTCGTTCACCATCCAGATCGGGCTTGTCGTCACCTTTGGCGCCGGCGTTGCAGGCGTCGCTTCGTCTGCCGTGCGCGGCGCCGCATCCCTCACGCTGTTCATTGGGTACGAGAAGGCAGATGGACACCAGCTTCCGCGGCTGCGCGTAGGTGCAGACGTCGATGTCGATGTGATACTCCAGTTCGTAATGTTCAAGTGGACCACCAAGGCTTGGTCGGGGTCGTGGCCCACACTCATCGATTCGTGGAATATGTCGGTGAACAATGGCGACCAGTATGTGCTCCAACGCTCTGAGCTGGCATTGGGTGGAGATACGCCTTATACGCTGGATGCCTGTTTCGGCTCGGCCGGCAACGCCGAGGCAGGTGGTGTGCCGCAGTTTATCGCATCGGCCACCATCGTCACCAACGCCGAGCTGCTCGCACGCGCCGAGGTTAAGGCCACTGCCGTAAACGCCGCGCCTGTCGTGCGCGATTGGGATCAAACGGTCACGCGCATTGAGCTCGAGACGAACGCGGAGAGCGACGACACGGGACAGGTCGAACATTTCGTCCACGCGCTGATGGAGAACGACGAAAATGCCGCGCCGATGTATGAGTACACCTACATCGGTCAGTCAACGAACGCCGTTGCGGACCCGAACGCCAATTCTGCCGGCGTGTCGGAGGACGAGCGTGGCGGCATAAAACCCTCGAGCGACAACGTGCTGTTTTCCGGCGTGCTCAGCGAAGCCCACATGAAGCTAACGATGATTGCCGGCGTAGAATGCCTGTTCCGTATCGCCTCGGTGCGCTACGGCGACAATGGCCGCTCGCGCCTGGTGGTGCACACAAAGGCAAACGGCACGTGGTCCGCTCCCACGCCCGTGGACTTCCCCCTTGGGTTTGGCGAGGGCGACGTGGGGCGCGACGGCATATTCGATTACGACTTCGACGTGGTGGAATATACAGACGGGAGGGAAAACCAGGACGCCTACGTGCTGCTGGTCTCGGGCGAGCGCCCCGCCGGCGACAACACCCTTTTCGATACGGCGAGCACATCCGGCATACTGTCCGTTGTGCGCCTGCGCATAAGCAACGACGGAGTTCGCGTGATATCGCACACGTCATGGCGCAGCATCTCGCGCGGCCGCCTGCAGGAGGACGGCTACCATTGCCTGCAATGTCCGCGTATCACAGTGGGCAAGACGCTTGTCGACGGACGTCTGTCGGGCGCCTATCTCCACCGCCGCGGAACCACCGCAGAGAAGGCGCTCGGCAGCGAGGCCGAGGTTGCGCTGGAATGCTTTACCCTGTGGTCGGATGATTTGGGCGACAGCCTGACGTTCCGCCAAGTTCTTCGCTTTCCGCAGGCACCGTCGAGTATCGAGCTGAGCGAGCCCGAGAATGTCAACGGCAAAATGGTGGTGCCCGTTGCGTACGAGACCGCAGACGGTTGCGGCTGCGCATCGTACGCCGTGATCGGCCAGTCCATTGCGGGCTGGGGCGTTATGCCACCAGACGCCACGGTGCCCCATGCGGTGCCGTGGCCACAACATTCGGGCTTTTTGGCCACCGTCAACGAGCAGCTGCAGCATATTACTTGGACGCGAGGCGCATCGGCATTTGCAACGCAGCCCGTGGGTGCCGCAGGCTGTGGCCCGGCATCGTTTAGCGTAAGCAACAACGGCAGGTGCGCGCTCTATGTAGAGAACACCGATGGCAAGGTGGGGCAAACCTACGACGAAGAAGGCAACCCGGTAGCAGTGATGGGCAAGCACTTCCGCATCTTCGCCAGCACCTTGGCAGGCGATCTGTTCACGGAGCCGTTCGTGATGTGCGAACTGGACCATCCCGTCGATCAGATAACGACATTTTTGACGTCGGGGGGCATGCTCTCCGCGCTCGCCACGCACATTGTGAGCGCGGAGAAGAGCGAGGCAGAGCTGCACGGCATCGAAGTGCCCTTGGTGGCGTGTGCCACTCCGACGGGCGCGGTCGCTACCTCAGGCGCGGTGGTGCCCGGAGCAGCAGGCGAATCCTTCATGGTCACGGTGCGAAACGACGGCAACACTTTGCTGACTGCCGGCACGATCGATCTGTACCGAGAGGGCTCCAGCCAACCGTTCTCCAGCGCATCCATCGGATTCGGAGCGAACGCACGCACGGCATCGATCTACGATCCGGAGCTTGCCGAAGATGCTTCGGCCAACGACATGGCACACGTGAAGTACGCGCTCGAGACGCTGGGCGCACGTTTTGCAACGCACCCGCTGGTTGCCGACAACGGCAACGCCGTGCTGGCACCGGGTTGCACGGCACAGTTCCGCATGAGCTTCGCCATCCCCGAGAGCTGGAGCGACGAAGTGGGCAAACGCGTCACGCTGTATGCGAAGGCGCGTAATCTGGTGGCGCTCGATCCCGTAACGCTCGAAGAGATTCGTCCGGGCGCAAACTCCGCGCTGGGCGCCGTACTGCACGAGCTCCACATTCCCGATGCGGCATGCGAACGCGCAGAGGTGCTGGTGGGCGTAAGTGGCAATGCGGATACGACGGGGCTTCACGACGCCCCGATGACCGCGGACGGCGATGGCGGCTCGAGCGGCGGCGGTTCTGGCACGGGAGGCAGCTCCGGCGGAAGCGGCTCTGGCAGCGGCAAGGGCAACGACAATAACAAGCGCTCCGGTAAATCAGGCATGCTCGCTGGCACGGGCGACAGCAACATCCCCCTGACGGCAGCCGCCGCAGCACTCGCCGCGGCAGGCGCCGGCCTCGTCGCCTACAGCGCCCGCCGCACGGCGCTCGAAAAAGACACCGCCAATGAGGTCAATTCGGATAGGCCTCGCTAGCTCCTAGTTACATGTCATTATGGAAATCATGTTCGTCATTGCGCGCACGATGCCCCACTGCACCCGAAACCGCGCGAGGCATTGGCCCTGCTCATCGAGCACCAAAAAGGGCTGGCCCCGATAACTCGGAGCCAGCCCTGAGTCGCCTGACGTAAGAATCGCGGCGTTACTTGAGCTTCAGTGCCTCCATCATGGGCACGGCGGCATCCCAGTCGATCTTCCAGCCAATCGACACGCGGACGGTCTCGCCCGTCGCGGGAGCCGTCGCAAACAGTGTATGGCCGTTGTCGGGACCGGTAAAGCGCAGCCACGTTATGCCGTTGTACTCGACCTGGTCGGTTGTTGTCTCCTTGCCTTCGTAGACCTGCTCTAGGCTTGCAACCTCTTCCTCCGGCGAGCGCGGGAAGATGCTGATGTTCAGGCGTCCTCCAGTCTCGTCGTGGAAGAAGTTTGCCTTTTCGCGCTCTTCGTCGGACGAATCCAGCGTGTACCCATCGGCGGCCTCGATGCTGTACGATGCGCAGTCGATGCCCGTTAAATCTGCCTTCTCGCCAGAATCGGCCACGCCGCCGGCCGCCTTGAACTCCTTGGTCTCGCATCCCGTGGTGTCAAAGTGCATGGCCTCATGATTCTTGGCGGGGGCATAAGCGTCTACGAACTCGACAGTGATGGGCCCGTAGTACGCCGTCTTGGGCGCCCAGAAATACACGTACTCAACGGTCTCGCCCGGAGCGATATCTGGCCTCTCGGAAAGGTCGATGCCCTCGTGCAGCTCATCGGGAGCCTCGCTTGCAACGTAGTCGAGCACGGCCGCCTTGCCGGAAGTAAACAACGGGTCGCCTGCCTCAAGATCGCCCTGGGCAGCATGCACGTTAAAGGAACTGAACGTCCTGTTCTTTGTGTTGTTGTTGGTAATCTTGATGTGCAGGTAAAAGCCGTCCTGCTTCTTGGCATCACCGCGATAGAACGTACCGTGAGCCACCGACTCATAGGTAATGCCAGCCACCTCGACCGTCTGCGACTCATAGGCCTTGGCTTTCTTGGACTTCTCCTGCACAGGCGCGCTACCACCCGAGCCACTCGGCGCATTACCGCCGCAGCCGGCAAGCGTACACGCCAACACAGCCGAAAGCGTCACGGTGGGAATTCCTAACAGCAGCTTCTTCGTCATGGGCTTCATCATCCTCACCGCTCCTTTCGCTTGCAGCTCATCCGTTGCCCGAGGCCTTCGCCGTCCCCGTGGCATCGGCTTCCACTATGAGCGTATGACGAAACACGGCGCGGGCGAAGTGACCCACGGCCCAAATAACGACCCGCCAGCGTTCCTTATGGGCCAAAGGGACTCGCACACGCACGCCCGTGGCCCATAAAACGAGACGCTTGTCCCAATGTTCGATTCGATCCATCCGCAAACAAGATAGGGCGCCTCCAGCCGCCTTCAAACTTACTCGGACAGAACCGACTCGGTTTTGTCCGAGTAAACGAATCTCCATCGAACTCCGAACGATTGTTCGATGGATTTCGTGTTAGGTGGAATCGCCCACGGCCTGGGCTATGCTACCTTGACTATCTATATGACTTAAACGCAGCAAAAGGAGCACCGAGAGAGCGAGTATGGCAAAAAACACCGCAAACTATGGTAACGACAGTATCCGCCAGCTCAAGGACGAGGAACGCGTACGCCTGCGCCCCGCCGTCATCTTTGGCTCGGACGGACTCGATGGCTGCGCGCATGCCGCCTTCGAGATCCTGTCCAACGCCGTTGACGAGGCGCGCCAGGGCTACGGCAAGCTCATCACCCTTACCGCCTTTCGCGATGGCTCCATTCAGGTAGAGGACAACGGCCGCGGCTGCCCGCTCGACTGGAACCCTTCCGAGAAGCGCTTTAACTGGGAGCTCGTCTTTTGCGAGCTCTACGCCGGCGGCAAGTACAACAACAACCAGGGCGGCGACTACGACTTCTCGCTCGGTACCAACGGCCTGGGCTCCTGCGCGACCCAGTACGCCTCCGAATACATGGACGTCACGGTTTGGCGTGACGGCAACAAGTACTCCCTGCACTTTAAGAAGGGCAAGGTCGTCGGCGCCAAAAAGAAGGCGCTCGAGATTGAGCCCAGCGATGAGGACCGTACCGGCACCACCATCAAGTGGCGTCCCGATCTTGAGGTCTTTACCTCAATCAGCATTCCCCACGAGTGGTATCGCGAAACCATGCGCCGCCAGGCCGTGGTAAACGCCAACGTGACCTTCCGCCTGCGCATCGAGGGCGATGATGGCGAATTTACCGAAGAGGACTTCTGCTATCCCAAGGGCATCGAGGACTATGTGCTCGAGAAGGTCGGTACCGACTACCTTACCGAGCCCTTCTTTATCGAGGCCGACCGTCGCGGTCGCGATCGCGAGGACCTGCCCGATTACAACGTCAAGATCACCGCGTGCATGTGCTTCTCGCGCACTTTCATGATGCAGGAGTACTACCACAACTCATCGTGGCTCGAGAACGGTGGCTCGCCCGAGAAGGCAGCCCGCAGTGCATTGACTAGCGCCATCGATGCCTACATCAAGCAACAGGGCAAGTACAACAAAAACGAGAGCGGCATCAAATGGCAGGACGTCCAGGACTGCCTGGTTCTGGTGACTAACTGCTTCTCCACTCAGACGTCCTACGAAAACCAGACCAAGAAAGCCATCAATAACCGCTTTATCCAGCAGGCCATGACGGCCTTCTTTAAGGAGCGCCTCTCGACCTACTTGATCGAGAACAAAGACGCTGCCAACAAGATCATGGAGCAGGTGCTCATCAACAAGCGTTCGCGCGAGAATGCCGAAAAGACGCGCCAGAGCATCAAGACCAACCTGCAGCAGAAGACCGATATGGCCAACCGCGTGCAGAAGTTCATCGACTGCCGCTCCAAGGACAAGAGCCGCCGCGAGATCTACATCGTAGAGGGCGACTCGGCAGCAGGCGCCATCCGCACGTCGCGCGATGCCGAGTTCCAGGGTGTTATGCCCGTCCGAGGCAAGATCCTCAACTGCCTGAAAGAGGACTATCCGCGCATCTTTAAGTCCGACATCATCATGGACCTCATGCGCGTGCTGGGCTGCGGCGTGGAGATCAAAGACAAGCGCATCAAGAACCTTGGCGCCTTTGACCTGGACAACCTCAACTGGAACAAGGTCATCATCTGTACGGACGCCGACGTCGACGGTTATCACATCCGCACGCTCGTGCTCACCATGCTCTACCGCCTGGTGCCCACGCTTATCGACGAGGGCTACGTCTATATCGCCGAGTCGCCGCTCTACGAGATCAACTGCAAAGAGAAGACCTACTTTGCCTACACCGAGCTCGAGAAGAACGGCATTCTTAAGGAGATCGGCGACCAGAAGTGCTCGATCAACCGCTCCAAGGGTCTTGGTGAGAACGATCCGGACATGATGTGGCTCACCACCATGAACCCCGAGACGCGTCGCCTGATCAAGGTGGAGCCCGAGGACGTCACCAAGATGGAAACCATGTTCAACCTGTTGCTGGGCAACGACGAGGCGGGCCGTAAGCGCCATATCTCCGAGCACGGCAAGGAATACCTGGACCAGCTGGACCTGCAATAGCAGCAAATCGATAACGACGGCCCACAAGAAGTTCAAGAGGAAATCGTGGCAAAGAAGAAGACGAAGAACCAGCCAAAGAAAAAGCAGGTCAACGCCGAGAACGTCATCGGCCTGCACTCCGAGGTCACCGACCAGCCGATCACGCAGACGCTCGAGGTCAACTACATGCCCTACGCCATGAGCGTCAACGTCTCGCGTGCATTCCCCGAGATCGACGGCTTTAAGCCCTCGCACCGCAAGCTGCTCTACACCATGTACAAGATGGGCCTACTCAAGGGCGAGCGCCAGAAGAGCGCCAACATCGTGGGCCAGACCATGAAGCTCAACCCGCACGGTGATGCCGCGATCTACGAAACGATGGTGCGCCTGGCCACCGGCAACGAGGCGCTGCTTGCCCCCTTCGTGGAATCGAAGGGCAACTTTGGCAAGTACTATTCGGGCGACCTGAGCTACGCCGCCTCGCGTTACACCGAGGCCAAGCTCTCCCCCATCAGCGCCGAGATCTTCAAGGACATCGACAAGGACCCGGTCGACTTCGTCGACAGCTACGACGGCGCCATGAAGGAGCCGCGCCTGCTGCCCACCACGTTCCCCAATATTCTGGTTTCGGCCAACAAGGGCATCGGCGTCGCCATGGCATCCGACATCTGCGGCTTCAACCTCAACGAGGTCTGCACTGCCACCATGCATTATCTGCAGGATCCTGACTGCGATCTGCTTGAGTATATGCCCATGCCCGACTTCTCGACCGGCGGCGAGATTATCTACCGCCGCGAGGAGATGGAGAAGATCGTTGAGACCGGCCTTGGCAGCTTCCAGATCCGCTCCCGCTGGCGCTGGATTCCCGAAGAGCGCATCATCGAGGTCTACGAGATCCCCTACACCACCAAGACCGATGTCATCATCGAGCGCATCGTCAAGCTCTCCAAGGAGGGCAAGGTCAAGGAGATCGCAGACATTCGCGATGAGACCGACCTTTCGGGTCTGCGTATCGCCATCGACCTTAAGCGCGGTGTCGACCCCGACAAGCTCATGGCCAAGCTCTATCGCTCGACCACGCTGCAGGACTCGTTCTCGTGCAACTTCAACGTGCTCGTCGACGGCTATCCCCGTGTTATGGGCGTGCGCCAGATCCTGCACGAGTGGGTCAAATGGCGTATTGAGTCCACGCGTCGCCGCATTAACTTTGACCTGGGCAAAAAGTCCGAGCGCCTGCACCTGCTGCACGGCCTCGAGGCGATCCTGCTCGATATCGACAAGGCTATCGCCATCATCCGCGGCACCAAGCTCGAGGCTGAGGTTGTACCCAACCTTATGAGGGGTTTCGACATCGACGAGACCCAGGCCGAGTTTGTCGCCGAGCTCAAGCTCCGCAACATCAACGAGGAGTACATCCTCAACCGCACCAAGGACATTGCCAAGCTCGAGGGCGAGATTGCCGAGCTTGAGGAGACCCTCTCCAGCGAAGAGAACATCAAGAAGGTCATCAGCGACGAGCTGGCCGCGGTCAACAAGAAATATGTGATGCCGCGCCGTACGGGCAGGATCGAACCCCACGAGGTCGTTGAGGTGAGCCTGGAGCCCGAGGTCGAGGAGTACCCCGTCACCATCATGCTTTCGCGCGAGGGCTATCTCAAAAAGATGACAGACCGCGTGCTCAAGAAGGCCGCCACGCTCAAGTACAAGGACGGCGACAAGCCCTTTATCGAGTTCCCGTCCTCCAACACGCACGAGCTGCTCGTGTTTACCAACAAGAGCCAGGTGTACAAGTGCAAGGTCGCCGCGTTTGAGGACACCAAGTCGGCCCAGCTGGGCTCGTACCTGCCCACCGACCTTGAGATGGAACCCGACGAGAGCGTCATCTGGGTCATCGACCCCGAGGATTACAAGGCCGACGTGCTGTTCGTCTTTGAGAACGGCCGCGTGGTGCGTGTCGCGCTTTCTGGATATGTCACCAAGACCAACCGCAAGCGCCTCAAGAACGCCATCTACGGCGGCAGTAAGCTGCTGTATGCCCAGGTGCTCAAGGAAGATCGCGACATTGCGCTGGTCTCGAGCGACTACCGTCTGATGAACTTCAACACGTCGCTGCTCAAGACTAAGACGACCACCAACACGCAGGGCGTCCAGGCTTTCACGGCCAAGAAGGGCCGCTCGGTCACCACCGTCGGCACGACCGAAGACATCCTCGGCGCCGGCGTCTCGGCCGAAAAGTTCACCGCGCAGAGCCTGCCCTCCGCCGGTGCCCTCATGAAAGAAAACGACATGCCGAGTCTGTTTGACTAGGACGACGGTGGCCAAACCGTCATGGTCATACAAAGCAGCGGGGCCCGGAGCGCAGCAGCATCGCGCTCCGGGCCCCGCTCGCTGCAACGTATATCATATGCCCCACACGGGAATCGCTTGGACATCCTTGGTAATAAGGTATGGATCCGGGGTTTGACAGACAACGTGTCCAAACCCAATTTCATAGCCGGTCAGGCCCTCGAGACAGGAAAAATTCTTTACTGCATCTTTGCCCACCGTGGCTGACATCTTCACCTCGACGGGATGGAGAATATGGCCCTCTTGGATGAGCAAATCAATTTCGCGCTTCTTTTGGTCTCGATAGAACCATACGTCGCGGAGGCTCTTCCCCGCGTTCATAAAGCTCTTCAAAATTTCCGAGACAACGAACGTCTCAAATATATGCCCCGCCGCGGCCCCGTTGCGCAATTGCTCCGGCGTTATCCACCTCGTTAGATGACAAACAAGACCTGTATCCATAAAGAATATTTTAGGGGTCTTGGTCAGACGCTTATCGACATTAGGCCAAAAGGGCTCGACAATCCGAACGATGTTCGACGCCTGCAAAACCGAGAGCCAAGCCTTCACCGTCTTACGGTCGACGTCAACGGTGTTTCCAATATCGGTGGCATTTAACAGTTGCCCCGTTCTCGCTGCGCACGCGACCATAAAGCTGTAGAACTTCGCCTCATCCTTCACGTTTACAAGATCGCGAACATCGCGTTCGAGATATGCGGCAACGTAGTCGGAATAATAGGAGTCCCAATCGATATTTGGGTCTTGCAGTTCGGGCATCGAACCCCTATGGATGATGTTCCAAATATTTCCCGAAGACATCTTAGAGGCCAAGGAAACCTTTTTGGGGATATACGGACGAGGGCCCTGGGAACCACCAACAAGCTCTCGCAAGCTTAAAGAGGGCATCTCCAGAATTCTAATCCTCCCCGCCAAAGATTCGCTCACCCCTTTCATGAGGTGATATGTCTGGGATCCCGTGAGGACGATTCGGCCCTTCTCCTCTGATTGATCGACAACCCACTTCACCGGAGAAAAAAGCTCAGGCACGCGCTGAATCTCATCAATGATGATCGGCAAATCATGAGACTCGAAAAACAGGGCGGCATCCTCTTTTGCAAGAAGATAATCCCGCGGGTTCTCCATCGAAACATAGTCGAATCGGTCGCCTAGATGTTGCTTGAGAACCGTCATCTTCCCAACTTGGCGCGCTCCGGTCACCAGGACAACTTTTCCCTGCCCCAGCATCGAATCTATCGTCTGTTCAATTTCGCGCTCGATGTACATAGAATCGCCTCCCGTTATGGAGCCTATTATCTCGTACAAACGTTAATTGGTCAAAATCGGGAGTGCTACTCCCGATTTTCACTCACAATCTTCTGCCTGATTCTGGATCCAGCAGGGTCTCGGAGATCGCCAAGCGTATGGGCGTCGCCAGCAACTACACAAGCCAGTACAAGCGCCGCCTCCTCGAGGACGGCGTTATCGGGAAACGTGGACGTGGCCTCGTCGGCTTCGACATCCCCGCGTTCAGGGAATTCTTGAGCGAGAAGGCGTTTTAGCACACCGGAATTGTCCGCTGGGGCATCGACGCATGGCAATCAGCATTCCTCTTGAAAAGGACAGCAAGCATTTCCACCAACACCGATTGCCATGCGTTCTTCTTACCCTTAGGCGAGCTTGCGAGCGAGCTCGCGCACCTCTTTCAACTTGGGCGAGGATGCCATGCTGTCGCGCTCGGTCTCATTGCCTGACAACTCCTCAACTGTCTTGATTCTCTCTCCGAGAATTGAACAGCAAATCGTTGGCCGCAAAGTGTCGACTGTGGGAAAATTAACTAGAGCTTTCTCCTACTCGCGTGAGCGTTCGCGTGTATGAGCCTGGCCGAATCGGGCAGGCGCAACATAGATCCACGGAAACCGGCCTACGAACAAGGAGCGCCTTATGTATGGACAGCATGTTGCACCGCAAACCCATTACAAACGCACTGGCCTGTCTATCCGCAACGTCAAGCTTCATGCAGGCGCCAGAGTCGTTGCCTTCGGAGTAAGCATTCTTATGGCAGGGCAGCTTTTGCTACCCTGCGCAGCACTGGCGACCGAAATGCCCGAACCCGATGTCGCAACACCCATCACCTGCGACGAAGTCAACGCGGAAGGCAGCCTCACAGCAACCACCGTCGATCATTACTACGATTTGGAGCTACCCCCTGCTTTCGAGTTGGTCCAGAACGAGGCTCTTGTACACGATTTTCCCGACAAACCCGAGGACTTCATCTACGGGCTTAACGACACCGTCCATCTCTTCAAGATCGACACCGATACCGAAAGCCTTATAAAAACCGAGAACCCCAAAGAGGCCAGCGTCTCTATTGCCCTGACCATGATCGACAATCACGTTAGAGCAACCGTAGTCTTTACAGGCAGTTACGCCGACGACCAAATCCCTTACAGGCTGAACCTCAACAGCTCAACCTACCTTGGCACACACGTTGACCGTGACTTCGACAGCGGGCAAGGGATTATGCACGAAACGCGGCACGATTACTACATCCGTTACGTCTTCGACAGTGACGTGCACTTGTTTGCAACCGATACGAGCGGTTCCAAACCCGAACCGGAAACCAAGACCGAGCCCACACCGCAGCCCAATGCAAAAAAGCCCACGGCAAATCCCGTTTCCACCAAGGCAGTAGCGGCGGTTAAACCAGCCGGGGCCACCCTACCCGCGACGGGCGACAACGGTGCGATGGCAGCCGCCCTGAGTGTTGCCGGTGCTGTAGTTGCGGCAGTTGGCATTTCTGCAACAAGGCGTCGCAACCGCTAGCCAGCATTTCGTACCTCGTAGACAAAGCTCTATCCCCGCTCCGATGAGCTTTACGCACCGAGAAGTTTCTTCCCCACGGAAATGAGCTTTTTCCAACGGTCGCCTTCACGCCATCAACGCCCCGCGAAACCGTCGAAACAGACTGTGCCGAACCGCCATCGAGCTCTGCCCCATCGCAAACAGCGTCGACGGCGTCTTCTGGCAACATTTTTGGTCGCCATAGCTCCGATTCGGCAGGGCCCAGTCTCCGCTCGATCTCGAGCAAGACTTGTAAGGAGTCCTCAGTCAAGATCAACTACGGAAATCGTGACGAGCCGATACCGCTCGCAAGCCTCCTTCGGAATAGATGTTGAGCAGTTCCTGGGCATGGGCGAACTCGGGTCCCCGCCTCCAACCGAGCAGGCGGTTGACCGCGAGGTTTCCCTGAACGCTGTGGACAAAGAGCAGATAAGCATCCCCGCGCGAAAGCCCAGTCTTCTCCATGATCGAGGGAACCATCTGCTCTGCGCCGCGCTCGATGACGCGCTGCGCCACGCGGGCGTACGCGTCGTCATCCGAGTAGAGCAGATAATAGTCATCGTTTGCCGGCGGGCGCTGGCAGGGGGCATCCGCCTCCGATCCCTCGAGCGGGGGCACGGCCGCCAAAGCCTCGTCAATAAGTGCGTCGAGCAGCGCGAACTTATCCTCGTAGTGCAGATAGAACGTGCCGCGGTTGATATCGGCGCGGTGGCAGATATCCGCCACCGTCATCTTCGCGAAGCCGACCTCGGCCAGCAGCGCGAAGAACGCCCCCCGTATGACCGAGAGCGTATAGCGCCGACGACGATCGATCTTCCCTACTTCCATGGCTCCTCCAATTGCAACGCTCGACAATGTCCAGCAAACGCTCGTTTATCGACAGTGCCTCAAAGCTGTTCATTGCTCTGACGTAAATCAACATGGATACTTTTTATAGACACCTGTCTATAATAGCCGAAAGAAGGTATCCAGTGACTCTGTACGAGCAGCTCGTTATCGAGCTCACCAACCGATCGTTTTCCCATCAGGCAGCCTACCGCGGCGGTGGCACGCCCTACGACCTGAGTGACCGCGAGCCCAAGCCCTACGACCAGCAGATCAAGGACTTTGTCCGCATGATCGATGAGGCCGATTGCGTGCTTGTGGGCGGTGCCTCCGGTCTCTCCGCGGCGGGCGGCGGCGACTTCTACTACGAGGACAACGCGACCTATCGCAGACATTTCGGCAAGTTCGCCGAGCGCTATGGCTTCAAGGGTGCTTTCGAGGGTTCATTCTATCGCTGGCCTACCGCCGAGGCGCGCTGGGGCTATCTTGCCACCTTCCTCGATACCACGCTCAACGCCCCGCTGCGCAAGCCCTACAAGGACCTCGACGCCATCCTTGCTAAGAAGGACTTCTTTGTGCTCACCACCAACCAGGACACGCAGTTCGTAAAGATCTACCCGTGGGAGAAGGTGGCGGAGATCCAGGGCGACCACCGCTTCTTCCAATGCTCCCGCTGCTGCACCGATGACGTATGGGATGCAACCGAGCCCGTCTCCCGCATGATCGAGGCCATGGGAGACGACCTAGAGGTTCCAACAGAGCTCGTGCCGCGCTGCCCGCACTGCGGGGCCGAAGCGTTCCCCTGGGTTCGCGGCTACGGCAACTTTTTGCAGGGCGAACTCTACGAGGAGCAGTACCGCAAGGCGTCCGACTGGCTTGACGCGCACGCGCATCAGAAGATTCTTTTCCTCGAGCTGGGCGTGGGTCGCATCACGCCTGCGTTTATCCAGGAGCCGTTCTGGGCTCTCACGGCGCAGTTACCGCAGGCCAGCTACATCGCCGTGAACAACAAGACACGCTTTCTGCCCCGTGCGATCGAGGGCCGAGGCATGGCGATCCGCGCCGACATCGCCGACGTGCTCGCCGACGTGCGCAAGACGCTGGGAAGGTAGCGCATGGAAACAGTAAAGGCCGCTCGCATCGGTCGGGCACTTGCCGAGGCGGATCTGATCGCCATCGGCGCCAGCAACGGGCTCGACATGGCGGAGGGGCTCAACCTCTTCCGCGCCGATGATCATTTTTGGGAGGCGTACGGGGACCTCGCCCAAGCCGACGTCATCAGCTGCATACTGCAGGGGCTCGCCTCCCCAGATGCAAACGTACGACGTCGATGGGCCGAGCGATTCCATCAAAAGGAGTATCTCGAATATGAGCCCAGCCCGCTCATGAACACGCTGCGGCGTCTTACGGAGCATGCGGACTCTTTCGTGATCACCTGCAATATCGACGGGCATTTTGCTCGCGCAGGGTTCGACGAGAACCGCGTGCTCGAGACGGAGGGGAGCACGCGCACGTCGATCGACGAGCTGCGTCTCACTCATCCAGACGCCATCGCCGTGGCCCAGCTCGAAGAGCTTGCGCGCCTTGTGCGAGCCCATCGCAACGACAGGGTTGCTATCCTCGAGCTTGGCGTGGGACTGCGCAACGGCGTCATAAAACGTATGCTTGCTCAAATCGCAAACGCCTGCAAGCACGCCACCTATATCGCGTTCAACTACAGCCAGGCCATGGCGCCCGACGCTTCATGTGAGACCATTCTCGTTGATGGCGATATGGCACCGGCTTTTGAGGAGGTCGCCCAATGCCGTCTCTAGAAAGAGCAGCAGATAAGCTTCGAAGCCTTATTGCCGATGCCGACACCATCGTCGTCGGCATCGGCTCGGGCATGTCGAGCGCCGCAGGGTTCAACCATTACAACCACGCGGGCATGGCGCGCGCCGGAATGGATGACTGGCAGCGGGCATTTGGCTTTAAGAGCCTATTCGACGGCTTCTACCACCTCTACCCCAGTCTCGAGCAGCAATGGGCATACTACGCGCGATACATCGACTTCATGCTGCGCGAGCCGGCCTCACAGCCCTATCTCGACCTGCGATCCCTCATCGGCCACAAGGACTACTTCATACTGAGCACCAATGTGGACACCCAAGTCGAAAAGACGTTTCCCGCCGAGAGAGTCTGCAACTATCAGGGAAGCTTCGCACACCTTCAGTGCAAGCAGCCATGCTGCGACGAGCTCTTCGACGCAAGTCCCCATGTCGAGCGCATGCTCGCCGGCATGGCAGGGTTCGAGATCCGCAGCGAAGATATCCCCCGATGCCCGCACTGCGGCTGGCAGCTTACGCCGTGGGTGCGCGACGACACGTTTCTGCAAGGCGGAGCATGGCGCGAGAGCCTCGAACGATACGAACGCTTTGTGCGCGAGCGCAGCAGTGGCCGCGTGCTGTTGCTGGAGCTCGGCGTGGGCGAAATGACTCCTGGTATCATCACACTCCCGTTCTGGAGCATGACCGCAAAGCTGCCGGATGCGCACCTGTTGAGCGTCAACATCTCGAACGGCTCGGCTCCGCTGCAGCTCGGAAGCAAGGCAGAGGCGATTCAGGCCGATTTGGGCGCGCTGCTCTCGGCGGCACAGCAACGCGACGAGTAGCGCGGCGAGGCTTAAGCCTCTTTGTTAGTCGCTTTGAGGTATTCCTCGTCGTCCACAGGCTCCAGCCACTCGTTGGAGGCATCCTCGCCCGGAACCTCCAGCGCCAGATGGGAGAACCAGCTGTCGGGCGCGGCGCCGTGCCAGTGCTTCACCCCCGGGGCGATGTTGACCACGTCGCCGGGGTGCAGCTCCTGTGCCGGCTTGCCCCACTCCTGGTAAAACCCTCGACCAGCCACGCAGACGAGAATCTGTCCGCCACCGCTTTTGGCGTGATGGATATGCCAGTTGTTGCGGCAACCAGGCTCGAACGTCACGTTGTAGACGCCGACCTGCTCGGTGGAAAGGGGCGCGAGGTAGCTTTGACCGATAAAGTACTTCGCGAATGCGTCGTTGGGGGCACCGATGGGAAACGCCATCTCGTTTTGGTGCTGAGCCTTTGCGTCGACGGCATCGTCGTTCGCCCAGACCTCCTTCGCCATGCGGAAGGCCGCCCATGCCTTGGGCCAACCCGCGTAAAACGCCGCGTGCGTAAGGATCTCCGCAATCTCCGCCCTGGTCACGCCGTTGTTCTTCGCGGACGTCAGGTGATATTTGAACGAAGAGTCCGTCAGCCCCTGCGACATCAGGGCAACCACCGTCACCATGCTGCGGTCGCGCAGGGAGAGCTCGCCCTCCCGGCTCCACACCTCGCCGAACAGCACGTCATCGTTGAGCTGTGCGAATTTGGGAGCGAACTCCCCCAGGGCATCTCTGCCCGCCGTCTGCTTAATTGCCATGTTTGATTCCTCCTGTCGATGGTTTTGAGTGCAAAACTGCTTCCGTGCAGCTAAGCCGCGTCTAGACTCTCATGCCCATTCGCCGCGCCTGCTCCAGAGCAGGATGCCCGGCGATATCGCCCACACCGTTCACGCCGCCGGCGAAAACCGTTCCGGCAAGCGCACAGCGGGGGAAGCAGTCGATCCATCCCTGCACGGCCTTTTTTGCGCCGTCGAAAGTCGAGCGCCCACTCTCCGCCGCCGTTGCTAATAGATACGCCTCAGTGAATGCATAGTCGGAGCCGAAAAGCGGGTTAGCGCGGTCCAGCATGGTCTTGAGCTGGCCGCAGACGCTGTAGTAGTAGACGGGCGTTGCAAACACCAGCACATCCGCATCGTGCATTTTGGCGGCAATTTCCACGGCATCGTCTTGGATGACGCAGTACCCCAGCTTTGAGCAGGCAAGGCAGCCCTTGCAGAAGCCGAGCTGCTTCTCGCGCAGGTGCACGGTCTCCACGCTGTGGCCCGCTTCCCGCGCACCGTTGGCGAAAGCGTCCGCCAACGTCTCGGAATTGCCATTCTTTCGTTGACTTGAAGAAACTATCAAAACCTTTTTGCTCATTACGAAACATCCCTTGCATTCTCTGTTTTATTAACGAGAATGAAGGTAATACCTAAACCTAACTTTAGGTCAAGGAATGAATTCGAGATTTATTCGGAGGAGCCATGTACACAATCGGACAAGTGTCGGAGATGTTCGGTTTGCCCACTTCTACGCTGCGATATTACGACAAGCAGGGATTGTTCCCGGGGCTGGAGCGGACGTCCGGCATTCGCCGGTTCAGCGATACGGAACTCGAGGCGCTTCGGGTCATCGAATGCCTAAAGAAGGCGGGGATGGAGATCAAGGACATCCGGCTGTTCATGGAATGGTGCGCGGAGGGTCCCTCAACATACCCCAAACGCAAGGCCATGTTCGAGGAGCGAAAGGCCCACATGGAGTCGGAGATCGCGAACATGAACCGTGCGCTGGACATGTTGAAGTACAAATGTTGGTTCTACGGGCAGCTGAGCCAGGGCGAAAACGAGGCCGAGCTAAGGGCCATGATTCCCGACGGTTTGCCAAAAGAAATCAAAGAGGCCTACGAAAACGCCCACGCCCGATAGTGCCGCCCGATGCTCGGAGGGCTTCGACGAGGAGTCGTTTTCGGGTAGGAATGCAAGGAAAAGGCCTCCGAACCAGAGGGTTCGGAGGCCTTTATTCCCGTTATTTCGCTGGTGTCTTTGCTTTGCGGCGATGTCAAAACAGCATCAGACGATACTCGGCAGTACTAAAACGCGAGTTCAGAACACAGTTCCTGCTATTCCCACCCGATGGCTTCGGTTCTGCCGTCCCGCCATTCCAGTTGCACCCAGTTTTCGGCATCGACACGGAACGCGTGCCGCCGAATGACGCGATGTTGCGTTTCGTCGGCTTCGGGGACAAAAGTTGGGACAACCTCAAAAACTTTTTTCAAACTCAGGGCTTTGAGTTTTTGTTTTTGTCCCAAAGTGCGCGGCGGGTCGCCTTTGGAG
>CALDCF010000079.1 GCA_937937635.1 uncultured Collinsella sp.
GGCCGAGGCCGCCGGGGAGGCCGCGGCCGCCTCCACCGCGCCCCCGCCGGCGCTCGTCGAGGCCGAGAACAGGCAGGTCAGGTTCCTGGCCGCCCGGATATCGGAGGCCCTCGACGAGGCCGGGGCCCTCGAGGCCGAGACGGCGGCGCTGCTCGAGGGCGACGAGACCTACGCGTGCCTGCTCACCGTGCCCGGCATCGGCCCGAGGACCGCGGCGCAGCTCGCGGTGTCGGTCGACATCGGGAGGTTCCCGGACCACGACCACCTGGCCTCGTACTGCGGCATAGCCCCGAGGGTGAGGAGCTCCGGAACGTCGGTGAGGTCGGTCAGGGCGTCCAGGCGCGGCGACGCGAGGCTCAAGTCCCTGCTGATCTTCTCGTGCAACAGCCTGGTGAGGTCCTCGGGGCGCTACGGCGAGTACTACCGGGCCTGCAGGGCGCGGGGCATGGGGCACGGGCGGGCGCTCAAGGCCGTCGCGAGGAAGCGGCTCAGGGCGATATACGCCGTGATGCGCGACCGGGTGCCCTACCGGGAGTAGCCCCGACGGTTGACAAAACTATAGGAACACCCAACGACTGCCCACAAAAAGCTGTACGCCAGCATTCAAAGGTGTCGAAAAAAGTCGACTTTGGATGCTGGCGTATATGTTTGGGTTCGGCGGGGGACTAGTTATTGGGGACGTTCTTTAACGACTACTCATTTAAGTGCGTCCCCAATGAGTGTAACTACTCATTTAAGTGCGTCCCCAATGAGTACTAGAGCAGGTTCTCCTGTACCCAGGCGATGATGTCGCTCGATTCGTAGAGTGGCTCGCCGTCAATGAACAGGCAGGGAACCTGGCGTTTTCCGCCGACGGCGATGAGCGTCTGCTCGGCATCGGGGTCGGTCGAGATGTTGCGCTCGGGGATGGTTACGCCGTTATCCGCCAGGAAGCGCTTGACCTTAATGCAATACGGGCATCCGGTCATAACGTACAGCACGAGCTCGTGATTAGTAGCCATAGGTCTCCAATCGGTTGAGGTTTTGATTGAGATACCCAAAGCCGCTGCAATCTAAGCACGAGTCAGCGACGACTCGATAGCCTTGACCAGAAACGCTGTGGCGCCAGTGCCGCACGGCTTGTCATAGTAGTCTACGAAGCGCTGGTCGGCGAGGTAGCCGTGGGCGAGCCTCAGATATGCCTCGTCTTGGGGCTCGCTGTCCCAGTTGAGAGCTATCCAGCGGCGATGCATCGCGACGAGCTTGCGAGCCTCGCTGCCTTCCGGTTCGCCATCGCCCATGGCAATCGAGAGCTGGCCCAAAATGGCACGTTCAAGCTCCTTCATGTCATTCCATGTCTGAGGGTCCATGTCCAGCAGCGCGTCGTTTGCCGCATCGACGGCTTCATCGCCATAGCGAGCTCGAGCTTCGGCACCGTAGCGCTCCTCGTTTTCCTGCACGGTGCGCCAGCGCTCTAGTTGCGGTAGGACGGCGCCCATGAGCGAAACGGCTTCGTCGAGTGACATGCCGGTGTTTTGCGCCAGGCGCGGGGCACAATCCTCGATCATTGCCTCCATGGTGGTCTCGTAGGTGTACTTGCCGTGGTCGTAGCACCATTTGCAGTAATGATCGGTCGTGGCGCCCGTAGCGTCGGTGCCGCAGTCATCGGGCGTGAGCAACATGCCACAGCTCTCGCAGTAGTGTTCGGGCATTTCGAGCAGGTGAGACAGTGGCTCTCCGGTTACGGCGGCAATGAGCTTCATCATATCGATGCCCGGCGTGACCTCGCCGCGCTCCCAGCGGCTGATGGCTTGGCGCGTTACGTAGAGCTTGGCGGCAAGCTGCTCTTGGGTGAGATTGTTGGCGCGACGGACGGCGATGAGTTTTTCTGCAAAGGCCATGACGGCTCCTCTCTGCTGGTTGATGGCTTAAGCATACGCGGCGGTAGGCACCCTTCCAAGCAACCGTTGGTTGCACGTTCGGCGACCGCGGTGGGGGATTGTGCGCGGCGTCTCGTACGCCCATGCCGTACAATGACCGGCATGGAACCTATCGCACACATACATACCGATCTGCCGCAGAAGTTCGGCATCCCGCGCAACAGCTTTTTGGCGCCCCATCTGCAGGGACGCATCGTCTTTGAGCCGGAATTTGCCTCCAACGCAGCGGTTGAGGGCCTGGATTCCTTCTCTCACCTATGGCTGCTCTGGCGCTTCGAAAACGGCACGCCCGGCGGCACGGCTAAGGATATTGCCGCCGATGCCAAGACGCGGGACAGGTCCGGCACCAACGCAAAATGGTCGAAGACCGTGCGCCCGCCGCGTCTGGGTGGAGCCGAGCGCGTGGGCGTGTTTGCCACGCGCAGTCCGTTTCGCCCCAATCCCATCGGGCTCACCTGTGTCAAGCTCGATCGTGTCGAGCTCACTGACGATGGTCCCATCATTCATGTGCTGGGGGCCGATCTGCGCGACGGCACGCCCATCTACGACATCAAACCCTACATTCCGTTTGCGGATTGCCACCCTGACGCAACGGGCGGCTGGATCGAGGACAACCCGTGGCAAGAGCTCGACGTCGAGTTTCCGCAAGCGCTGCAGGAGATGGTCCCGCCCGCAAAGCTCCCCGGCTTGGTCGAGGTCCTTCGCCAAGATCCGCGCCGCGCGGGCGGCAAGCACGAGCCCAACCGCGTGTACCACTTGGCCTACGCCGGGCTCGACATATCGTTTACGGTTGACGGAGCCAGCTTGACGGTAACCGCCGTCAACGACGCGCGGGGCTAGCCGGCCATTTGTCCATAGTTCCCATCCGCCAAATTCAATGCCAAAACCCGTGCAAACCCCATGCCAAAATCGCCCGTGCTGGTGGACAATAACGCCTACCGAAACCATCCGCTTTGCACGGGAGTCCAGCATGAAATACGACTTTACTTCGCTTATCGACCGCCACGGCATGGATGCCATTGCCGTTGACTCCTGGGGCGAGATTCCCGGCATGGCTCCGAATGCACCCGACGAGGGCTTCGACCGCATTCCCATGTGGGTGGCGGACATGAACTTTGCCACGGTGCCCACGGTCCAGGAGCACATCATTCAGCGCGCCCAGCACCCCATGTTTGGCTATTTCGATCCGCGCGACGAGTACTTCGACCGCATCATCGAATGGCAGAGCCGCCGCAACGGTGTTAAGGGCCTGGCGCCGGAGCATATCGGCTACGAAAACGGTGTGCTGGGCGGTGTCGTGTCGACGCTGCGCGCGTACGTCCAGCCGGGCGATGCGGTGCTGGTCCACAGCCCCACCTACATCGGTTTCACCAAGTCTATCGAAGCCGCGGGCTATCGCATTGTCCACAGCCCGCTTAAGCTCGACGACCAAGGCGTGTGGCGTATGGACTTTGAGGACATGGAGCGCAAGCTCGCCCAAAACCACATCCATGCCGCGGTGTTCTGCTCGCCGCACAATCCCTGCGGCCGCGTATGGGAGCGCGACGAGATCGAACGTGCCATGGACATCTATCGCCAGCACGATTGCGTGGTGATCTCGGATGAGATTTGGTCCGATATCATCCTGCCGGGTCACAAGCATATCCCGACGCAGTCGGTGAGCGAAGATGCCCGCATGCGCACGGTTGCCCTCTATGCGCCCAGTAAGACGTTCAACCTGGCGGGCCTGGTCGGCAGCTATCACATCATCTATAACGAGACGCTGCGCGACCGCGTGAGCGCCGTGTCCAACAAGACCCACTACAACGAGATGAACGTCCTCTCCATGCATGCGCTTATCGGCGCCTACCAGCCGCAGGGCTACGAGTGGGTCGATGAGCTCAACCAGGTCATCGATGCCAACGTTGACTACTTCTGCGATTACGTTGACGAGCATTTTGCGGGCGTGTCCTATTCGCGTCCGCAAGGCACCTACATGGTGTTTCTGGACTGCACCGAGTGGTGTCGCGAGCATGGCCGCGATATTCAGTGGTTGCTCGACGAGGGGGCGCGCGTGGGCGTGGGGTATCAGGACGGCCGTCCGTTCCACGGACCCTGCCACATTCGCGTGAATCTGGCGCTGCCGCTTTCGCGGGTAAAGGAGGCGTGTGAGCGCCTGGACCGCTACGTTTTTGGGGTATAGGGGGCGCTCGATTTGAGTGCTGCCCCATGTGCCCACGCCGTCAAAATGCGTGGGCACATGGGGCGCAGAGGGTAGCGAGCGCGTTTTCCGCATTCGCTACTTTTCATGAATCTGCTTGCCGCAAAGATGTTCAATCGAAATCTCGTAGAGTTGGACGCCCTTTATGTCTTTGGCGATCTCCTCCTCGACTTCTTCGGCAGAAGGGTAGTACTTAAGCGCGAGCTGACGGACTTTGTCCTCGATAAACGCGGGCGCTTCATCTACCAGGCGACAACGACCAAAGACAACGGTACTCATAACGTAGGGAGCCCAGTCGCCGTCCTTGTACCACTCGTTGCCGTAGACGGTAAAGCAGACCTTGTCGTCACGCTTGAGCGCATCGACCTTGTGGCCCGCCTTGGCGCCGTGGAAGTAAATCTTGTCGTGCTCGGCGTCAAAAAAGTAGTTGACGGGAATGGCGTACGGGTAGCCATCGTCGCCGTTGACGGCAAAGACGCCGCGCTTGCAGGTGGCGAGCAGCTCGCGCGCCACCTCGTCGGTAATGGCGCGCTTCTTTCGACGTAGAGGCCTAAACATCGCGGGATTCCTTTCCAATCGGGCATGGTTCTTGGAGAGAGACTATAGCGAACTGGGACCGTGTTGCTTGATGCGGGCGAGAATGTTTTTGAGCTTGTCAAAATCGAGCGGCTTGGGCAGATGGGCGTTCATGCCGGCGTCGCGTGCGGCCTTGGCGTCCTCGGCAAAAGCGTTGGCGGTCAGCGCGATGATGGGGATGTCGGCGGCGTCGGGCTTGCCGCTCAGACGAATCACGCGCGTTGCCTCATAACCGTCCATACCGGGCATCATGATGTCCATGAGGATGGCGTCGAAGCTGCCGGCGGGATGCGACAGGTACAGGTCGACAACCTCGTTGCCATTGGCCGCGCGGGTCACCACAACGTCCTCGGATTCCAGCAGCGCCTGGGCAATTTCGGCATTCAGGTCGTTGTCTTCGGCGAGCAGGACGTTCATGCCGGCAATCGGGCAGTTGGGCATTGCCTCGACTGGCTTTATGTGGGCCCGAGGGTTCTTGTCGATATCGAGCGGAATCTGGACAGTGAACGTGCTGCCCACGCCGAGTTCGCTTGAAATCTCGATGGTGCCGCCCATCATGTCGATGAGCGATTTGACGATGGGCATGCCCATGCCGGTTCCTTGGAACCTGCTGCGCGCATCGTCACCTTCTTGGGCAAACGGCTCATAGATATGCTTTAAAAACTCGGGAGCCATGCCAATGCCGGTATCCGAAACGCTAAAGCAAAAGAGCGCGCGCCCATCATCGAGTGGCTTGGTCTGTGAGCTAAAGGTGACGGAGCCGCCGCGCTTGTTGTACTTAATGCTGTTGTCTAGCAGGTTGATTATGATCCGTCGGATATGGGTGGGACTGCCGATCATGTATGGCCCTGTGGCGTACGGCAGGCTATTGTCCTGCATGGTGATGCCGTTACCGGATGCGCGGAGCTTGCACAGCACCAGCGCATCGTCACAGAGCTCTTTGAGGTTAAAAGGAGCATGTTCCAGTGTTAGCTTGCGGTCTTCGATTTTGCCCATCTCGAGGATATCGTTGATTAGCGAGAGCAGGTGATTGGCGGCAACACGCGCCTTGGCGCGGCTTTCGCGGGCGACTTGCATATCGCCGTCTTTCAATTCCTCAATTTCGATAAGGCCCAGGATGCCGTTGAGCGGCGTGCGGATGTCGTGGCTCATGCGCGTGAGGAACGCGGTTTTGGCGGCGTTGGCGGCATCGGCTTTCTGCCGTTCCTCCTGTGCGCGGTAAAGCGACCAGACAAGGATGACGATGCCGGTGAGCAAAATGCAGATGACGACTGCCGCAATGACGATGCGGTTGCGGTAGAGAAGTCGGAACGCATCCGATTCTTGCGCCGAGTACGATGTGGGGAAATAGCTGTTTGCAGAGAGCGATTCACCTGCATTGACGATGCCCTTATTGATGATTCCCAGCAGCTCGGGCTTGCCGCGCGAAATTAAACACGATAGTTGCGCCGTGTTGGTGAGTTCCTGTGTTTCGAAATCCTCGATGTCGTAGATGTCGCGGAGAGTTTCCAGGCGCGTGCTGGGGACAATGATGCAACGTGCCTTCCCCTCATTGAGGGCTTTGAGCACCTCGCCGTCATTCGAATACTCGGTTACCGTTGCGTTCGGAAAGAGACTTTCGAGCTCAAAACGGTTAACGATTGTGCTCTTTGTACAAGCGATGTTCTTAAGGTCTCTGTTCAGGTTTTTGCCACTGTGAATGGCGGTCAGCGAAACCGTTCCCATCGAGTTTGACTGGATGACCCCTGTCTGCTCGGCGAGCCAGTAGTCGCGAAACAACGGCAGGGCGACATCGATGGTTCCGTTGGAAAGGGCTTTGATCATTTGCTTGTTGTTCGAGAGTGCGATTGTTTTGACCGTAATGCCAAACTTGTCGTGCAACGTCGTTGCAAGCGTGGCGAGCGACCCTTCCATCTCGCCGTCGTCATTTTGCGTACAGTAGGGAAGTTGGTTTTTAAGATAGCCGAGCGTGATGGTATTGCCGTTTTCTTTGAGCCAGGTGGTCTCGGTACCGGTGAGCGATGACGAGCCACTGTTTTGGGTCGAGTAACTCGATTTGACTTCCTCGTTATAGCGCGGGTTATCGCGGGCGATGGTCGTCATGGCGGCGTTGATGTCGTTCATCAGGTCAGGGCGGCTTTTGGGAACGGCAAAATAGTAGTCGCTCGAGCCTACGTAGAACATGGGTGACGCATCGGGCGACGAAATGGTGTCGTTCATGATGACGGCGTCGACCTCGCCGTCTGCAAGCGCCTCAAAGAGGGCACTGCCGGTGTCGATTTCTTTATAGGTGCAGGTAACGCCTTCGTCGGCGAGCCACTGCTGGCCGACGATAGTTTGCATAACGCCAGAGTTGCAGCCGATGGTGAGGCCTTGGAGCGCCTGGGGGTCACCCTTGGCCAGGTCGTCGCGGTCGGGCCTGGCGTAGATGTAGTAGCGCTCGGTGCCCTCGGGGTTCGAGGAAAAGAGCAGCTTCTGCTCGCGTTCTGCCGAATACGAGATGTTGGGCATGAGGTCGATTTCGCCTGCCTCGAGCATGTCCATAAGCTCGGAGAAGGTGCCGCTAACGTATTCGTATTGCCAGCCCTTTGTGTAATACGAGAGGGTCTGGAGGTACTCGTAGCCCCATCCCGAGAGTCGCTCGCCCGGTATGCCTTCCTGGAAGCCTTTGTTGTTGACGAGCCAGCCAACGCGGACCGTCTTGACCTGCTGGTCGGAGTCGGCGGCAAAGGCGGGGGCGGGCATGACGGCGCTCAGCGCGGTAAGTGCGGTGAGCACGATGGCGAGGGCGCGATATAGAGTCAAACGAAGGACGGCGGAAGGTTTCACATGAAATCCTATCGAGTCGAGACAATATCACATAAGGATACCAGCTCAACCTGCCCACTCAGCCACCGCACCGCTAAACGGTCACTCCCGGCAGTTGGGGGCAGTCCCTTTCTGCCGGCACAAAAGGAACGTCCCTGACTGCCGGTTGCCCAAGTGCCGGTTGTGGGACAATACCGAGCGAATGTGATTGGGCGTCTGGGAAAAGGGGTCGCGATGAACAAGTTGAGGACGCTTGCTGACGTGTTACGCCAGGCTGGCTTTGCGCGCATCACGGGCCTGTTCCTCGTCTTCTATCTGCTGTGCTCGACGGCCGTCTGGCTGTCCGAGCCCACGACCCTCACGTTTGGCGATGGCCTGTGGTTTAGCTTTGAAACGGTCTCGACCATCGGCTTTGGCGACATTCCGGCCGAGACGCCGGTTGCCCGCGCCATTACCGTCGTCTTGAGCGTCATCAGCATTTTCTACATCGCCATGCTCACGGGCGTGGCGGTGAACTACTGCAACACGCTCATCAAGATGCGCCAAAAGGACACCATGGCGCGCTTTATGGATGATCTGGAGCATTTGGAAGAGCTCGATCGTGACGAGCTTGCCGACCTATCGCGCCGTGTGCGCGAATATCGCCGACGCCAACGCTAGAACGGGCGCCGCGCGTCACGACGAGGGGGACTGAATATGAATATCACGGTATACTTGGGTGCCAGCGTCGGCAATGACCCGGCGTTTCTGCCCGCGGTGCAGGGGCTGGGCGACTGGATTGGCGCTAACGGACACGCGTTGGTATACGGTGGGTCCAAGTCGGGCTTGATGGGCGCGCTTGCCGATAGCGTGCTCGATGCCGGTGGACACGTGACGGGCGTGGAGCCGAGCTTTTTTATCGAGGCCGAGTTTCAGCACGATGGCATCGACGACCTCATCGTGACGAGCGACATGGCCGAGCGCAAGGCCAAGATGATCGAGCTTGGCGATGCCTTCATTGCCTTTCCCGGCGGGACGGGTACGCTCGAGGAGATTGCCGAGGTCATGTCGGCCGTGTCGCTGGGGCATCTGAGCGCGCCGTGCATCCTGTATAACCTGGACGGTTACTACAACGATCTCAAGGCGCTTCTCGGACACATGATTGATAAAGGACTTTCGAGCCCGCAGCGCCAGCATGGCATCTACTTTGCCGACGATTTGCGCGAGATTGCCTCGATTATCAACGGATAAGTTTTGAGCCTGCCCCACTATGACTCCCAATGGTGCCGTTTGCGGCGCAGACGGTTGGCTCGTTCGGGCAACGCTCGCTCTACAATAAAACGTATCCATGCCGACTTTGACCACGGGAGGCCCCGATGGATAACCTTGCAAAACCCAAAAACCGTGTGCTGTTTTTAGTTAGCGTTGCCGTGACCGGTGCGTTCGCAGGCGCCGCGGTCTGGCTGTTCTTTTTCGCGATGGAGCACGGTATCGACTATCTATGGACCGAGATTCCGCACGCGCTGGGCGTCGCATCGCCCGAGCTTGCCAGCGGCCCGTTTGGCTTTCTGCCGTACCCGTTTTTTGTCTGCTTGCTGGGCGGCCTGCTGATCGGTCTGTACGAAAAGCTTACGAGCACCAAGACCGATGACCTCAACCAGGTGATGGCTAAGGTTAAGCAAGACGGGCGCTACCCGTACGACAACCTGGGCAAGCTTTCGCTCGCGGCGTTGCTGCCGCTGCTGTTTGGCGGAAGTATTGGACCGGAGGCCGGCCTGACCGGTGTTATCGCGGGTCTGTGCAGCTGGGTTGGCGACCGCATGCGTCGCTTCGGCGCCGAGTTTAGGGAGCTTACGCTGCTGGGTACCCAGGCCGCGTTGACGGCGCTCTTTACCGCGCCCGTCTTTGGCTTTGTGGCACCGCTTGCCGGTAGCGCCGACGGCCAGGGTGAAGACGCCGACGATGAGTCCACGTCCGGCGAGATCACCATCAGGCTGCCCAAGGCGCAAAAGACCGTGGTTTACGGCATCGCGATTGCCGGCGGCCTGGGCACCTACCTGCTGCTCGGCCAGCTTATGGGCGGCGGCATGGGTATGCCGAGGTTCGAGGCTGCCGTGGTGGGCAACCTGGAGCTTGCCTGGCTCATTCCTCTGTCGCTGATTGGAACAATCTGCGGCTGGCTGTACTTTGTCTCTGAGCACGCGAGCGAAGCGTTTACCCGTGCCATAGGAGAGCGTCCTGTCGTTAAGGCAATGCTGGCTGGTCTGGCGCTCGCCATCTGCGGCACGGTCCTGCCCTACACCATGTTTGCCGGCGAGACCCAGGCCGACGTGCTCATGGAAACCTACCTGACCATTCCCGCCGGCGTGCTTATCGCGACCGGTCTGGTCAAGGCCATGCTGACGCCCGCCCTCATCAACCTGGGCTGGCGCGGCGGTCACTTCTTCCCGGTTATCTTTTCGGGCGTGAGCCTGGGCTATGGCCTTGCCATCCTCACCGGCGCAGATCCGGTCTTTTGCGTCGCCGTCTGCACCGCCTCGACGATGGGCGCCGTTATGCGTCAGCCCGTCATGGTCGTGGGCCTGCTGCTCATGTGCTTCCCGCTCAAGGGTATCGTCTGTATGATCATCGCCGCCGTTATCGCCGCCGGCATTCCGCTGCCCAAGCCGCTGCGCAAGTAGCACGGTAGCGCGCGGGCAATACAAACATCTCAAGCCCGGTGTGGGCACTGTGTCACGGATTTGCGGGTGGACTGAATCTCGCCTGGCACCGACGCTACTTCCAAATCGCGAGCGCGGCGGTGCCCAGCACGATGAGGAAAAGGCCGATGGCGCTTCGATGCGACAGCTTTTCGTTGAAGGCCAGTCGTGCGAACAGCACCGATACGACAATCGATAATTTGTCGATTTGCACGACGACGCTCACCTGGCCTGCGGCGATGGCGTAGTAGTACAGCAGCCACGACGCGCCGGTCGCAATGCCCGATGCCGCGAGAAATGCGAGTTCGCGCGGGTCAATGCGCGCGACCTGCTCCAGCTTCCCCTTGGCAACCACGATTTCCCATGCCATAACCAGTACCACACAGGTGCGGATCGCCGTGGCCAGGTTTGACTCGACGCCTTCGATGCCGATCTTGGCGAGGACGGAGGTGAGCGCCGCGAACACGGCGGCGCCGAGGGCGTAAGCGAGCCAGGTTCGGTCTTGCTTTTGCCCTACGCCGACGGACTGCTTTTTCTCGATCATCAAAAACGTGCCGAGCGTGATGACGGCGGTTCCCACGAGCTTGACCGCCAGGTTGCCTGTCTCACCAAAAAGCACTATGGCGATAAGCACGGCGAGCACAGTGCTCATCTTATCGACGGGTACAACCTTGTTGACGTCTCCGATGCTGAGCGCCTTAAAGTAACAGATCCACGAGGCGCCGGTGGCGAGTCCCGAGAGGGTGAGGAATAGCCAGGCCTTGGCGGGAATGGCGCCGATTGCTCCGATGGATCCAGAAATGCCCGCCATTGCCCAGGCAAATACGAGCACCACGCAAGTACGGATGGCGGTTGCAACGTCGGAGTCGGTGTGCCTGATGCCGCATTTGGCCAAAATGGATGTGATGCCGGCAAAGAAAGCCGATGCAAATGCTGCTGTAACCCACGACACGGGTTGAGCGCCTCCTCATAATAGACCGCGCCAGATCTGCGGCGCATGCCCGATGATACCGCGCTTGCCTACAGGTCGCGTGCTCGATAGACCTTGGTGCTGACGATGCAGCTAAGTGCACATAGCACGAGGGCCAATACCGCGATGCCCGCACACAGGCAGCCGAGGACGGCGGGATCGGGATTCGCTCCAGCAATCGACATGAGCCAGTTGCTGATGGGGTTGGAGGAGCTCAGCATTGCCATGGTGCCGCAGCCAAGCAGGGCAAACAGGCCGACGGAAAGGCGCAGCGCCTCCATGTGTCCAAATCGGAAGAATATCGGCTGTGCAAAAAACACCATCATGAGGGAGATGAGCATCGATGCCGCCGAGGCAGTTGCGATTTCAAAGACCGTCTGGCCTGTCGAAGGGATGCCCATGTGATCAAAGAGCGGAAGGGCGAGGATGTTCAGAAGCGTAGCCGCGCATGCCATGACGGTCGAGAAGGCAATAATGCACAGGTAGCGTGCGCAGACGATGTCCTTGCGCGAAAACGGCAGCGTTGCCCGATAGCGCTCCCAACCGTTTTGGTTATCGTAGCCAGCCAGCGAGTTCATGATAATAATGGGTGACATGGCGCTGACCGCGCAGGTGCCGGCGCTCATGCCGGAATCGCCGTCTGTCGCGTTGGCAAGGGTCAGCACGACGAAAATGAACAGGCCGACGCCGGCGATGCTCGGGAGAAACGAGCGTGCGATGGCGGTCTCGGACTTAAAGGCGCGTTTCATTTGGAGGCTCCTGTCAGCGTAAGGCGCAGATAGTCATCGATGGAAATCCGGTCGCAGGGAATCTCGGGAAAGGCCTCGAGCGCTTCGCGGCGATTGGGGACCAGCACGTCAACGCTGTAGGCATGACGCGTGGCGCGGGCGCCTTCGACGCAAGCCATCAGCTCGGCAGCTTGTGCCTGGGTGCAGTGGGCGATGCCGGCGCGGTCGGTAATGTCCTCGCGCGGCAAATCGAACACAATCGCACCGTGATCGATGCAGACGACACGGTCTGCCGCGCGTTCAAGGTCAGACGTAATGTGGCTCGAGAACAATATGCTGCGTTGTCCGTCGGCGACAAAGGAGAGCAGCTCGTCGAGCAGCTCCTCGCGTGCCATGGGGTCGAGGCCCGCGGTGGCTTCATCCAAGACGAGCAGCTCGGCCTTGTGGCTGAGCGCACACGCGAGCTGCAGCTTCATGCCCATGCCGCGGGAGAGGTCTTTGACCTTTGCCTTGGCCTCCAAGCCTAACCGGTCGATAAGGTCAGCAAACGTTTCGTGACTCCACGTGGGGTACGCCGGGCTTACGAGTGCCTCGACCTCGGCCACCTTGAGCGTGGAAGGGAAGGGGCACGTGTCCAGAACGAGACCGATGCGCGAGCGCGTGCGGCGCCGCTGTTCATCGGGTGCGTCGGCATCGCAGTGCTGTCCAAACAGATGCACCTTGCCGGTATCGAGCTTTATGAGGCCGAGCGCGGCGCGGATGGTCGTTGTCTTGCCGGCGCCGTTTGCGCCCACTAAGCCGACAATCTGACCGGGTTCTACGGTGAGTGTGACATCGCGCAGCGAAAAGCGGTCACTTACGCGGCGTGAGGCACCTTTGAGTTCTAGCAAGTTTTGCATGGTATAGCCTTTCTTGCAGATGGCTACTGCATGGTTTCGGGGGCTACCAGGTCGAGCATCTCGTGCAATTTATCGCGCGTGACGCCCAGGGCTTCTGCCTGTGTCGCTGCCTGCGCAAGCAACTCTTCGACATGGCAGAGTTGGTTTTCGCGCAAGAGTTCTTGGTTGCCCTCGGCGACAAAGCAGCCCTTGCCCTGCACGGTGCAGATAAAGCCGAGTTGCTCCAGGTCGGCGTAGGCGCGCTTGGTGGTGATGACGCTCACACCCAGGTCGCTTGCGAGCGCACGGATGCTCGGGAGTTTGGCTCCCGCGGTGAGTGCGCCCGAAAGGATCTGTGCCTTGACCTGCGAGGATATCTGCTCGTAGATGGGCTTGTCGCTCGAATTGGATAGGATGATGTCCACAGCGGCTCCTTAGCTGATGGGCTACACGTGTATATAACCGGTAAGCATAGTATATATACACTATGCACAGTTACGCAAGAGGGAAATCAGGATGGCCGGCGACCGTTTGTCTCAATCTGTAACACTAAGACCCGATTTGGGCGGCTAGATGTTACAGATTGAGATTTTGGCGGCAGGTCCGTTCGTTCATCTCAATCTGTAACAGTAAGAGGCTCAAAAGCCGGCTAGATGTTACAGATTGAGACAAACTACTGCGGAGTGCTGCCACCGACCGGCAACAAAGACCCCAACTGATGAATTTGTCCTGATAGGCGCTCTGTGGCGGGGTTTCGCGGCTACAATAATACGGTTACAACGACGTAATGCACTCAATGCAAGAAAGGATCCGCATGGCAAGCCTGTCGGATGAAATCTCGTCGCGCCGCACATTCGCGATCATCAGCCACCCGGACGCCGGTAAGACCACGCTTACCGAGAAGCTGCTGCTCTATACCGGCAGCATCCAGACTGCCGGTTCGGTCAAGGGCAAGAGCTCGGCCAAGCACGCCGTCTCGGACTGGATGGACATCGAGAAGGAGCGCGGCATTTCCGTTACCTCCTCGGTGCTGCAGTTCACCTATAATGGCGCCTGCGTCAACATCCTCGATACCCCCGGCCACCAGGACTTCTCGGAGGATACCTACCGTACCCTTATGGCCGCCGACGCCGCAGTCATGGTCATCGACGGCGCCAAGGGCGTCGAGGCCCAGACCAAAAAGCTCTTTAAGGTCTGTACGCTGCGTCACATTCCCATCTTCACCTTTGTGAATAAGCTCGACCACGAGGCTCGCGATCCGTTTGAGCTCATGGAAGAGATCGAGAACGTCCTGGGTATCAATACGTATCCCATGAACTGGCCGATCGGCAGCGGCCGCAACTTCCGCGGCGTGTTCGACCGTCAGACCCGTCGCGTCATTGCCTTTGAGGGCGACGGCCACGCCAACGCCACCAAGAAGGTCGCCGAGGTCGAGGCCGAGCTGGGCGATCCTTCCATGGACGAGCTTATTGGCGAAGAGAACCATAAGAACCTGATGGACGACATCGAGCTGCTCGATGGCGCCGGCGACGAGCTCGACTTGGATGCCGTGGCCTGCGGCAAGCTGAGCCCGGCGTTCTTTGGCTCGGCGCTCACCAACTTTGGCGTGGAGCCCTTCCTCAAGGAGTTCCTGCGTCTGGCCCCGACGCCGCGCGCCTATACCGATACGCTCACCAGCGAACCGGTCGATCCCTGCCGCGATGACTTTAGCGGCTTTGTGTTTAAGATCCAGGCCAATATGGACAAGAACCACCGCGACCGCATCGCCTTTGTGCGCATTTGCTCGGGCAAGTTCGAGCGTGGCATGGACGCCTTCCACGTGCAGGGCAACCGCAAGCTTAAGCTTGCTACGGGCACGTCGATGATGGCCGATGACCGCGCCATCGTGGACGAGGCGTACGCGGGCGATATCGTGGGCCTGTTCGACCCGGGTATCTTTAGCATCGGCGACACCGTGTGCTCCGGCAAGCGCCACGTGCAGTATCCGCAGATCCCGACGTTTGCCCCCGAGATGTTCGCCCGCATTACGCAGGTCGACACGCTCAAGCGCAAGCAGTTCGTCAAGGGTATGGAGGAGCTTGCCCAGGAGGGTGCCATCCAGATCTTCCGCGAGCTGGGTGCCGGCATGGAGAGCGTCATCGTGGGCGTGGTCGGTGTGCTGCAGTTTGAGGTACTCGAGCGCCGCCTCAAGGCCGAGTATCGTGTTGAGGTCCGTCGCCAGCCGCTGCCCTATACGGACATCCGCTGGATTCAGAACGACCCCGATACCATTGATATCCCGGGCCTTTCGCTCACGCGTGACACGCTGCGCGTCGAGGACATGCGCGGCGGTAAGCTGCTGCTGTTCACGAGCCCGTGGAACGTGGATTGGGCAACCGATCACAACCCCGATCTTATCCTGTCGGAGTTTGGCAACGTAGCCTTTTAATGCATCGGCGCGGTGGCCCTGTGGGGCTGCCGCGTCGTTTGCTTGCCTGATGCCGTGTGAGCGGCTATCATACCCACCGTCGTCTCAAGACCGGGGCGGCCGAGCAGTTCGGGTCCGATATCCTGCTCGTTAAACCTAAAACCAAAGGAGTACATAATGATCAAGAAGGTCATGGAGGACTACAAAGTCCTGTTGCGGAGCATTCCCGCGGCAACGGTTTCGCTGTTTATCGTGAGCGTCATCATGATGAACCTGCTGGCCAACAAAGAACTCATCAGCCTGCCGTATCTGGCACTCGACTGCGGCTTTGTCGTGAGCTGGGTCTCGTTTTTGTGCCAGGACATGATCTGCAAGCGCTTTGGCGCCAAGGCATCCATCAAAATCTCTATCCTCGCGCTGCTGGTCAACCTGGCCGTGAGCCTGTGCTTTTGGGCGTGCTCGCTCACGCCCGGCATGTGGGGCGCCTACTACGACACGGGTATGATCGAGGTCAACACCGCCCTTAACGCCACCATCGGCGGCACCTGGTACGTGGTGCTGGGCTCTTCGCTGGCAATGCTCGTTTCTGCCGTCGTCAACTCCACGCTCAACCAGTCGCTCGGCCGCATGCTCAAAAAGAATAACTTTGCGAGTTTTGCCTTCCGCTCCTATGTGTCTACGGGTGTTGGCCAGTTTATCGACAATCTGGTCTTTGCCATTGTGGTGAGCCACACGTTCTTTGGGTGGACCTGGGTGCAGGTCCTTATGTGCTCGCTGACCGGCGCTGTTGCCGAACTGCTGTGCGAGGTCTTCCTGAGCCCCGTGGGCTACAAGGTCGTGCGTGGCTGGGAGCGCGAGAATGTGGGCGCTGAGTACCTCGAGCGTCACGCAACCGCCTAAGGAGCAAGTATGCGGGTTTTGATCACGGGCGCTTCGGGCGGTATCGGAGCCGCGTGCGTGCAGCGCTTTTTGGACGAGGGTCACGAGGTCGTGGGCTTTGATCTGCTGCCGGCGGCGATCGAACACGAGCGCTACCGCCATCTGATCGTTGATGTCCGCGAGCCGGACTCGTTTCCGGGCAACCTTGAGCCTCAGGTAATCGTGAACGTTGCCGGTACGCAGGATTCGGCCGATGACATCGCCGCCAACCTGCGTGGCACCATCAACGTGACCGAGCGCTACGCCTTTGTGGGGGAGGGGCTTGCCGCCAAGCCGACGCCGGCTATCAAATCCGTGGTCAATGTGGGGTCGGCGAGCGGACATACGGGATCGGAGTTTCCCGCCTATGCTGCCAGCAAAGGCGGCATTATCGCCTACACCAAGAACCTTGCAAACCGCCTGGCGCCGCGGGCCATCGCCAACAGCGTGGACCCGGGCGGCGTTATCACGCCGCTCAACCGTTGCGTGATGGAAGACGAACACCTGTGGAACCAGATTATGGAGCTCACACCGCTTAAACGCTGGGCCACCGCCCAAGAGATCGCCGAGTGGATCTACTTTGTGGGCGTGACCAACCGGTTTATGACCGGGCAGAGCCTGCTGATCGATGGCGGCGAGGCCGGCCGCACACAGTTTATCTGGCCCGAGTAACAAGACGCGCCCGATGGCAAGATTGCCGTCGGGCGCGTTTTTATGTCACTCATAGGTAACTTTTGCGGAGCATCATCTCTGTAACGTGCTTTTGAGCTGGTAGAATGAGCCTTTGAATAAAAAAGGGGGCATATTGGGGCTGTTCGGTTCACACGAGAAGCGCGACGCGGACCGAGCGCGTCGGCTGTTTGAAGAGGCGCTTGCGCAGCAAGGGCCCAACGTTGCTCTGGTCTTGCGCGCCAACGACTGCCTTCCGCTCTATATCACCCCAAATTTCGAACGCGTATTTGGCGTGTCGTCCGAGCGTATCGGCGACGACATCGAGACACTATACCGCTTTATCCCCAATAGCGACCGCGTTCGCATGCAGCGACAGGTGAGGGACTGGGACCATGTGACCCCGCTGAACCTCCTGTGCTCCTACCATGCGCCCCATGGAGCAAAATCGCAGCTCAGCATAAGGTTTACGATTTCGCTCATACAGAACGGCACCCAGTACCTGGTTTCTGCAGTCGATGTAACAGCCGAAAACGAGCGCATCGCCAAGGCGGAGGCCGAGCGCGATCGCGCCGTCGAGACCGCCAACGCGCGCACGGACTATATGAACCAGATGAGCCACGAGATCCGCACGCCGCTCAATGGCATCGAGGGCATGATTTCGCTTGCCCGCGAGCACCATGCGGATGAGCCTCGCCTGATGGACGACCTGTCTCGTGCCTCGCAGCTTTCGGCCTACTTGCTTTCGCTTATCAACGACATGCTCGATATGAGCCGCCTCAACAGCGGGCGCGTGCGCATTGACGATGCACCGTTTGATTTGCGTCTGTTTGCCGACGAGATTGAGCGTATGTTTGCCTCACAGGCGGCCGACAAAGGGCTTGCGTACTCGGTTAATCTCGAGGACTGCGAAAACGTCTTTGTCGTGGGCGATCGCATGCGCCTGTCGCAGGTCGTCATCAACTTTATCTCCAACGCGGTCAAGTTTACCGAGCGGGGTGGCAGCGTTACCGTAACCCTGCGCGAGATGTACCGGACAGACGACGGCGTGAGTTATATGCTGCGCGTGCGCGACACGGGCAAGGGCATGGACCCGCGCTACATCAGCAAGATCTTTAAGCCGTTTGAGCAGGAGGACCGCACCATTGCGCGCCGCTACGGCGGAACGGGCTTGGGTATGGCCATCACGAGCGCGCTCGTCGACCTGATGGGCGGCGAGATCGTCGTCGATACCGAGCCTGGACGCGGTTCGACGTTTTCGGCCTACATCCCGCTGCGACTTGCCACGCCGGAGCAGGTTGAGGAGCTCAAGATTAAAGAGCAGACGCTCGAGACGGCGTCCGATTCCATGGGGTCGTCGTTTACCTACCAGTTTGAGGGCAAGCGATTCCTGCTGGCCGAGGATAACGAAATCAATGCCATGATCGTGATTGAGCTGCTGGCAAGACGAGGCGCGGCGGTCGATCGTGCCGAGAACGGTCAGGCGGTCGTCGAGCGATTCCGGAGCATGCCCGTGGGCACGTACGATGCGATCCTCATGGATATTCAGATGCCCGTGCTGAACGGCTGGGAAGCGGCGGAGCGGATTCGAGGGCTCGATCGTGAGGACGCCGGCGCCATTCCCATCATTGCGCTTTCTGCCAATGACTACACCGAGGACGTTGAGCGCTCGCGCAGTGTGGGCATGAACGGACATGTGGGCAAGCCCATCGATCTGAACGTTTTGAAAGCACAGCTGGCGGCCGCGACGGCCGAGGCAGCTTACCGAGGAAATGAGTAACCGTGATTGTCGAACAGTCCAACAGCATCATCAACGAAGTGAGCCGCGCCCTGCTGGGCAAGCGCGATGTGATCGAGAAAGCTCTCATGGCCATCTATGCCGGCGGCCACATCCTGCTGGAGGATGTGCCCGGTACCGGCAAGACGACGCTGGCTCTGGCTCTTTCGCGTGCACTGGGTCTGGACTTTAAGCGCGTGCAATTTACGCCCGATACGCTGCCCTCGGACATTACGGGCTTTACGATGTTCGACCGCGACGCCGGCGTGTTTCGCTTTGTGTGGGGCGCCGTCAACTGCAACATGCTGCTGGGCGACGAGATCAACCGTACCAGCGCAAAGACGCAGTCGGCCCTGCTCGAGGTTATGGAAGAACGCGCGGTGACGATTGATGGGCAGACGCATCAGGTTCCGCGTCCCTTCGTGTGTATCGCAACCGAGAACCCGGTGGGCTCGGCGGGCACTCAGCCGCTGCCCGATAGCCAGCTCGACCGCTTTATGGTTCGCCTGTCCGTTGGCTATCCGTCGCGCCAGGACCAGATCGATATCCTCAAGGCCCGTCGCTATGCCAACCCTCTCGACGACATCAAGCCCATGGTTGCCTGCGATGACCTGCTCGATATCCAAAACTACCTGGGCGGTGTACAGGTTGCCGACACGGTGCTGGATTATATCGTGCGCCTGTGCGAGGAGACCCGCAATGACGACCTTGTTGAGCTGGGCGTGAGCCCCCGTGGCATCATCGCGCTCACTCGCATGGCGCGCGCCTGCGCATTGATTCGCGAGCGCGACTATGTGGTGCCCGAGGACGTGCGCGAGGTGTTTAAGGTCGTCTGCGTCCACCGTCTCGTTTTGCGCCCCCAGGCCCGTATCGAATCGATTACCGCCGAGGACGTTCTCGATCGCATTCTCGCCACCGTTCCCGCCCCGTCCATGGGCCAGGTCCGCGGCCGCTCGTAGCGGCTCGTTTGCCTTGCGCGCCCTACGGTACGCCCATGATTGCCAACAAGATTACCTATATCGTGTCCGTAGCGCTCCTGCTTGCCACGTTTGTGTTTACCGCCAATGCGGCTGCGCTTGCTGCTGCCGCGGCGTTGATCGCCATGCCCGTGGTCACGGTGGCGGCGTGCCGCTCGGCCGTCGCCTTGCTCAAGCTCGGCTTTGAGCTTCCCCGGTCGTGTGTCGTAAACGCGCCGCTCGTATTGCGCATCACGTTGGATCGCCCGCTTATGTTTCGCGGCCGCATGGAGCTGTCGTTTTCGGTTTACAACCAGCTGACGGGAACGCGGACGGTCCGTTCCGTAAGCCTTGCTCCCGCGATGGGCAGGCCCGCCTTGTTTGAGCTGGAGCTCGATTCGACTGTCTGTGGTGCGCACACCATTACCCTTGACACCGCGCACCTGGTCGATGAGATGGGCTTTACGTCGCTTGCTCTGGAGGACGCCGACTTTCACGGGTTGTTTACGGTCTATCCCAAAGTGCTCGACATTCAGGTCGATCCTCACCAAAGTGCTTCTGCCGGTCTTGAGGGCACGAGCTATGATCCCCATCGAAGCGGCCAGGACGCCTCCGAGGTCTTTGACGTGAGGCCCTATCACGAGGGCGATGCGGTCAAGTCGATCCACTGGAAGCTGTCGACGCGCTTTGACGATGTGCTGGTGCGCGAGGCCTCACGTCCTCAAGATCACACGATCGCCGTCTTGTTCGGTGCGTTTGCGTGCGATTTTGAGCACTCAAGCCGCCCCGAGCTGCTTTCTGCGGTACTGAGCTTTACCGCGTCGATATCGCTGGCGCTTATGCGTCAGGGATACCATCATATGGTCGTGGCCACCCCCGAAGGCTCCCTGGCCGCCTATCCCGTCGATGACCGACGTGGTTTTAATAAGATGCTCGATGCTTTGACGGCAACGCCGCTTGGCCCTACCCATCCAACATCAAACGAGCAGTATGCCAAGCTTATGGCGGCACGGGGCGTTAGCAAAACGGTGCTGGTGACATTGGGCGTCGATGAGCAGGTCTATATCGATTTGGGCCGTCTGACCGATCTGTCGGTGCTCCATGTGTCGGATTCGGTCGAGTCGTATAGCATCGAGCGCGGCGCCAACTACATCATCACCCATTGCCCGGTATCGAGCGATTCGGCCCGTATCAAGAGTCTGGAGCTCTAGCATGGACTTTGTGACTCTTGCTTCGACGGAGCGCATCGCTTCGAATGGTCGCGTCGTCGACGTGTTCCTGTCGGTGGCTCCCGCGGTTTTACTGTCCGCGGGTTTCACCTGCGCAATTGCCGGGTGTCTGAGTGCAACGTGCATGGGGATCATGCTTGCCGTCGCCGCTGGCGTGGCTGTTGCGCTGGGCGCTTTGGGCACCTCAATGACTTCGAAAAAGACTCCCTTCTGGATCGCCTTGGCCGCAGCGTTCGTGGCGCTTGCATGCGCACTCTTGGTTCCTTCGGCGCGCTGGGGCTTCTATGCTTGCGTCAATGCCGTAATCGCTCATATCAATTCAATCTGTGAGCTGTATATTCCTTTGGTGGCAGATGCTGGCACGCTGTGTGAAGCCGTGTCGCTGGCAGTGCTCGCCGGTGTGTTTGCCGGCTCATTTGACTGGCTTTTTGCCAACTTGAGCGTCTCGTGGCCCACGCTCTTAATCGTCGTTATTTGCGGTGCTGATTCCATGATATTGCAGCTCGGTGATTGCACGATGTCTATGACGCTGGGCGTTGCGGGCTGGCTTGTCCAGTGCCGTGCTCGCGAGTTGCGGGGCTCTACGGTAGGTTTACCCCAGGTTCTTGTCGGCCTTGGCGGTCTATGTGCCGCATGTGGCGTTCTCTCTGCGCTGACGGTATCCCTTGTGCAGCCTCTTCCCGAGTTGTCCGCCATGTCGGCGTCTGCCGTCAAGGCAGTCCAGAGCCTCCGATTTGGGGACGATACGCTGCCCGAGGGCGACCTTTCGCAAGCGGCGGACATGAACGAAGGAGACTCCACAACGCTGTCGCTTACCGCCAACAAGACGCTTGATGACGATCTGCTCATGAAGGGTTTTGTGGGCACGACGTTTGACGGCGTGTCGTGGGGGCGTGGCGACTGGATGTCCTACGAGGGCAAATGGTCCGGCATGCGTGCGTGGCTGCACCAGAACGGTTTGACGGTAGCCGAGCAACGCGCCGCGTTTGATGCCGAGGCCGAGCGTGAGGACGGCGAGCCTGTCGAGACGGTTGAGATCTCGGTCTACGCCTCGGGCGCCAACCGCCGATACGCCTATGCTCCCTATACGCTGCGCTCGCTGAGCGGTACCGCTGCGATGTTGACGAGCTCGACGATGCTCAGCACGGACCTGTTGCCGTCTAAGGCATATAGCCTGATCGTCGATAACGTGTCGATGGACGATGTCATTGCAGATTCGAGCTGGTTGGCATCCTCCGAGAGCGATTACGCAAAAAGCGAGCGGGTGTACGCCGCCTTTGTCCGCGATAAATACCTGGACGTTCGCGAGGAGGAGCGGGATGCAGTCGATGCATACCTGTTCTCGAGCGACAGCTGGGATGCCCAGGCGAATGTTTCGGATGCAGCCGTGATCAGTCGCGTTCGCACGATGATGGCTTCGCTTGCGGGGCAGACGGATAACCCGCCAGCTTATACCGGGGCGACGTCGTTTGTCGCGTGGTTCTTGGGCTCGGCGCACGAGGGCAACTCTGCCTACTTTGCCACGGCGGCAACGCTCGCGTTTCGATCTCAGGGAATCCCCGCGCGCTATGTCGAGGGCTATCGGGCGGCCGACGATCAGCTCGCCGCTGCCGTCGACGCGGGTGTGCCGCTAAACTTGACGGTCGCCGATGCGCACGCGTGGACCGAGATCTACCTTGACGGGCAGGGATGGACGCCCGTAGAGGTCACTCCTGGGTACTATAGCCAGACGCTCGATGCCGATAAGATTATCGACGTGGGCGAGGCGTGGAGCAGCGGCGCCGACGATAGGACGCTCGATGTGGGCTCGGTCGCTGGTCGGGGCGAGGATAAGCATCGCGAGGATGTGCCGGTGTCGCACGGCATTCCTGTTGCTGCCAAAGCCGGAGTCGGTTTGACCGGTGCGGTGATTGCCGTCCTGCTCGCTCTGTTCGTCCGCAGGTTCGTCTTGCGCGTTTTGCGCGCGCGGGCTATCGAGAACGATGAGCAGGATATATGTGTGCCGGCACTCTACGGCTATCTTGCCCTTGTGATGAAGCAAAGCGGTGTGGATGCCTTTGACGAGACCAAGCCACTCGATTGTCTGGATGCCTTTGCTGCGGCGTTCCCCGAGATTGATCCATGGGAATACCGCCGAGCGATTCGGCTCCATCAGGCTTATGCGTTTGGCGGCCGCGAGCTTAAGCCCAACGAGTTGCGCACGCTCCGTCGTTTTACCGAGCGCCTGCATCGAAGCATGCCGGCGCCTCAAAATGTTATCGAACGCTTCCGTCGCTACATGCTGTGCGCGTTGTAGAGGGAGTAGGTTTACGTGTTTTCCAAGCATCCTCAACATATGGCTCCGCATAAGAATGCGGCGTCTGCCAAATTAAAGGGCCCGCAGAATGCGTCCGCGGATGCTCAGCATGCCGCTAAAAAAATGTATCGTGCCAAGCCTTTTGCCGCAACGCGTGTCGTGGCGGTGGCGGCTTCGGTTGCTGCGGTCGGCGTATTTGGCACGGTGGCCTTTGAGCTGGCCCAGAGTAATTTGAGCTTCGACCCTTCCGGGTATATCGCTGCATACAGCCACGGTGACACGGAGTCCGGCGAGGCGTACCAGATCAGTCCGCTCTCGACGGATGCCGAGGCAAATCGTCATGACGAGGAAAGCGATAGCCGGGAAACGAGCGCACGCGAGCAGCAGGCGCCGCTCGATACCGCGCAGGGACAGGCAAATCTGACGGGGCAAAGCGGCACGACCGTCTACAACGTCACCGGTAGCGCCGATGGTACGGGCGTGAGCGCTGCGGGTGGCTCGGGCAGCGGTACGGGCGGCTCGGGAGGCGGGCAGAACGCTCCTGTTATCAATGCGGGCGGAGCGTTTGGCGGCAATGCCGGCGGCGCAGGTAACGCCGGTTCCGGCGGCAATGCCGGTTCCGGCGGCTCGGCCAACTCGACGGTCAATTCCTATAAGTATCTCTTTCAGGACCCCACGCCCCAAAAGGGTGCCCCTATGGGAGACACAACGTTCTTTACGCAGTTTAACGGTGCAGCTGGATTGGTCGATCCCAATAAGGTGCAGATTTCACCCATGGAGGATGCAATCTACGATGGACAGATGCTCGATGCCTGGACGCTGTTCTGTGCCATGGATGTCCACTGGAGTGATGACATCGGCATGTACTATCTTGCCTGCACCAAGGATGAGTTTGCCACGTTTCCGTATCTGCGCATCAACTCGTGGACCAATACCGCGGGCGAGCAGAATCCTGTGCTGTGCTCGAGCCAGCCGCTCACGGTAAGCGTCTCGCTGCGCTTGTCGCAGGATGCGGCGTGGACGACGCGCAGCGTTACCATCCAGCCGGCGCAGTCGTGCCTGTTTGTGGTCGGTCAGCCCGATTCGATGGGCAAGCGTAACGTGATCTGGAGTACGCTGAGCTCCAAGGAAAACCTGCTGAGTGTCAACACGCAAGAAGCCTTTATGAAGCAGGCGGGCCACGTCGATTCGGACGGCTACCTCAATGCCCTGCTGCTGGGGTGGCGCGAGAACGAGGCGGCCGTCCCATATTTCTACACGCTGACGCCCGGTCGCCATGTGGTGGTTCCCGGCGATGTCGTGTCCATCGACCCCGCCTACAAGGTTCGCTTTCAGGGTTATGCTCTCGACAAAAACTATCGCTTTGACGACGACCCGACCAGCCCCAATAGCTCACGCCTGCAGACGCTCGTCGATGTGGACGAGTCGGTCGTGTCGGTGGATGGCGGCACCGAGACGCTGCGTGTTCCGCAGGGCGTGCAGGCGGTCGACGCCTATACCGACAGTCGCCAGCGCGAAGGCTTTACGTGGCAGATCGACAATCTGGAGTTGCCGTCCTCGGTGTACTACGTCAACGTCAATGCGGGTTTTCAGGTGCTCGATGCCTACCGTGTGGCGTCGGATAACCCCGTCTATGCCGCAACGGACGAGGGAATTTTGACTTCTCGCGATGGCCGGGAGTATTTGGGCGTTCCCTACCATACGCGCGAACTCGATGTCCCTGCCGATATTGACCGTGTTGCCATTCCCGATCGCAATAAGCTCGACCGTATTGTTCTGCACGCGTCCAAAGGGGGTGAGTTGCCCCAGATTGACGTGAGCAATCTGCGGGACTGCACCCTTGTCGTTGACGATGCCGCACTGCTCGATTTTATTACCGAGCATGCGGGCGAGCTGGAGCGCGCCTACGGCGTTTACGTATCGCCCGCGAGTAATCCCGACGTCCGGCTCATGTACTCGCAGGGGCTGGTGTACAACATGAATTCGCAGCTCAAAAGCGATTTATGCTATGTGCTCGACACGGGTTCCAATATCGCCCTGGTGCAGATTTCCAACACCATTATGAAGGGTGCCTTTACGGGCAACACATCGGTTAACACGTTGGTGCTCATGCCATGGTTTGCCGATAACGTGACACTCGAGGACGGCAGTCTCGCAGGCGGTTCCGTGCAGACCATCGTGTGCGTAACCGACAAGCAGGTTGCGTATGTCGAGCAGCACAAGGCCGCCGCCGGTGCACCCGACGCGCGCGTGATCAAGGCGAGCCTGTCCCAAGACGGTTATTTGTATTATGTCAACGCCGGTAAGACGATTTTGCTGTCTGCTGCAGGCGATGAGAACGGCAATCTGCCCGCGACCTTCGACGGTACCTTGCTTGCGGATGGCGGCAGGCGGCTCGAAGCCGATTCCATCGCACCGTACGCTTTCTCGGGCGATGCGGGGCTCATGTTTGTCAATCTGGGCGAGCAGACGAGTGCGATCGGCCGTAACGCGTTCGAGAACTGCCAGAACCTTCAGGGCGTGTTTATCGGCACGCCCGATAGCATCGAGGTGGGAGCCGATGCTTTTAAGGGCTGCACGAGCCTGGGCTTTGTGGCGTCGCGTGCTAAAAAGGGCGTTTTTGCCACGACCGAGAATCCCAATCCGGCCGGCTGCACCTGGTATGCGCCCGATGGCGAGTTGCAGGGCTACGACAGCCGCTTTGTCACCATCGACGGCATTTCCGATTTTGGTTGCGATGCTCCAAGCGACGACGCTGTCCTTCTCTATGGCTATTTAGATGACGATGCGGAAGGCAAGCCAAGCATCTTGCTCGGTGCGCCTTCGGTGCTCAACGGAACGATTGGGCTGCTGCCGAGTACGACTGAGATCTTTGGCGGCTATTCCTTGTCCGGCGCCAAGGACCTGTCCGGTGCCTTTGAGGGAACCGGAGGCGTGTGGGATATCGATTGGACTTCGGCTCCTCATCTGGCGTATATCGATCGCTATGCCTTTAGGAATTCTGGCATCGCGGGAAACCTGAACATCGACCTTCCCGATAACGATATCCACGTCGGTGTGTCGGCGTTCGATGGCTGTACGAACCTTACGTCCGTGTCTCTGCACGCGGCGACGATGGAAATCAACGACCAGGCATTCACGAATTGCCCGAGGCTCACGAGCGCATCGTTCGTGGCGGACACCAAGGGCGACTACGATGCAGCTACGGGTACGGGCTCTCAGAACTATCTGGCGTCTTCAGTGTTTGGCAATGATGACAACTTTAATAACCTGACAGTCGGCGCTGGTATTGCGACGCTGGGCTATCCGTCGCCGGGCGTGGGTTTCTTCTTTGACGGCGTAACCGATGCCGAGGAGGAAGCCGGCCGCATTCATCTGTCGGTGCCTAGTGGCATGGAGCAGGACTACCTCAATGCGTGGGTCTACGGGTTCGTCGGCTACGACGACTACGACACGTATTTCGAAGAAGTCTATTGGAATATGTACTTGGACTTCTATATGGGGACGGGTCCGGAGCCGACGGTCGAGGCGATCGAGGCGCAGATGGCTGCAAATCTGTTGGAGCCCGAGAATCGCTTGCGAACCATGATGGGGCTGCCGCTGGTCGAGTCTTCTACGGTTATCCCGGCGGGTGGCGATGCACCCGAGAGCGATGAATGGAAGATCGAGGACAACGGTGACGGGACCGCCACGCTGGTCTCGGCACCGTCCGATGTCGAGCGGGCCGATCTGGCGAGCGTGTTGACGGGGCCAACCGTAATCGCCTCGAACGCCTTCTCGCGCTGCTCGAACCTCACCGAGATTGCGCTGTGCGATAAGGTGACCGGCATCCAGAACGGTGCGTTTATGGGCTGTAGCGGCGTGACGGTAACGCTGCCTTCCGGCTGTCCGCTGCCAGAGCTACTAGGCGGGACGGAGAGCATGTCGTTCTCGTTTGGCAGCAACGTGGAACTCGATATTGCCGAGGCCGATCGCGAGGCGGCGCTCAAGACGTGGTCCCATCAGATGGTGGGGGTTACCACAGATGACGAGGAGGCCGACTACGTCGTGAGCAAGTGGTTCGGCAATGTCGACATGGATACGTTTGAATCGCCGACGTTCGATGTGCTTAATAGGGCCGTAAATGAGCCGATCATGGAGAGCGAGAATCACCTGCGCTCGCTGATGCGCATGGAGGCCATCGGCGATATCAGCGAGCTTACCGCGCCCATCGATATCAATAAGTACCCGGATTATTGGATTGCCGGCTAGACAGGTTATAAGGTGAGGCAGCCCCAGTCGATGGGGCTGCCGCCGTTTTGCTCGAGCAGCTCATTGGCAGCAGAGAAGGGGCGCGACCCCATAAAAGCGGGGAGTTCTGCCGTGGCGCGGTTTGCCGAAAGTGGCGAGGGGTGCGTGGAGGCTAAGCAGTACTTGCCGGTTGCCTTGCCCGCGCCAGTCGCGGCGAGCTTTCCCTCGACCATCTGCTGGGCAAAGCGACCCCATGCCAAAAAGACTACCGGCTGGGGCAGCTGACAACAGCGTTCGATGACGTAGTCGGTCAGGGTGCTCCAGCCCAGCTTGGCGTGCGAATTGGCGGCATGCTCGCGCACGGTGAGTGTGGTGTTGAGGAGCAGGACGCCCTGTTGTGCCCAGGGGGTTAGGTCTCCCGTGGCGGGGATGGGGCAGCCCAGATCGGCGTTGAGTTCCTTATAGATGTTGCGCAGGCTCGGCGGCAGTTTGGTTTGTGTCGCGGGGACCGAAAACGACAGCCCCATGGCCTGGTTGGGCCCGTGATAGGGGTCTTGACCCAAGATGACAACCTTGACCTGGTCGGCCGGGGTGTAGGCGAGGGCATTGAGGATGTCGTCTTGTGCCGGGTAGATCGTCTGCTCGGCACGCAAAAGGGCGATGCGCTCGAGCAGCTGGTTCGTCGTGTCACGTACCGGCTGCGGCGCATCGCCCAACCAAGTTGCTATGTTGCGGTCGCGGGCTGCGGTGTCCATGGGGCTCCTTTATGGCAGATGCTGTGTTGACATCTATTGTAAAGGTGTACCGGAGACCTCTATGCCGCGGCTGTATGAAGAGTGGGGTCTACGAGACGTGCTCGGGCGCTCCTGCCATGTGAGCGTGTACTTGCGAGCGAAGGCGCGGGAGCTCGACGGTTGCCACCATGACGCCGGTGAGGATGAGGGCGGCGCCAAAGAAGGCGATGGGGCTTAGGACCTCGCCGACCAGGAAGAACGAGAAGACGGCGGAGCAGACCGGCTCGAGCGAGAAGGCGAAGCCGGTGGTCTCGGCGGGCACGTGGGGCTGCACGAGCGTCTGGGTGATAAAGCCATAGGCAGAGCAGATAAGTGCGAGTGCGACGACAACGACGATCTCGTTGGGCGTGCTGGGAAGCGTGAAGCCGCCAAAGGTGCATGCCGCGATGCCCGAGAACAGACCGCCAAAGCCCAGCTGCCAAACACCCAAGGCCAGCGGGTCGACTTCTTCGACAAAGCGCTTCGCCACAATGATGTGGCCGGCATAGATAAAGGCCGAGAGCAGCATGATGATCGCGCCGGGATTCAGGCTGGTAAAGTCGGCACCCGAGAGCAGCAGCATACCGCAGGTGACGATGGCGGTGCCGACGAGCACCTTGCGCTCGGGGGCACGACGCAGCAGGGCCGCATTGGCAAACGGCACGATCACGACCGTCAGGCTCTGCAAAAAGCCGGCGGTGGAGGCGGAGGTGAGGCTGGAGCCCAGGCACATGCAGGTGAGCTCGGTTGCCATGATGGCGCCGATGATGGCGGAGCGAATCATCACGTCACGGTTGATACGCAGCGCGTGCTTGTGGAAGAGCAGCAGGCAAGCTGCAAAGGCGATGATGCAGCGCAGCGCAACGATGCTCGTGGCGTTCATGCTGTCCATGCCGATCTTCATAAGGGGGTACGAAAAGCCCCATGCAACGGGAACGGAAAATGAGAGCGCGATTGCTTTTTTGCGATCCATGGGGCTCCTTTTGTTACAGAACGGTTTCGCAAAAAGGATTCTGCTCCCAGATATGGATGTAGTAAAGCGAATGTATCTTCAGTATGATTCAGAAATACTAATGTTGGCAGAAAAAGCCCTGGCAAAACGTTTTACGGCTACATCGATGTGGAGGCACGATGGCATCGCGATATCAGATTGTTTGTATGGTGGTCGATTGCGGCAGCCTGAAACGCGCGGCCGACGAGCTGGGCTATACACAAAGCGCGGTGAGCCAGGCCGTCAAGGCGCTCGAACGCGAGCTGGGCACCACGCTTATCGAGCGCGGCAAGCAAGGTGTCTCGCTTACGCGCGACGGCAAGCAGTACCTGCCGTATCTGCGCCAGATTGTAACTGCCGAGGCCGAGCTTGAGGGCAAGCGCCAGGAGCTGCTGGGGCTTTCGTCGACTGATATTCGCATTGCGACGTTTACCAACGTGAGCCGTACTGTGTTGCCGCGTGTGATCCGCGACTTTGGGGCCCTGCATCCAGGCGTGCACTTTACCCTCAAGCAGGGCGATTACACGCGCAACGCCCAGTGGGTGCACGATGGCGTGGTTGACTTTTGCTTTACGGCGCGCGGATTTACCGCCGGGCTCGAGAAGCGCGTGGTCTATCACGACGAGTTGGTGGCACTGCTGCCGGCCGCGCATCCGCTGGCGGCAAAGGAAAAGGTAACGCTCGCCGATCTGGCGTCCGAGCCGTTTGTGCTGCTGGATGAGGGCGAACAGAGCCTGGTGCTCGATGCATTCGCGGCGCACGGCCTGTCGCCGCACGTGACGAGCGAGGTGACCGACGACTACACCATTATGGCGATGGTGGAGGAGGGCCTAGGCGTGAGCATGCTCTATCGTCGTACCGTTGAGGGCATGCAGGCCGATATTCGCGTGCGTCCCATCGTGCACGCCCCCTCGCGCGACGTGGTGGCAGCCTGGCGCAGCTGGGACACCATGCCTATCGCCACGAGGCGCTTTATCGACTACATGAGCTCGCATATTGTCAATTAATGACTGGCGTGGCGTTGAGCGCGGTGTTTAGCGGGCTGTTGCTTTGGCTTGTGCTAGACGGTAGGTGCGTGCCGGGTGGCAGAGCAATACCGCCACGACCATAAAGAATGCCGTGGTGCCCAGGCTGATGGGGTAGACCATCATGATGTTCGCAAAGGTGCGGAAGTGCGGGAACACGCAGAATACCCAATAGAAGCGGATGCCGCAGACACAGATCATGGTGATGAGGGCGGGCATGAGCGAGATGCCAAAGCCGCGTAGGTAACCGGACATGTTTTCGTAGAACATGCTAAAGGCGTATGCCGGGAAGATCGAGCACACGCGGATATAGCCGATCGAGACGATGTTGGGATCGCTGTTAAAGAGCGACAGGATCTCGCGTCCCAAGCCGACGATGATGACGATGGTGGTGAGCGCGACGATGCCGCCTTCGACCAGGCAGACCTTGAGCGTCTTAGTGCAGCGCCCGATCTGGCGCGCGCCGTGGTTTTGCCCCACAAAGGTGGTGCAAGCCTGGCTAAAGCTGTTGAGTAGGTTGTAGCACACATACTCCAGGCTCATGGCGGCGCTCGATGCCGCCATGACCTCGGTGCCCAAGCTGTTGATGGCGGACTGGATGATGATGTTGGCGACGGCAAAGACAGCGCTTTGGATGCCGGCGGGCAGGCCGATCTTGACAATGCGCTTGAGGGCGACGGGATCTAAGCCTAAGTCGCGTGGGGTGACGCGGACGACGGAGTCGGTCTTGAGCAGGCGGATAAAGAGCGTAGCGGCGCTGACGGTGTAGGCGATGGCCGTGGCGATAGCCACGCCGGCGACGCTCCAGTGGAACACGGGGACAAAGATGAGGTCCAAGCCAATATTGAGGACGGTGGACACGGCGAGTGCTTGGAGCGGCATGCGGGTGATGCCGACGGAGCGGAAGATGGCGGCTTCGAAGTTGTAGAGCAAGATCGAGGGCATGCTCAGTAAAAAGACGCGCAGGTAGAGCGATGCGAGCGGCATGGTCTCGGCGGGGACGTTGAGCGCGGCGAGCATGGGCTCGGCAAAGATCTCGCCCAGTGCGATGACGACAAAGCCCACGAGTGCCATAAGGATCGAGGTGTGGACGGCGCGCTTGACCATGTTCTGGTCGTTGCGGCCGATAGCGTTGGCGATAACCACGTTGGAGCCAAGCGACAGGCCGATGAACAGGTTGAGCATAAGACTGGTAAGCGGAACGTTGGAGCCGACCGCCGCCATGGCCAGGGTTCCCTGGTCGCCCGAGAAGTTACCGATAATGACTGTGGCGATGAGGTTCGACAGCTGCTCCAAGATGCTCGTGGCGGCCACGGGGAAGGCGAACAGGGGAATATTGCGCCACAGCGAGCCAGTCGTCATGTCAATGTGCTTAGATACGGTATCAGCCATACGTTCTCAATCTCTTATATGCGCTTCAATGCTAATTTGCGCAGACGATGATACTCCTAATGCGATCGGCCGGTACTTGGGGGGAACGTTTCTTTTCTGTCAGCACATAGACTGGTCATTGGGGACGTTCTTGTTTGACTAGTCGTTTAAGAACGTCCCCAATGACTAGGCGGGGGAGGCGTGAGACAATGGTGGGCGCTGTGTTGTCCGTGCTAAGGAGTTGCCATGTTGTTGTGTCCCGTTTGCCATGAGCCGTTGGTAGACGACGAGCGCGGTGCTGCATGTGCGGGCGGACACCGGTTTGACCGTGCGCGCGAGGGCTATCTGTATCTGCTGCGCTCGTCCAAGAGCGGCGACTCCATGGGCGACCCCAAGTCGCAGGCGCGCAGCCGTCGTGACTTTCTGAACCGCGGCTACTATGCGCCGCTGCGCGATGCAATGGTCGAGCTGGTGCGCGAGCGGGTGTCTGAACGTGCCGCGTCTACGAACGGCCCCATGACCTTGCTCGATATTTGCTGTGGCGAGGGCTACTACACCAGCGCCATGGGTGCGGTGCCGGGCGTAGATGCTTACGGTTTCGACCTGGGCAAAGAGATGGTGCGCCTGGCCGCCAAGCGCGGCGATGCGACCTACTTCGTGGCCAACATGAAGGCTATCCCCGTGGCCGATGGCGCCTTCGATATGGTGACCGAGCTCTTTGCCCCCTTTAACGAGCGCGAATTTGCCCGCGTGCTGGCGCCAGAGGGCTCGCTCTATACCGTGGTGCCGGGTGCTCGGCATCTGTTTGGCCTCAAAGAGGTGCTCTACGACACGCCATATCTCAATGACGAGAAGCTGCCGAAGACCACCGAACTCGAGTTGGCCTCAACGCTGCGGGTGTCTGCGAACATTACGCTCCAGACCCAGGCTGACATCGAGGCGGTGTTCCAGATGACGCCGTACTACTACCGCACGCGCCCTGCCGACAAAGAGCGCCTGGCAAATTTGGATGCCCTTCAAACCGACATCGACTTCATCATCGCCGAGTACCGCCACTGCTAGCAACCTGCCAAAAAGGGACAGGTTTATCTTGGCGGGTTTTATCTGGGCAAACGTAAAGGGCCGACCGCGTTGTTGCGCGATCGGCCCTTTTTAGTGCTTGACTGCAGAGGTTATGAGGAGTGAGCGCCTACAGGCGGTCCTTGTTCTCGGCCTTAACGGCGTGCGCCTGCTGAATAAAGAACAGGTCGTAGACCACGATGACAAAGGCGCCAAAGTTGATGGCGTCGCCGCCAAACGCGGGAAGGGTGAGCACAGCCTGCGCAATCGTGGCGATTGCGGCAACGATGCCGAGCTTAAACGCGCCATCCACCTGCGAAGGCTTGTTGGCGCCCTTGATGCCCGCAACACCTGCGGCAAGGTCGATAACGCCCTTGGCGACAAGCACGACCGCGGCGAGCATGGCGTTCGATCCGTAGACGGATTCAAATTTGCCGGTTGCGATGCCGGTGATACCGATGACGAGGCTGGCGATGCCCAAAACAAAATAGATGAGGGCAAGGATTTTGAGTGTCTTGCGCGCGGCGCTCATAGGTAGTCCTTTCGATTCGGGCGCTGCCAGTCTGGCGCGTCCCATATGCTGCACATATCGTGAAGCACATTGTAGTTCAACGTGACGGCGTGTGTGTTAGAAAGCGCTTCTCGCCTGTGCAGGGCAATCTTTCAAAAAGGAAAGCCAGCTGTAAGTCAAATCGATGGCAGCTCATGTGCGGCGCTGCGATGATGAGGCCGTGATAAGAAGTGAGTCTAAGGAGGAGCCATGATGTACGGACCAGAGCAAGTGCGTGAACCGCGGTCGTTGGGAAGGCGCATGGGTGATTCTGTGATCGCTGCCGTGTGCACGGGATTGATGGCGGTGCTTTGCATTGGGATGCTGTGGACCATGTCGCGTGTGGGACAATAGCGGACGGTTGGGTGCCAACTGAGGTGGCGCTCACGTATTCGTTTTGCTTGCTAAGGAGTGTCCATGGGCGTCGTCGATCCCTTTTCTGTTGCTCGGGCTGCTGGGCTCGAGCTCGTGCGGACGTCCGAGGGCCTTACGCTCACTGACGGCACGATGGAGTTGCGTGCCGATTTTGGCCGCATGCTTCCACGGCTCAAGCAGGGCCGTTTGCAGCAAGAGCTACTGGTGAAGGCTGCGCGCACAAAAGGCATCGAGCAACCATGGGCGATTGATGCCACGGCAGGCTTTGGTGAGGATTCGCTGCTGCTGGCGGCCGCGGGCTTTACCGTCGATCTGTATGAACAGGATTGCGTGATCGCGGCGCTCCTCAAGGATGCCTTGGATCGCGCGGCAGATGATCCGGCGCTTGCGATAGCCGTGGCGCGCATGCGCTTACATGCGGGCGAGGATAGCGTTGCCGGCCTGAACCAGACTGCCGAGCTGGTTGAGCAAGGCGCGCTCGCCGCGCCCGATGTGGTATATCTGGACCCCATGTTTCCCGAGCGCACCAAGAGCGCGGCGGTGAAAAAGAAGTTCCAACTTTTGCACCATTTGGAACAGCCGTGTGCCGATGAGGAAACGCTGGTCGAAGCTGCGCTTGCGGTGCGGCCGCGCAAGGTCGTTATCAAACGGCCGGTGAAGGGGCCGCTGCTTGCCGGCGTCAAGCCGAGCTATCGGCTTGCGGGCAAGGCCGTCCGCTACGATGTTTTGGTGCCGCCGCGCCCGTAGCTTGCGTGCGATGGCTGGCGTCCCGTCAACACCGTGCCGATGCGGACCCTATTTCCAGGGGTGCGATGTCAGGTGCCACCCGCCGCAGTACTCGCATTTGTAACAGGCTAAACCGCGCCGTCCGCGGTTTTCGCAGTCGGCCATAACGGCCTCGGCCTCGGCGCGTGTGTCGTACCGGTTTTTGCGCTCGCACGACTTATAGCGCCAAGCCTCATCGCGCTCGGCGTCCAGGGCGTCGCAGCGCTCGTCCTCGCGCGCAAACAGGTCGCTCATATCGCCGCCGGTGGCAGCACCCAAAAACTCGCTTTTGGCCTTTGACCAGGCGGCTCGCTTCTTGCTCCCCATCTGCTTCGCACCCTCTCCAAACGTTGGTATCATTGCTCAATCAAAGTGATACCAATAAACGTGAGGTCGCCGCGTGATGATCAGAAAAACCCTCGATACCGACATTCCCGCCGTTATGGCCATCTATGATGCCGCCCGCGCCTTTATGCGCGCGCATGGCAACGTCACGCAGTGGCCCCAGGGCACGCCTTCGGCCGAGCAGCTGGCTGCCGATATCGCCGCCGGTGGCAGCTATGTGTGTGAAGTCGACGGTCGCGTGGTGGCTACGTTTGCCTTTTTGCCGGGCCCGGACGAGTGCTATGACGTTATCGAGGACGGTCAGTGGCGCAGCGACGCTCCATACCATGTGCTGCATCGCGTGGCCTCCGATGGCACCGTGCACGGTATCGCGGCAGCGATGTTTGCCTTTGCCAAGGAACGCGTCGACCATTTGCGTATCGACACGCACCAAGACAACCTGCCCATGCAGGGCGCCATCGCCAAGGCCGGGTTTAAGCGCGCCGGCATCGTATATGTGTCGGACGGCACGCCACGTGTTGCGTTTGATTGGCTGCGCGAGGCATAAGCGCCCAGGCGCATGGCAACACTCCATCTAAATGAAAATGGCCCCGAGTGGGGCCATTTTTGGTAAAACGCGTCGTTGTGGGACTCGCATTGTTACCGCCTCAGATGAGACCGGGCGGGCAAAAGGGGAAGTGCCGGCTTTCGCAAGGCGCGAACCTACGAAAATCGCCGCGCGGCAACGCGGGGCGATGAGCTCGGTCGGGGGATAGGGCCCGCTTCGCCCGCCGGCCCGTACATTGTATCATCCAGTGTGGGACGAGGATGCCCGTTGCCGCGTGCGATGGGCTTGCAATAAGAGGAGAGCCATGTCGAAGCAAGCGGTCGTTGGAATCTTGGCGCATGTCGATGCCGGCAGGACCACGTTGGCCGAGGCCATGCTGTTCAACGCGGGCCGCATTCGCAAGCGTGGCCGCGTGGACGATGGCGATTCGCATCTGGACACTAACACGATCGAGCGCGAGCGCGGCATCACGATTTTCTCGTCGCAGGCCGTGCTCGACCACGGCGATACCCACGTCATGCTCGTGGATGCTCCCGGCCATGTCGATTTTTCTGCCGAGGCGGAGCGCACACTGCGTGCCCTGGACTACGCGATTCTGGTGGTGGGCGCCAACGATGGCGTGCAGGGACACACCGAAACCCTGTGGCGCCTGCTTGCACGCTATGACATCCCGACGTTCATCTTCATCAACAAGATCGATTTGGAGAATCCCGGCCGCGATGTTTTGCTGGCACAACTCGGGCAGCGTCTTTCCGAGGGCTGCCTGGATGCCAACGAGCTGCTGGCGGGCGGCGCCGTTCAGGAGGACGCTGCTGCGTTGGACGAAGCGGCGCTCGAGGAGTTTCTTGAAGCGGGTGAGCTTTCTGTCGCAACGCTGTCGCGCATGGTTGCCGAGCGCAAGCTCTTTCCCTGCTTTGCCGGCTCGGCGCTCAAGGACCAAGGCGTTGACGAGCTACTGGATGGTATATGCGCGCTGATGCGTGAGCAGGCGTGGCTCCCGGAGTTTGCCGCGCGCGTCTATCGTGTCAGCCGCGGGGATCGTGGCGAGCGCTTGGCTTGGGTTAAAGTGACCGGCGGCACGCTGCGCGCAAAACAGATGATCAGCGGGCATTCCAGTGCCGAGGCGTGGGAACAGAAGGTCGATCAGGTACGCATCTATAACGGCGAGAAGTATGAGCTTGCCCAAGAAGTTGCTGCTGGCGGTATTTGCGCCGTGACGGGTCTTGCGCACGTTCGCCCAGGGGACGCCCTGGGCACGGAGCCCGCGGGCGATGCGCCCGTCATCGCTCCGGTCCTCACCTATACGGTGCTGCCGGGCGAACACGACGTTCATGCGGTGTTTAAAGCGCTGAGTGAGTTGGCGGACGAAGATCCCATGCTCGGCGTAAGCTGGAATACGCATCTTGAGCAGATCCATTTGCAGTTGATGGGCGCCGTGCAACTCGAGGTCGTGCAGCGGGTGTTGGCCGATCGCTTTGGCCTTTCGGTTGCGTTTGAGCCCGGCGGCATTCTCTATAAGGAGACTATTTCGCGGCCGGTCGAGGGCGTGGGCCACTTTGAGCCGCTGCGCCACTATGCCGAGGTGCATCTGCGCCTGGAGCCGTTGCCGGCGGGTTCGGGTGTGCAGTTTGGCACCGTGACTTCGACCGACGAGCTCGATCTTAACTGGCAGCGTTTGGCACTCACCAACGCTATGGAGCGCGACCACCTGGGCGTGCTGACGGGCTCGCCCATCAGCGATGTGCGCATTACGCTCACGGGCGGCCGCGCGCATGCCAAACACACCGAGGGCGGCGATTTTCGCCAGGCCACGTATCGCGCGATTCGCCAGGGTTTGATGCAGGCGCGCGAGGTCGGCGCAGACGTGTTGCTGGAGCCGTGGTACCACTTTGAGCTCGAGGTGCCGGGGGAGTGCGTGGGCCGGGCGTTGTCAGATGCCACACGCATGGGTGCCGAGTACGAGCCGCCGACGATGGCGGGAGACCGAGCGAAGCTTGTGGGTCGCGTCCCGGCATCCGAGGTGCAGGATTACGCGCTGGAGGTGGCTGCCTACACGAGCGGGCGCGGTCATCTGTACCTGGAGTTCGCCGGTTATGCGGCTTGCCATGATGCCGAGCGCGTAATCGAGACGGCCGCCTATGAGCCCGAGGCCGATCTGCCCAACACGCCCGACTCGGTTTTTTGCTCTCACGGCGCCGGCTACACGGTCAAATGGTATGACGTGCCCGCCGCAGCGCACGTAAAGATCGATCCCGCCACCTTCCGTCCCTGGCGAGCAGCAGACGCCGAGTTTTTCGGCCACATGTGACAAAGGGACAGCCCCTTTGTCACATGCTATTGGTATAACTCAGTATAAGTTGGTATAACTGTTACCAGGGTTTGCCAATCCGAGGAGGCCGATATGAATCCAAATCCCTTTAAGCCCACAGCTGGTAAGCGGCCTCCGATACTCATCGGTCGCGAGTCGGTCATCGAAGATTTTGAGGAAGGGCTCGACAACGGCGCCGGAGCGCCGGGCAGGCTCATGCTCATTACGGGAAACCGCGGCTGTGGCAAAACGGTTCTCCTGCGGGAGCTGCAACGTCTAGCCAGCGAGCGCGGATGGGTGGTTGTCTCCGATTCCGCTTCGCTTGGTTTGTGCGACCGCTTGGCCGACGCGCTTCGCTCGAATAAACCCGTTGTGACGTCAATGGAGTTTGGGCCGTCGTTTGGCCGGATGTCGGTCGAGGCGGCGCGGGCAAAAGGCGAGACGTTGCGAGGGCTGGTCAACGAGCGTCTCAAGAAGCTCGGTCCGGGCAAGGGCGTCTTGTTTGCGATTGACGAGGCACAATCGGCGTCTATCGAGGAACTGGCGGCTCTTGCCGTCCTCTATCAGCAGGTGCTCGGAGACCAGGATGCCACGGGCTTGCCCGATAGCGACCAGCGCGGTCTTGCGCTGGCGTTCGCCGGCTTGCCCAGTATGGTTGACGATCTGCTCGAAGAGCCGAGCGTGACGTTTTTGCGGCGTGCCCAGCAGCGTACGTTGGGGGCAATATCTTTGCCCAAAGTGCGCGATTCGTATATCCAGACGGTCAAAGACGCTGGTCTTTACGTTGACGCGGAGACGGCGGACCTTGCGGCGCGCAAGAGCATGGGGCATCCCTATATGGTTCAGCTGGTGGGCTATTACATGTGGCGGTCTGCTGTCCGGCGTGGCTCGCAGGTCATCGAAAGGCGCGATGTCGAGAATGGCCATGCGGATGCCGTCTCCGAGTTCTACGAAGCGGTTGACGCACCTCTGTATTACGGTCTGCGCAGCCCTCAGCGCCTCTTTATCGAGGCTATGGCGGTTGACGAGGACAAGCCGACGCGCACGGCGGATATCATTGAACGCTGTGACCGTACCCAGAGCTGGGCGAGTAAATATCGTGCAAGTCTGATTCGCGAGCGCGTCGTCGAGGCTGCCGGATACGGCCTTGTCCGGTTTACCGTGCCCATGCTGGGCGAGTACATTCGCGATCGCATTTTATGGCATGAGTAGGGTGATAAAGGTGACGGAACAGAAGATGAGCCCGCAGGCTATCGAGGTGCGTGGCGCGCGCGTCCACAACCTCAAGGACATCGATATCGATATTCCGCTGGGAAAGCTCGTGGGTATTGCCGGCGTGTCGGGGTCGGGCAAGAGTTCGCTGGCGCTGGGGGTTCTTTATGCCGAGGGCTCGCGCCGTTACCTGGAGGCGCTCAGCACCTATACTCGCCGTCGTTTAACGCAGGCCGAGCATGCGCAGGTGGATGAAGTGCTGCATGTGCCGGCGGCGCTCGCGCTGCATCAGCGTCCCAGTGTGCCGGGTGTGCGCTCGACCTTTGGCACCATGACCGAGCTCAACAATAGCCTGCGTCTGCTCTTTAGCCGTTGCGCCCATCACGTGTGCCCGCACTGCGGGGCGCGCGTGGAGCCGAGCCTTAACGTTGCCGCTGGCCTGTCGCTCACGTGCCCTGCATGCGGTCGCGAGTTCTACGCGCCGAGTGCCGAGGATTTGGCTTTCAATAGCGGCGGTGCGTGCCCTACCTGTGGCGGCACCGGTGTCATGCGCGAGGTGGACGAGGCGAGCCTGGTGCCCGACGAGTCAAAGACTATCAATGAGGGCGCAGTGCTTCCCTGGGGTACGCTCATGTGGGATCTGATGAAGCAGGTTGCCGGCGAGATGGGCGTGCGCACCGACGTGCCGTTTAACCAGCTCACGCCCGCCGAGCGCGACATTGTGTTCCACGGTCCGGCGGTTAAGAAGCACATTCTCTACGTTCCCAAAAACGGCGAGGGCGCCACGCCGCTCGACTTCACCTATTACAATGCCGTCTATACGGTCGAGAATGCGCTCGCCAAGGTTAAAGACGATAAGGGCCTCAAACGCGTGGCTCGCTTTTTGCGCGAGGGCCCGTGCCGTGACTGCGGCGGCACGCGCCTCTCCGAGGCCGCGCGCCAACCCCAGGTGCGCGGTATCAATCTGGCGCAGGCGGCGGCCATGACGCTGGGCGAGGCGATTGAGTGGGTTCGCGGGGTGCCCGCATCCTTGCCGGCCGAGATGCAGCCAATGGCAGCGGATATCTGCGATTCGTTTTTGAGCACGGCTCGTCGCTTGGTCGACCTGGGGCTCGATTACCTCTCGCTCGACCGCGCCGGTGCTACGCTCTCCACGGGTGAGCGCCAGCGTGTGCAGCTCGCCCGTGTGGTGCGCAACCGATCGACGGGCGTGCTTTATGTGCTGGACGAGCCTTCGATTGGCCTGCATCCTGCTAACGTTGACGGCCTGGTAGGCGTGATGCGCGATCTAGTGGATGACGGCAACACCGTGGTTGTTGTTGATCACGATACGCGCGTTCTAGCGGAAGCTGACTATCTGGTCGAGATGGGCCCCGTTGCCGGAGCAGGAGGCGGTAATGTGATCGCTGCAGGTACGGTGGACGAGGTAGAACAATCGCAGGGCAGCCGCATCGCGCCGTTTTTACGCGCAGACCCCAAGCGCTTGCGGCCGCAGGTGGCTGACGACGAAATGTTCGACCAGGGCCATATCCGCATGGCGACTGATGCCATCCATACCGTCAAGCCGCTCGAAGTCGATATCCCGCGCGGTCGCTTGGTCGCGGTGACGGGCGTTTCGGGTTCGGGTAAGACGACGTTGGTGCTCGAGACGCTCTTTCCGGCGCTCAAGGCGCAGGCGGCCGGCGAGCGCCTGCCGGGGCACGTGCGTTGGGTCGATGCCGAGGGCATTGCCCGCGCAAATCTGATTGACGCCACGCCCATCGGCGCCAACGTGCGCTCGACGGTAGCGACCTATGCCGACATCCATGACGAGCTGCGTCGAGCCTTTGCCCGTACGCCCGAGGCCAAGGCGGCGGGATACAAGGCGGGCGCCTTTAGCTACAACACTGGCGCTCTGCGCTGCCCTACGTGCGATGGCACGGGCTCGATATCGCTCGACGTGCAGTTTTTGCCCGATGTCGAGATCGTCTGCCCGGCATGTCGCGGCTCACGTTATGCAGACGCTGCTTCGCATATCCATCGCGAGGGCAAGGACGGGAGCCTGTTTACGTTGCCGCAGCTCATGGATATGAGTGTGGACGAGGCCATCGACGCCACGCTGGGGCTCAAGAAGGTTCAGACGCGCTTGCAGACTTTGCATGACCTGGGCTTGGGTTATCTCACGCTCGGCGAGCCCACGCCGGCGCTTTCGGGCGGCGAGGCGCAGCGCCTTAAGCTCGCGAGCGAGATGGGCCGCGTGCAGGATGATGCCGTATTCGTGTTCGACGAACCCACAATTGGCCTGCACCCGCTCGATGTTCAGGTGCTGCTGAGTGTGTTCGACGGCCTTGTTGCCAAGGGCGCCACGGTTGTCGTGATCGAACACGACCTCGACCTTATCCGTAACGCCGATTACGTAATCGACATGGGCCCGGGCGGTGGCGACGCGGGCGGGCAAATCGTGTGCGCCGGCACGCCGAGCGATGTCGCTGCCTGCTCCGCAAGCATTACTGGCCGCTACCTCTAGCCGGATGTGACAAAGGGACTGTCCCTCTGTCACATGCTGGTAAAGCCTGTCGGCATCACGGTTTTCTGTTTTGGTTAATTCTGGTTAAAAGCAGTTAATTACAGTTAAAAGCCAGCGCGTTGTCGGCACAGCGCTTGAATAGCTTGTGCCTGAGGGTCAAAATGGCCTCAACCCATTCGCAAAATTTGCACGCCCTATAGTGAGTGGGCTCTCGCTTGAGCTGATGCTGCCAAGAGGCGGCCGATAGGGGCAATTATGGGCAATCGAATCTTTGGGTATGCGCGCGTCTCTTCCGCGGACCAGAACTTGGACCGCCAGCTAGACGCGCTGGGAAGGTTCCCCGTTCAGTGGGACCAGATTTACGCTGACAAGGCGAGCGGCAAGGACTTTAAGCGTCCTCAGTACCAGCGACTTCTTCGTAGGTTGCGCGAGGGCGATGTTCTCGTGATTAAAAGTATCGATCGATTGGGTCGCAATTATCGCGAAGTCCTCGATGAATGGCGACGGATCACGGTGGACAGGCGCGCTGCCATCGTGGTGCTCGATATGCCGTTGCTCGATACGCGCGAGCAGCCTGATGGCATTACGGGAACCTTCATGGCGGACCTGGTTCTCCAGATCTTGAGCTACGTGGCACAGCTGGAGCGCGAAAACATCAAGCAGCGCCAGGCAGAGGGCATCGCATCGGCGCGTCTGCGGGGCGTGAGATTTGGGAGGCCGGCGCTCGAACGCCCGGATAGCTACCGCGATGTCATCAAATCATTCGAAGGAGGCGAGGTTACGAGGCAAGAGGCCGCAATGCTTTTGAACGTCAGCGCATCGACGTTTGATCGTTGGAGACGGGCGGACGCGAACGTATATGACCGTTCGCCGTCTGTCCGTCCTCTTTAGCTAGACATTTTGACGAGGGGAGTTTATTCCACGGAGCTCACTCCTTCCCTCGATGTTTATCCAGTTCACGCCCTTGAGTCAAATAGTGCCACCGCGTCGCCAATTCGTCTGCTATTTGACGAGGGGCTATGAGTCGTAACGTCAATCGAAGGGAAATAACCGTGAAACGAAATATTACTAAAAAGCTGCCTATGATGGGTTTGCTTGTCCTGCTCATCTGTTCTCTGGGGTTCATTTCGGCCTGTTCTCAGAATGCCGCAAACTCAGATAAACCGAAATATGCCGATGACAAGGCGATGAATGTTATCGCCGCCGGGTTTGAGAAAAGGGCCGATGTCATTGAATCTAATGCAAACGATGACGACCCTCATTCAACCGAGAATATTCAGGAGGCTATTAAGGCCGAAATTAAGAATGACAAGGAGCTCAAGAACGCCAAGTTCAAGGATTCCAAGATGCAGCAGGACGTCATTACATATCTGAATTTGCTTGACGACCAGCTTAAAGTGACCGAGGACTACTCACAATCATCTTCGGATTATTACGAAGAGTGGAATAAGGTCTACGATAAGCGGTCTGCGCAGCTCAAGAAGCTTGTCGACGATTACGGGTTGGAAGTTGGGGAGAAATACAAAGATGATTTCGATGATTTGATTAAGAACGGAAGGTCCGTGGCAGAGAAGACCCGCAATGAGGATGCCATTAACAGTTTGATCCAAGGGGCCAATTTCGAAAAGTCGGATGACGGTTATGGTCTGTATACATATACGGCCGTAGTCGAGAATACTTCTGGCATATCATTCTCAAATGTCAGCCTAACGCTTGCTCTCTATGACGCAGATGATATCAAAGCGGAGGAGACCTATGCGAACACTTCTTCGTGGGCACCGGGAGAGAAAGTCAAGTTCGAGGCCATGTCTGATGTGGATGCCGTGCGCGTTGTCGCATCTGTTTCCAGCTACGATGTAAATAAATAAGTTTCGCACGGGAGGGGCGGGCTAATCGGCGATGAATGGTTGGCCCGCCCGTTTTATATCAATTATTGAACAACAAGTGCCGGGTATATGTATCATTTCGGATTGCAAACAACTGCCCTCGTCTAAAGACATGCTGAAAAGAT
>CALDCF010000080.1 GCA_937937635.1 uncultured Collinsella sp.
CGCCTCCGGGCTGGTGCCCTTCCTCGGAGAAGTTCGCGAAGCCCACTTCTCCGAGGAAGGGCACCAGCCCGGAGGCGGCCCCAGCGCGAGATCGTCCCGGATGCCTATCTACTCGTTGTCGCCGGCAGTTAGCTGCGTTGCGGAGAGCGCGCCGTCGGCAGCGGTTGCGGCTGCGGCGTCGGGCCAAACCCAGTCGGTAAAGGCCGGGTGATCGTAGCCCTCATCGCACGCGAACTCGAAGGCCTCGGTGCGGAATGCCTCCCACTTATCAATCTGCTCGGCAAACTTATCGGCGTCGACCAGGCGCAGCACGTCGGCGGCCAGTGCCCAGCGGTCCATGTTGTTCAGGCGCAGCATGTCGAACGGCGTTGTCGTGGAGCCTTTCTCCTCGTAGCCGTGGACGCGGAAGGCATCGTGGCCGGGGCGGTTCCAAATCAGACGGCGAATCGTGCCGGCATAAGCGTGGAACGCGAAGAGGACGGGCTTCTCGCCGCAGCCGAACAGCTCAGCCCAGCGCTCGTCGCTGAGAGCCTGGTCGTTCTCGCAGACGTTCTGGATCTTGAGCAGGTCGACCACGTTGACGAACCATACCTTGATGCCCAGCTCGCGCAGCATGTCGGTTGCAGCCAGAGCCTCAAGCGTCGGCACGTCGCCGCAGGTGGCGACCACGACGTCGGCCTCGGCGAGCGAATCGGCGGTCGATGCCCACTCCCAGGTCGCAACGCCCTCGGCGAGCTCCGCCTTGGCCTCGTCGACCGTCTGGAAGGTCGGAGCAGGCTGCTTGCCGCAGAAGATGGCGTTGACGCAGTCAGTGGACTGGTAGACGCGCTCGGCCACGGCGAGAGCCATGTTGGCGTCGGCCGGATAGTAGGCGTTTACGATGTGCGTGTCGTTGGCCTTGTTGAGCAGCAGGTCGATAAAGCCGGGGTCCTGATGCGAGAAGCCGTTGTGGTCCTGACGCCAGACGTGGCTCGACAGCAAAATGTTAAGGCCGCTGATGGGGGCACGCCACGGAATCTCGCGCTTGGTAGCCTCGAGCCACTTGCAGTGCTGGTTGACCATGGAGTCGACCACATGGACAAAGCTCTCATAGGAGCTCCACACGCCGGAGCGGCCGGTGAGCACGTATGCCTCGAGGAAACCCTCGCACTGGTGCTCGGACAGCTGCTCGACAACCTTACCGGAGCCGGCGAGCAGCTCATCGTTGGCATCGTCCTCATAGAAGCCGGCATCCCACTGCTTCTTGGTCACCTTGTAGGCAGCCTGTAGGCGGTTGGACGCGGTCTCGTCGGGGCCAAAGATACGGAAGTCCTCCATGTTTTTGGCCAGAACATCGGCAGTGTACTCACCAAAGACGCGGGCGGCCTCGGTGGAGCCCCAGCCATGGCCCTTCTCGGCAACGGGGATCTCATGGGCGTGGATATCGGGCAGCTCGAGCTCGCGACGGACCTTGCCGCCGTTCGCGTTGGGGTTGGCGCCAATGCGCAGCTCGCCGGTCGGCATAAAGGCCGTCACCTCGGGGCGCACCTGGCCCTCGGGCGTAAAGAGTTCCTCGGGCTTGTAGGAGCGCAGCCACTCGCGCAGCACGCGGAAGTGCTCGTGGGTGTCCTTGGCACTCGCCAGCGGCACCTGATGCGCGCGCCAGGAGTCCTCGGTCTTCTTGCCGTCGATGTGCTTGGGGCAAGTCCAGCCCTTGGGCGTACGGAACACGATCATGGGATAGGCCGGACGGACCACGGTCTCACCCGCGGCGGCCTGAGCCATAGCGGTGGCCTTGATGTCGCAGATCTCATCGAAGACCTGCTCAAACAGAGCGGCAAAACGCGCGTGAATGCTTGCGTGGCTCTCGTCGTCAAAGCCCGCGACAAAGAAGTGCGGCTTATAGCCCATGCCCTCAAAGAACTTGGTGAGCTCCTCGTCGGACACGCGGGCGAGGATGGTGGGGTTGGCGATCTTGTAGCCGTTGAGGTGCAGGATCGGCAGGACGATACCGTCGGTTGCCGGGTTCACGAGCTTGTTGGACTGCCAAGAGGTCGCGAGCGGACCGGTCTCGGACTCGCCGTCGCCCACCACGGCCACGGCCAACAGGCTCGGGTTGTCCATGACGGCGCCGTAGGCGTGGCTGAGCGTGTAGCCGAGCTCGCCGCCCTCGTGGATGGAGCCGGGCGTCTCGGGCGCAAAGTGGCTCGGGATGCCGCCGGGATAAGAGAACTGGCGGAAGAACTTCTGCAGACCAGCCTCGTCGTTGGTGATGTCGGGGCGGATCTCACGGTAGGTGCCATCGAGCAGCGACTGGGCGGTGCCGGCAGGGCCACCGTGGCCCGGGCCCATCAAGAAAATGGCGTTCTGGTTGTGATCGGCGATGAGGCGGTTAACATGACCGAACAGGAAGTTGATGCCAGGCGTGGTGCCCCAGTGACCGACCAGACGGTGCTTAACGTCCGGGCGACCAAAGTCGCGCACCTCACCGGTTTTCTCGTCGACAAAGTCGCTGCGCATCAACGGGTTAGAGCGAAGGTAGATCTGACCGACGGACAGATAGTTCGATGCGCGCCAATACAGGTCGACACCCTCGAGCTCGGAAGTGGGAACCTCATGTCCCAGTTTTTGCCACGGCGTTCCCAGTGTTTTAGCCATTGTTTATGTCCCTTCGCTGCGCGGTCACCTTCCGATACGGCAACCTTTCGTTGGGACTAGTATATTTGCTAAAACGTTTTATCATGATGAAAAAACGTTTTATCACCCTTATCAATCCCATCGATCAACAAAACGCGACATTCACCTGCGGCGTTGACAGTCACAGGTGGTCCACATTCGGTTTCTGCAAATTGATAAACGTGTTTAGTTGTGTTTAGTAAGCTCGAGTACGCTGTCCTTAACGATAAGCGCCGGCTCCAGAACGACCTCTTCGGCACGCCTACCGCCCCTACCGGCAAGACGCTTGGACATGCAGCCAAAAGCATGCTCGGCGAGCACGCCGGGATCCTGCTCAATGGCGGTCAGCGCCGGCTCAAAGAGAACGTCGGCCGCCGAGTTGTCATAGCTCACCACCGAGATATCGCCCGGAATGCTCTTCCCCATCTCGTGCAGGCGCTTGAGCAGACCCAACGCGATGTTATCCGAGCTTGCGAACACGGCGGTGGCGTCGGTTGCGAGCACCGCCTCCGAGGCCTCGTAGGCACTCGGAATGTAGTACTCGCTCTCAAACTCCAAACGCGCGTCGATCGGCAAGCCTACCTCGCGCAGCGCGCGCTCATAGCCGGCAAGTCGCTTACGCCCCGTATTGGAACGGCGCGCGTTAACCAAGCAGGCAATGCGACGGTGGCCCTGCTCGATCAGATAGCGGGTAGCCATATAGCCACCCATCTCGTGGTCGAACATCACCTTGTCGCACTCGAGCCCCTCAATGGCACGGTCGACCATTACCGCCGGGATGGGCAGATGGCTGACCTCTTCGCGCAGGGCGCGGTCGTCGGAGAACTCGTCACCCACCACCAGAAAGACGCCGTCGACGCCGCGCGTCACCAGCTGGCGCAGCAGCTCAAGATCGTCATCGGCGCTTCCGCCCGAGCTGGTAATAAAGAGCGCGTAGCCGTCCTCGCGGCAGCGCTTTTCCAGGCTGCCAGCGAGCGAGGCAAAAAAGCGGCTCTCGATATTAGGGACGATAAGGCCCAGCGTGCGCGACTCGCGCATGACCAGGCTACGCGCGATCTGGTTAGGAACATAGTGGTTGCGCGCCGCGACCTCCTTGATGAGCTTGCGGTTTTCTTCCGAGATGCGACAGGGCCGATTATTGAGAACAAGCGAGACCGACGAGGGGGAAAGCCCCACCTCCTGGGCAATCTGCTTGAGAGTAACTTTGTTGCCCATCTCGCTCCTTCCGAGTATTCGCGCAATCTCTTGAAAGTATAGCGACTACCCCTCTACCTCGGTGATAAACACTTTACCAATCCGGTGGACGGCTGTTTTATCGCCGCCAGCGCACCAAATCCGTCCGGGTGGGGTATATTGCAATCGATTGATGACAACGACCACCAAAAGGCGGATATCCGTATGCACGAGAACGATTTTTTTAACGAGGACCTGCTGTGCGCGCTCGCTGGCGTTGCCGGCGAGGACAACGTGCTGATGAGCGAGCCCATGCGCGACCACACCACGTTTAAGATCGGCGGCCCGGCCGACGTCTTTGTCACGCCCGACACCGAGCAGGGCCTCGTCGCCACGCTTGACACCTGTTATCGCTGCGACCTGCCCCTCACCATCGTGGGCAACGGCTCCGACCTACTCGTCGGCGACAAGGGCATCCGCGGCGTCGTCGTGGCGTTGGGCGAGGGCCTCTCCGACATTACGGTCAACGGCACGCACGTCACGGCAGCAGCCGGCGCCTTGCTTTCCGATGTCGCCGCGACGGCAGCCGAGGCCGGCCTCACCGGCATGGAGCCCATCTCGGGCATCCCCGGATCGGTCGGCGGCGCCTGTTATATGAACGCCGGCGCCTATGGCGCCTGCATGGCCGATGTGCTGGAGTCTGTGCGCGTCTACAAGCCCGCCCGCATGCTCGACGACGGCACCCGCGGCAGCGGCAACATCATCGAGTTCGATGTCGACGAGCTTAATCTGGGCTATCGCAAGAGCCGCATTGCCGACGACGGCTTCATCGTGCTTTCAGCCACTTTCAATCTCGCCCCGGGCAACGCCGCGATGATCAAGGCCGACATGGACGACTACCGCCAACGTCGCGAGGACAAGCAGCCGCTCGACATGCCGAGCGCCGGCTCCACTTTCAAGCGCCCCGAGGGCTACTTTGCCGGCAAACTCATCATGGATGCCGGCCTGCGCGGCCACGCCATCGGCGGCGCGCAGGTGAGCGAAAAGCACTGCGGCTTTATCGTCAACGCCGATCACGCCACCGCCGCCGACGTCGACGAACTCATCCGCGATATCCAAGCCAAAGTCAAAGACCAATTCGGAGTAGACCTAGAACCCGAAGTCCACCGAGTCGGCGAATTCTTATAGCCCGCTCACCATAACCCACCTTAATCAATAACGGGACAAGTGATTTAGCTCACTTGTCCCGTTATCTTTTAATTGCGAAGAGCATCGGCCATCCGCAAGATTGAAATCATCGAACGATACGTGAGCTCCATCTTTTCGCCCGCAAGCAGTCGTTTCGAGCTAATCTCATCTAGCCCCACAAGCCGAGAAAACAGCGAGCCGCTCATCGTGCCCTCGTCAATTGACTCCTTTATGGTCTTCAAAACGTCCGCATCATTAAGCGACGCCGAACTGTAAGGGGCAACACGCGCGGAACTCTCAATTAACGAAGAGACAAAAGGATGGAGATGCTTTGGACATAGCTCATCGAACACCACGTCCCCATTGTCATCCGAGCCGACTAGGCGCCAAGTATAATGGTCGACCCAGTCTTCTCCGTCATATATGGTGTCCATGAGCAACCTCCGGCTAAAGGGAGAAACCTATTTGAGCATCGGGGCGCAAGGCCGCAATCCATATCGGGCCCGCAGCAGTTCCAACCCAACGCTCCACTCGACAGTTGTATATTGCGACTATTTTAGATCTACGCGAAGGCAGCGAATCCATGCAATTGCCGAAAGAAACGTCCGTATTTACAATATTGAAAGACGAGCGAGGACAGCAGTCCTATTTCGCATTACCAGTCCTCGATGTTTCCATGAATGGAAATCGTCCACTACAACCAGCCCAATATCTGCACCATCGGAGGCCATCATGATCTACGCCATGTCTGATATACACGGTTGCCTGGAAGCTTTCAACGAAGCATTGAAAACGGTGGATTTGAGCGACGGGGACTCCAAGCTCATCTTGCTGGGCGATTATTGCGACCGAGGGCCCGACAGCCTGGGCGTTTTCCGAAAAATCATGGCTTTGCAGCAGTCGTATCCCGAGCAGGTTGTCGCCTTGCGCGGCAACCACGAGGAGATGTTGCTGGAATACTGCGACATGCTTTCCGACCCGGATTTCGCTCGCGGGTGGATTCTGGCCGACACCGAATTGGCGACAGCAAAGAGCTTCCTTGACGCCGATGCCTTCAAGAAGGTTCTTCACATGCTGAAACTGAAGCACTTCGAAGACGCATATCGGTTCACCGTTACACATATGAAAACCGAACATGCGGACGTGCTGTCGTGGATTCGCGCCCTTCCCTACTACTACGAAACGCCCACGCAGGTGTTCGTACATGCCGGTATCGACGAAGAAGCGGGTGATTTATGGCGAGTTGGTACGCCGGAAGAATTCTTCACCACCATGATGCCCGACTATTTAGGGCAGCACTTCGACTTGGATGTTATTGCCGGACACATCACCACCGAATCCGTTTCGGGCATCCCCGGCTACCAGGGCATTTACCACGATGACTCAAGCCACTACTATATCGACGGCTGCGCGGTGAAAAACGGCCGTGTGCTGGTATTGCGATACAACGAGAGAACCGGCAAATACAGCGGACCAGGGCTCGAATAGGGGCACACAGCAACTTTGAATCGCTTGACGTCCTACTTGCGCACTATAGGTTTGCGGCACATGCGCCAACAACGTTTCAATATCAGCAATGTTAATCAAACCGAGTTTAATAAACAAAATGTCTTTCATTGAAGGACATCTATACTTTATCCGACGGGCACTCACCGAAACTGACCAGGAAAGAGCAAGTAATGCTGCAGCCATGGAACGACTACGAAAAGGCCATAGAGAGCCTTGAGAACGATCCGCGCGAAGAGCTTACGCGAAATGAGGCAACGGCGCTTATGGGCATGTCCACGGGGGCTTTCTCGCGTGAGGTGAAAGACAATCAGATGTTTCTTGCGAAGTGCGAGCCAAGGCTAACGGGGCGCGCCAGCTATTACAGCCGCAAAGATCTGATAGACCACATGAAGCGCCTGCAAAAGGGCGAGGAGCCTGCCCTGCTTCTCTACGAACGCACCGCGCTGAGCGACGATGCATTCCTGGAGAAATACGGCAAGACTAAGAAGCAAGTTTTCAGGAGAGGAAGCTGCCTTACCGTTGGAGGATACATTCCGACCGAAGAGGAAGAGAGATTAGACGGGCAATCAAAAAAATAACGAACTGACAGGCTGCAAAAACAACCATAGGGGAACGGATCCATCCCGTTCCCCTTTTATAATGGCTGACGATTTTCGTCATTTAGAATTTACTCTTGTTATCAGACCTATTTAGAGTTATTATCACTTTGGTTCTGGACATCAAGAATCTATTCCGAAAGAAAGGAATTGGAATGAAGAAAATAAATCCTGACACGCTGCAGAGATATCTCTACGATTTAGAAGGAGCGTATTACTACAAAGATGGACGAAAATACGCACAGTCAGTACATGGCGGCAGCCATTCGAGGCTCGATAAGGCTAGAGAGCAAGCACAGTTGCAACCGACCCCCGTCGAAAAGGTAGTCGACTTGATCGTTATGTTTCTTGGAAGGGTCGGCATCAAGACCGAACCGTTGGAGATCCCTTCAAGCAGAATAAGAGATATCGATTACAGAACAATCGCGGCGAAGTACCAGCTCAAAGACGCGCGCGACCTCGTTTGGATCAAGATCGCCAGTAACGATGCAGTTGGCGTGGTCGCGACTTCCGCCGACATTAATTTGCAACTTCCCAGCCATCCGGCCGATTATAGCAAACGCGGCTCAAATGGGTGGGTCTACAACACAGCAGGAATCATCGTCCATAAGTTAGGGCTGAGCTGGCTCCCCTTTGTCATCGTTTTTCCGTTACCGCACATACCCGAAGGCTATACACGGCATGACATCGAGCACGCCGTTGGGAACTATCTGATTGAAAAGCATGTACCAATCCTCGACTACTACTCGCACTGCTACTAATGCCTCAATCCAAGTAGAGCATGCCATTACCCATACGCAAGAAATCATCCAAAGGAGACCACATGACCGCCCTGTTGAACGCCGCATTAGAGCTCGCACGACAACAAGCACAGAGCCCTTTCTATCGTCTGGAAGAAGAGCCGACCTGTTCGGCCGACTTCACCCTCCACATCAAAGCTGACTGGGTAAGGCTTATCGAGGAGGTTCGCGTTATGGAACAAGGGGTCTTCGCGACTACTTTCGCCATGACGCCAATCATAGAAACCCCCGAGGCATACGCCGAGCTCGTCTCCCTAACGACAACATTAAATGACATGGAGGAAGATGTGCTCGGGTTCTTTCGAGTCAATTTCGCCAATCTGGAATACCGACTTTATTGTCCAGCTCCGCTCATAAAGGCGGATCCAAAATTGGCCCAAAAATATATGTTCGAGGAAGGTGTCCGGCGATGGGCCCTCTTAGCGGTGCCGATCCTCAATGCTGCAAGTGGCCGCTGGAGCAAGAAGAAGGCCGAGGGCTACGTGAGGGAAGTTTATTGGAATGGAACCCCCAAATATGATGGAGTGCCGACCGCGCATTAAATGGTGCGAGAAAATACGACAGAAGGCCCCGAAAGGGGCCTTTACTTACTTTAATTCAGATAACCAATCCGGTGCATAACGCATTGAACCCGAGAGGGCCGGCACAGTCCGAGAGGCATAAGGTTGATCGCGAGTTCCGTACGAGCCGGAGAGCACTTAATGCGCCCTCCGTGCGAGCAAGACTGTCCGAGCAGGCAACCTTATGCCTCTCGGACTGTGCCGGCCCAACCTGCGTTACGACAGCACCACGCCGCCAAGCCAGCCCCAGCGCACGCCAGAGCCCGTGCCATAGAACGAAATAAACGAATCGAGCGACTTCGACGTAATGGGACCCTCGTTACTCATAACGATGCCACCGCCGATATAGATGCCCACGTGGCCATACAGCAGACCCGGTGCACCGGTACCGCTATGCGAGGAGTCGGCCACGATCATGCCCACCTGCAGCGCCGAGCGGTCGGAGCTATAGCACCAGGCGTTAAACATATCGCACGCGTTGCCGCCAAAATAGCCAACGCCTGCGTTATGGAAGACATTGGTAACCCACGCCGCGCACCAGTTCTGGCCCGGCGAAGGCGTGGAGTAGCACGCGTTGACGACGGCTTGCTGTTTGCCCGAGCCGGCATTCTGCTGCGGAGTTCCGGGCGCATACGATCCACCGCCCGAGCTCGAACCACCCGAGTAGGAATTATTCTTGTTCGCGGCGGCCGCGGCAGCGGCGGCGGCCTTCCTGGCAGCCTCCTCGGCCTGGGCGGCAGCGAGAATCTCAGAATCGCGCTGAGCCATGAGCTCCTTGACGTCGTCGGAAAGACCGTTCAGCACGGTCTGGACCTCCTGCTGCTTGGCCTGCATGTCCTGCATCTGGGCAGTCTGCTGGTCCTTGAGCTTCTCTAAGTCGGCCTTCTGCGACTCAAGCTCGGTCTTTTGCTCATCGAGCTCTTCCTGGATGGTCTGAATGTCCTCGATGGCGTCGCGGTCGCTCTTGTTGATCTTCTCAACATAGTGCGCATTAGCGACGAGCTCCTCAAACGAACCCGAGGCGAGCAGCAGCGACAGGATGTTGGTGCCGCCCGACTTATAGCTGGCGGAAACGCGATCGGAAAGATCGCCGCGCTTCTTTTTGAGCTCGGCCTTCTTTTCGTCAATCTGCGCCTGCGTGCTGTCAATCTGGCCCTGTACGCCCTCGATATCGTTGAGGGTCTGGGCGTTCTTGTTGGCCAGCGCCGCGTATTCATTTGCGATGCTGTCGAGCTGGGCCTGGACCTCGTCAAGCTGAGCCTGGGCCGCATTGAGCTTGTCGGTGGTTTCCTTGGTGGCCTCCGCAGCATGGGCGCGGGCGGGCAGACCAAAAAGAACGGCTGCAGAAGCTGCGCCGAACAGGGCCTTGAGGGCAGTACGACGCGAAAGCTCCTGGGAAAGGATGGAATCGCTGTTTGGTGACATATCTACTCCGTTACATGTTTATTTATATGTCGCTCAACTCATACATATTAGCGTACATATGGCGCATCCCAACGATTTCCACGAACGGCAGCAAACCGTATGGTCGGCGGCTCGTATGCAAACGCCAAAGTCAAGGTTATGCCCACGCAGCATTTCTATGAGTACGTTAACATATTCCTCCGCTTTTCCTGCCGCGCACGTTCTTGGCACCCCTGCCTGCGCTATACTCCCCTCAAGAAGTGTTCCTGATTCGATAGGAGACTACATGTCCAAAGCACTCGACCCCAAAGACACCTGCGTCCTCGTAACCGGTGGCGCCGGCTTTATCGGCTCGCACACCGTCGTTCAGCTGCTCGAGGGCGGCTACCAGGTCGTCATCGTCGACGACCTCTCCAACTCCAGCGCTGTCGCCGTAGACCGCGTCAAGACCATCGTGGGCGACGAGGCCGCCAAAAACCTCACCTTCTACGAGGCCAACGTACTCGACCGCGATGCGATGAACAAGATCTTCGATACCCATCAGATCGACCGCGTCATCCACTTTGCCGGCTTTAAGGCCGTCGGCGAGTCGGTGAACAAGCCCGTCGAGTACTACCACAACAACATCGAGAACACCCTGGTGCTCATCGACGTCATGCGCAACCATGGCTGCAAGTCCATCATCTTCTCGAGCTCCTCGACCGTCTACGGCGACCCGGACAACCCGCCCGTCACCGAGGAGGACCCCAAGAAGCCCGCAACCAACCCCTATGGCTGGACCAAGTGGATGATTGAGCAGATCCTTATGGACGTTCATACCGCCGACCCCGAGTGGGACGTTGTGCTGCTCCGCTACTTCAACCCCATCGGCGCCCATCCGTCGGGCCTGATCGGCGAGGACCCCAAGGGCATCCCCAACAACCTGGTGCCCTATGTCGCGCAGGTTGCCGTGGGCAAGCTCGAGGCCGTTCAGGTCTTTGGCAATGACTACCCCACTCCCGACGGCACGGGCGTGCGTGACTACATCCACGTGTGCGATCTGGCCTCTGGTCACGTTGCCGCCCTTAACTGGATGAACGGCAAGACCGGCGTCGAGATCTTTAACCTGGGCACCGGCACCGGCACCTCGGTGCTCGAGGTCGTCGCCGCCTTCTCCAAGGCCTGCGGCAAGAAGCTGCCCTATGTGATTCGCGAGCGCCGCGCCGGCGATATCGCCGCCAACTGGTGCGATGCCTCCAAGGCCGAGCGCATGATGGGCTGGAAGGCCCAGTACGACATCGCGGATATGTGCCGCGATAGCTGGAACTGGCAAAGCCACAACCCCAACGGCTTCGCCGACGCCGAGTAGCAAAAACCTACATACCGTTCTTGCCCCGATCTCACGTTGTGAGGTCGGGGCTTTTTCATGGCATGTAGCCATTCGCCGAAAATCGACCAACTTTTTTATCTTGCCTGTACATGTTTAAACAACATGTTTTACAATAGGCGTATCGAATCAGAACATCGGAGGCGGACTGCATACCCATCGGCAGGCCGACCCCACAACAAGAAGGTTGGTGAGCGCATTCATGGAGCGTGCAAGCGGCGTCCTCATGCCCGTCTCATCTCTGCCCGGACCATACGGAATCGGCGGCTTTGGCTGGAATGCCTACGACTTCGTCGATTTTCTCGCCTCGTGCAAACAACATTACTGGCAGATTCTGCCCCTTACGACGACCAGCTATGGCGATTCGCCCTATCAGTCGTTCTCGGCCCGCGCAGGCAACCCCAACTTTATCGACTTTGCCGAGCTTATCGAGGCAGGCTATCTGGAGCAGCACGATATCGACGGCGTGTACCTGGGCTCCGATCCTAACAACGTCGACTACGGCGCCATCTTTGCTGGCCGCCGCCAAATCCTCGACCGTGCCGCCGAGCGCTTCGCCGCGGATAAACCAGCCGATTTCGACGACTTTATCCAGGCAAACGAGGACTGGCTCATTCCCTACTGCGAGTTTATGACCGTCAAGGAGGAGTGCGGGCTCAAAGCCTTTTGGGAGTGGCCCGAGGAGCTCCGCCGCCGCGGCGAGGCATCCAACAAGGTCTGCGCTGCCCATCCCGCGCGCATGCTCTACCACCAGATGACGCAGTACTTCTTCGATCGTCAGTGGAGCCGCCTCAAGGCCTATGCCAACGAGCGCGACATCCTGATCATCGGCGACCTGCCCATCTATGTCTCACGCGACTCCGTCGAGATGTGGGCCACTCCCGAGCTCTTTAAGATCGACGCCGCCGGCAATCCTGTGAGCGTCGCCGGCACGCCGCCCGACCAGTTCTCGGCCACCGGCCAGTACTGGGGAAATCCCATCTACGACTGGGACGCCATGGAAGCCGACAGTTTCTCCTGGTGGGAGGGCCGCATCCGCGCCGCACTCAACATGTACGACGTTATCCGTCTGGACCACTTCCGCGGTTTTGAGGCATTTTGGGAGGTGCCGTTCTCCTCTCCCGATTCGTCATATGGTTCGTGGACGCAGGGACCCGGCCTCAAGCTCTTCAAGACGCTCGAGGAGAAGCTCGGCACGCTGCCTATTATCGCCGAGGACCTGGGCTTCCTCACCCCCGGCGTCATCGATATGCGCGACAACTCGGGCTTCCCCGGCATGAAGATCCTGCAGTTTGCCTTTGAGGGCACCAACTCGTACTACCTGCCGCACAACTACATTGCCAACACCGTCGCCTACGTGGGCACTCACGACAACGAGACGGCACGCGGCTGGTTTGAAGGAACGGCTACCCCGCGTCAGCGCGAGCAGACAGCCCTGTACACCCATCAGCAGGCCGGCGAACCCATCGCCGACGCGCTCAACCGAACCATCGCAGCCAGCGTGAGCGACACGTGCATCTACACCATGCAGGACCTGCTCAACTTGGGCAACGAGGCGCGCATCAACACCCCTGCCACGCTGGGCGGCAACTGGACCTGGCGCATGCTCGACGGCGCCATCACCCGCGAGCTCGAGCACAAACTCACCGACTGGACCGAGACCTACTTCCGCATCCCGTCGGAAGCCGAAATCGAGCTTCCTCAATAGGAGCTACCGCGCCCGACCCCTCCCCACCGTGCGGACGCGCTTGCTTACCCGCGCGAGGCCACCCCAATCCCCTCGCGCGGGATTCTTATGAATTGCAGACATGTAATCAACCCATTACAGGAGGAAACATGCCCCAAATTAACCTCATGGAACTCGCCGAGCAGTCTTTTGGCACCTCGCTCGAGCAGCTCGACGACCGTCGCATTTACAAGCTGCTGGTCAAACTCGTGCAGGAGCGCTCCGCCGCCTGCCCGCTCAACAACGGCAAGAAAAAGCTCTATTACATTTCCGCCGAATTTTTGATCGGCAAGCTGCTCATCAACAACATGATCGACCTCGGCATCTACGACGAGGTTAAGGACCAGCTCACCGCCGCAGGCCACGACCTCAACAAGATCGAGGAGTTCGAGGTCGAGCCGTCGCTCGGCAACGGCGGCCTGGGCCGCCTGGCCGCATGCTTCCTGGATTCCATCGCCACGCTGGGCTTGACCGGCGATGGCGTGGGCCTCAACTATCACTACGGCCTGTTCCGTCAGCGCTTTGTCGACAACCAGCAGAAGGCCGTCCCCGACGAGTGGCTCGGTGAGCAGGACATCCTAGTCGACGACGACCGCTCCTACACCGTCGAGTTCGGCGATTTTGCCGTTACCTCCAAGCTCGTCAACATCGACGTGCCCGGTTACGGCCAGCCCACCAAGAACCGTCTGCGCCTGTTCGACCTGGCGAGCGTCGACGACGGCCTGGTCCCCGGCAGCTCCATCGACTTCGACAAGACCGAGATCGCCAAGAACCTCACCTTGTTCCTCTACCCCGACGATTCCGACGAGCAGGGCCGCCTGCTTCGCATCTACCAGGAATACTTCATGGTGAGCAACGCCGCCCAGCTCCTGATCGACGAGGCCATCGAGCGCGGCAGCAACCTGCACGATCTGGCCGACTACGCCGTGGTCCAAATTAACGACACGCACCCCACCATGGTCATCCCCGAGCTCATTCGCTTGCTCACCACCGAGCATGGCATCGAGTTTGACGAGGCCGTGACCATCGTACGCTCCATGGTCGCCTACACTAACCACACGATTCTTGCCGAGGCGCTCGAGAAGTGGCCGCTCGTCAGCCTGCAGAAGGTCTCCCCTGCCATCGCCGACATTATCGTCAAGCTCGATGAGATCGCGAAGGCCGAGCACGATGACCCGCGCGTCGCCGTCATCGACGAATACGACACCGTCCACATGGCCCACATGGACATCCACTTTGGCTTCTCCATCAATGGCGTAGCCGCCCTCCACACCAAGATCCTGGAGGACACCGAGCTTCATCCGTTCTACGAGATCTATCCCGAGAAGTTCTCCAACAAGACCAACGGCATCACCTTCCGCCGCTGGATCCATGGAGCCAACCCCGCGCTCGCCAGCCTGCTCGACGATGTAATCGGCACCGACTGGCGCAGCACCGGCGATCTGAGCAAACTCGCCAAGTTCGCCGACGACAAGGACGTTCTTGAGCGCCTGGCCGCCACCAAGGTCGAGGCCAAGGCCATCATGCGCCAGTTCATGGCGCTCGAGCAGGGCGTGACCATTCCCTCCAACGCCATCATCGACGTCCAGGTCAAGCGCATCCACGAGTACAAGCGTCAGCAGATGCTCGCGCTCTACATCATCTGGAAGTACCTCGATATCAAGAACGGCAACAGGCCTAAGCACCCTGTCACCATCATCTTTGGCGGCAAGGCGGCGCCTGCCTACACTATCGCGCAGGACATCATCCATCTGATCCTGACGCTGTCGCAGTGGATTGCAAACGACCCCGACGTGGCTCCTTACCTGCAGGTTGTCATGATCGAGAACTACAACGTCACCGCCGCCGAGCGCGTGATCCCCGCTGCTGACATCTCCGAGCAGATCAGCCTGGCCTCCAAGGAGGCGAGCGGCACCTCCAACATGAAGTTCATGCTCAACGGCGCCCTAACCCTGTGCACGCTCGACGGTGCCAACGTGGAGATTGCCGAGCTCGTGGGCGACGAGAACATCTATACCTTTGGTGCCTCGTCCAAACAGGTCGAGCAGCTCTACGCCGACGGCACCTACAACGCCGGTGCGCTCTACCGCAAGCCCGGCATTAAACTGCTGGTGGACTTCATCACCAACCCGGCCTTTATGGCAACCGGCAACGCCGAGCGCCTGCAGCGCCTGCACGACGACATTAAGGGCAAGGACTGGTTTATGGCCTTGCTCGACATTGAGGAGTACATCCAGACCAAGGAGCGCGTGCTGGCCGACTACGAGGACCAGGACGCCTGGATGCGCAAGGCGCTGATCAACATCGCCAACGCCGGCACCTTCTCGTCTGACCGCACGATCTCCCAGTACAACGACGAGATTTGGCACCTGGACTAGTCCATTCCCCTTACCCATCCTCTTGAGAAACGGAGTCGTGGCAACACGGCTCCGTTTTTTGCCCGCGTGTTGTCCGTGGCCCGCCTCGACCAAATCGTCTCAATCTGTAACACCTACTCGGCCAAAACGGTCCTACCTGTTACAGATCAAGACAAACCGGTCCTTTCCCTAGGGTTTATCTCAATCTGTAACATCTAACGTCCGAAATCCGCCCTTACTGTTACAGATCGAGACAAATGGATAAGCCGGCTAAAACAATCTCGTTCTGTAACAGGTAGCTGCCGAAATCAGCCTCTCGTGTTACAGATCGAGACGGAAGGACAGGCGGCTCAACTCAATCTCGTTCTGTAACATCTAAACCCAATTCGAACCTCTACCTGTTACAGATCAAGACAAACGACCGGCCAGACAACCCCAACACAAAGAAAGGCTCCCCTCTCGCCCAGTGGACGGGAGGGGAGCCTTATATGTGACCACGGCAAAAGGATGGCAAAGCCGCAGTCGCCCAAAGGGAGGGCCTGGATGCACCGGGCCTAGATAAGGTTCTTGCCAGACACCTTATCGAAGAGGTGGGTCGCGTTCTTCTCAAACTTGAACCAGATGGGGTCGCCCGCCTTGAGCGCACCCTTGGCCTCAAGGTCGACAACGGGAATGATCAGGACGAACTGGCCATCGGGAGCAGTCACGTGGACATGCTCGGTCGAACCCATGAGCTCGGTCACCTCGACGGTGCCCTGGAGCGCACCCTCCTCGCCCTTGTCGGCAAGCAGAATCTGCTCGGGGCGCACGCCGGCCGTGATCTCCTTCACGTCGCCGCCGTCCCAGTTAAGAGCAAGCTGAGCGCAGGTCTCGGGGGCCAGCGCGACATTCATGTCGTCGGTCTTGACGGTAAAGCCGTTGCCCGAGCGCACCAGCTGGGCATCGAAGAAGTTCATCTGCGGCACGCCGATAAAGCCGGCGACGAAGATGTTCGCGGGATGGTTGAAGACCTCCTGCGGGGTGGCGATCTGCTGGACGACGCCGTCCTTCATGACCACGATGCGATCGCCGAGGGTCATAGCCTCGGTCTGGTCGTGAGTAACGTAGATGAACGTGCCCTTGATCTCGTGACGCAGCTTAATGAGCTCGGCACGCATCTGGTTACGAAGCTTGGCATCCAGGTTGGACAGCGGCTCGTCCATCAGGAAGACCTTGGGGTCACGCACGATGGCGCGGCCGATGGCGACGCGCTGGCGCTGGCCGCCCGAAAGCGCCTTGGGCTTACGGTCGAGGTACTCGGTAATACCCAGGATCTCAGCAGCGGAGCGAACCTTACGGTCGATCTCGTCCTTGGGGACCTTCTTGAGCTCGAGCGTAAACGCCATGTTCTCGTACACCGTCATATTGGGATACAGAGCATAGCTCTGGAACACCATGGCGATGTCGCGGTCCTTGGGAGCGACGTCGTTGACGCGCTTGCCATCGATGAGCACATCGCCCGAGGTGATGTCCTCCAGGCCGGCGATCATGCGCATCGTCGTGGACTTACCGCAGCCAGAGGGGCCAACGAGGACGATGAACTCCTGGTCGTGAACGGTGAGGTTGAAGTCCTCTACAGCAAGCACACCGTCCTCGGTAACCTTAAGGTTGTGCTTCTTCTCCTCGGTCTTCTTCTTTTTGCCAAAGAAGCCCTTCTTTTTTGACTCGTTGTTGGGATACACCTTCTGAACATGTTTGAGAACGATCTCGGCCATGTCTTTACCTTTCGATACGCGGCGCCGCGCTGAGGGGCGCCGCCAAAACTTGCAAAACAGTTACGGCATCAGCCCTTGACGGCACCTGCCACCACACCGTCGATGATGTACTTCTGGCAGAAGATGTACATGATGACGATGGGGACAACGACCATCATGATGCAGGCCATCATGGGGCCGAGCTCGACGTGGCCATAGCCGCCGCGGAAGTACTGGATCAAGATAGGAATGGTCTTGTACTTGGTGGAGTCGAGCGTAAGGTAGGGCAGCAGATAGTCGTTCCAGACCCACATGGTCTCAAGGATGCCGACCGAAAGATAGGTGGGCTTCATGATGGGGAGGACGATCTTAAAGAACACCTGGACCGGGTTGCAGCCGTCGATCATGGCCGCTTCCTCAATCTCGAGCGGGATGTTCTTGACGAAGCCGGCGAACATAAAGACCGCGAGGCCCGCGCCAAAACCAAGGTAGATGAAGCAGATGTTAAACGGCGTGTTAAAGCCGATGCGGTCCGCGAGGTTGGACAGCGTGAACATGAGCATCTGGAACGGTACGACCATCGAGAAGACGAACAGGTAATAGAAGAAGTTCGAGATCTTGCTGTTGACGCGCACCACGTACCAAGCGCACATGGAGCAGCACACCAGAATCAGCACGACCGACGTGACCGTGATGATAAGAGAGTACATAAACGCCGAGGCAAAGCCCTGCTCGTTCAGAGCGTGCACGTAGTTTGCGAGGCCGTTGAACGTCTCGGGCGTGAGCAGATCGAACGCCGTGGTGGTGCTGATTGCGGTCGCTTTCTTAAAGGAATTGAGCGCAATCATGAACACGGGGTAGATCCATGCGAGCGACAGAATCGTAAAGAAGATCGAGAGCGCGCGGTTGATAGCCTTATCGCGTTTCATTACTGCTGCACCTCCTTGGACCTCGTGGCCTTAAGCTGGATCATAGAAATAGCGACAACCAGGATGCAGAAGATAACTGCCTTGGCCTGACCGATGCCCTGCCATGCGATGCCAGCACGCGAATAGAACGTGTTGTAGATGTTCAGGGCGAGCATCTCGGTGGAGTGCGCCGGGGCGCCACCGGTAAGGGCGAGGTTCTGGTCGAACAGCTTAAAGCCGTTGGTGATGGACAGGAACAGGCAGATAGTGATGGTCGGCATCAGGTTGGGGATCTTAACCTTCCAAAACGTCTGCCATGCCGTAGCGCCATCGACCTTGGCGGCCTCGATGTAGTCAGACGGGATGGACTGCAGACCGGCGATGTAGATGATCATCATGTAGCCGACCTGCTGCCACAGGGTCAGGATGATAAGGCCCCAGAAGCCAGCGGCGGAGTTGAGAGCGATGAGCTGGGCGCCCACGTTGGAGAGCAGGCAGTTGATCAGAATCTGCCAAATGTAGCCCAGCACGATGCCGCCGATCAGGTTAGGCATAAAGAAGATCGTACGGAAGATGTTGGTGCCCTTGAGCGCCTTGCGGGTGAGCGCCTGCGCGATGGCCAGCGCGATCACGTTGATAAGCACCGTCGACAGGAAGGCAAACGCCACGGTAAAGAAGAACGACGTGGAGAACTGCGGGTCGGTCAGTGCGCGCACGTAGTTCTCGATACCGACAAAGTGCGCGTTATTGATGGTAATAAACTGGCAGAACGAGAGATAGAAACCCTGGATAAAGGGAATCACGAACCCGATCATAAACGCCAGGCACGTGGGCAGCATAAAGAGCGGCCACCAGCGTTTGAGTGCTTTGCCCATAGAAGGGTCCTTTCAATATGCAGGGGGCGGGCAAACCTACGTCTGCCCGCCCCCTGTCGCTAATCAGATAGCTTGGGCAGCAACTGCTTACTCGGAAGCAGCCTTCTCGGTCTTCCAGCCATCGACGAAGGCGTTCTTGACGCCGTCCCACTTGGTGTTGTCGGCAGCATAAGCGATGAGAGCCTGCTTGAGGTTCTTCTTCCACTCCTCAGAGGGGATGTAAACGAAGTCCCAAGCGACGGTCTTCTTGCCGTCCTTGGCCATAGCAACGGCCTGCTGAGAGAAGACGTTGGTGGTCTCCTTAGCGCTCTTGAACGGGGCGGTCAAACCCATCTTGTCAGCGATGATGCTGGTGGCGGTGTCAGAAGTGACGCACCAATACATGAAGTCCTCGGTGGCCTTCTGGGCATCCTCGGAAGCCTGGGAGCTGACGCACCAGTAGTTCTCGCCGCCGGAGCACAGGCCCTGGTTCTCCTCGCCGTCGACGCCGATGTAGATCGGCAGCATGCCGAGCTGGTCGTCGGTCATACCGGCCTTGGTGAGGTCGGCGTAGGCCCAAGAGCCGTTCTGGTAGAAAACGGCCTTACCGGTTGCGAACTCGTTGGTGGCGTCGTCACCGGTCTTGGAGGCAAGCTGCGAAGGATCGCAGGTGGAGTCGGTGATGTACAGGTCGAAGATCTGCTTAAAGTTGTCGAGATACTCGCCCTTGATCTCGTCGTCCTCCTGGTTGTGCTCCTTCTCGAACTCGTAGTAGAGCGGGAGGTTGGCGAGGTGGGTGGTGTAGCGCCAGCTGGAGGAGTCATCCATGCCGGCGGAAGTGAAGGCACCGTCAACGCCGAGCTCGTCCTTGCGGGCCTGGATGTCATCGGCGCAAGCCTTCAGCTTGTCGAAGGAGTTGATGTCCTCGGCCTTGTAGCCGGCCTTCTCGAGGAGCTCCTTGTTGTAGATGATGCCGTAGCTCTCCTGAACCCAGTCGATACCCAGATCCTTGCCGTCGGACTGCAGAGCCAGGGAGTCGTCGATGAGCTCGCCGCGGAGCTTGGTGTCGGAAAGATCGGCGCAGTAGTCCTTCCAGTTCTTAAGGCCGGTGGGGCCGTTGACCTGGAACAGCGTCGGAGCGGAGCTCTTGGACATCTCGGACTTGAGCTTCTCCTCGTAGGTGTTGGAGGCGGCGGTCACGATCTTGACCTCGACGCCCTTCTCCTTCTTGTACGCCTTGGCGATCTCCTTCCACTCCTTGTCGACCTCGGGCTTGAACTGGAGGAAGTAGACCTCGGCAGCGTCACCAGAAGCAGAGGAGCCAGAGCCGGCAGAACCACCGCAGCCCACGAGGCCCAGACCAAGAACCGCAGCCGCGGAACCAGCAAAGCCCAGGAACTGCCTTCTGCTCATTTCGTTCTTCATTACAATCCACCCTTTCACACCGTGGCGGCACCCTTTGCCGCCGCCTTCGGAGATTGGCTCGGGGACCTTGCCCCTTTTGCTGATTTGTACAATACGCTATTTGGCTAGTTGTTTGAACAAGTATTACTAGAGCGGTAGAAAAACTTCGGTGAACGGTAATTTCAACTTGATACTTGACAAGTTTTGTATAAACAATTATTTGTTATCGAATGCAGAGAAAACGCCCGGTCAAGCCGATACATCGTCGGTTTGACCGGGCGTTTTCGCTTTGAGGGCATGAGTCTCGTCAGGCTGCGAGCTAGCCGGCTATCGCTTGGAGTTGACGCGGTAGTGGAAGATCTCAGGATGCGTGCGGGCATGCGTGACCTCGAACAAGATACCGTCCGAAGTGTACGACTGGCTCTCCATGACGGCGACACAGTTGTACTTGCCAAGGTCCAAGTAGCTGCAGTCCTCATCGTTGGCGAGCTCGACACTCACCGTACGGCGGCTCGCCATCACTTTGATGCCGCGCTTGTGCTCCAGATAGTCGTAGATGGACTTCTCGGCGACCTCGGGCGTCAGGCCCTTGGCGATCGACTCCAAAAAGTAGCCATGGTCCACCTGGCGCGCGCTGCCGTTGAGGCTTCGGACACGCACGACGCGAATCAGCTCCTCGCCCACCTTAAAGCCCAGGCGACGAGAGAGTTGCTCCGTGCAAATCAAATGTTCAAAAGACTTGACCTCGGTCGATGCGACGGCATTGTTGCGTTTTGCGAACTCGCCAAACGACTCAACCTCTTCGAGTGCGCCCAACATGTCGGTTTCGCCCTTAAGCCAAATAACGCGCACGCCCTTGCCGTGTATAGGCTGCACAAACATCTGGTCGGCCAGCATGCTCAAGGCGCGTCGAACGGTATTGCGCGTGCAGCCAAACTCCGCGGTCAGCTCGGCTTCGGTTGGCAGCATCTCCTGAAACGCATAGGTCCCGTTAATGATGCGCGAACGGATCTCGCGGTAGATTCCTTCGTAAATCGCTTTTGGCATGACTTCACCTCTAATGAATATGTATGGCTAGGCACGATAGCATTTCTTAAAGTTGTTTAAACCGATTATCGGTAAAGTACGGATTATTTACCGTCGACGGTTCCCCCGAAACCCAAATCGGACCGAATCAAAACCGTCAATGCGGCAAGCAGCCAGTCCTCTACAATGAGTTCATTGTTTAAACGTTCTTGCTCGCACAGCATGTTGCATCCGGAAGGCATATTATGCTGCAGAAAATCCAACGTTTTGGCGGAGCCATGTTCGCGCCCGCCATGCTGTTTTCTATATCAGGCCTCATGGTCGGCATCTCCGCCCTCGCCACGACCGTAGACATCGTCGGTGACCTCGCCGTATACGGAACCCCTTGGTACGTTTTCTGGACCATCATCCAGCGCGGCTCGTGGACGGTCTTTAAACGTCTCCCGCTCCTTTTTGCCGTAGCGCTGCCTATCGGTCTTGCCCAAAAACAACCGGCACGCTGCTGCCTCGAGGCACTCGTGGCCTATTTTGCCTATTGCTTCTTTTTGAGCGAGATCATTAAGCTGAGCGGAGACAACCTTGGGCTTAAGTACCCATCATCTTTGACCCCCGCCAGCGGTATCACCGTCATCGACGGCATCAAGACGCTCGACACCGGCATTATCGGCCCGCTGGCGGTATCGGCAACCGTCGTCGCCATCCATGACCGCTTCTACGATGCCAAGGTTCCCGATTGGCTCGGCACCTTCTCGGGTTCCTCGCTGGTCTACCTCATCAGCTTTTTTGCCGTGTTTGCCCTTGCCGCCATCTCGGCCGCCATCGTGCCCTTCGCATACGCTGTGACCGAAACGCTGCGCCACGCACTTGCGGGCGTCGGCCCCTTCGGCGTGGGCATCTTTGTGTTTTTGGAGCGAGCGCTCGAGCCCATGGGGCTGCACCATCTGCTCTATATGCCCATCTATTACGACAATCTGGTCATTCACGACGGTATTTACGCCACGTGGACCAACCTGCTCCCCATTCTCTCCCATAGCACGCGCCCTTTAAATGAACTTGCGCCCTGGGCAGGTTTTACCGCCACCGGCTGGGGCAAGCTCTTTGGCCTTCCCGCCATCGCGGCAGCATTCTATTTCACCGCCAAACCCGAACGCCGCGCCGGCCTTAAGGTCATCCTTTTGCCCGCCATCGTCGCCTCGGTGGTCTGCGGCGTCACCGAGCCGCTCGAGTTTCTCTTTATGTTCACCTATCCCGGACTCTTTTTGCTCTACGCCGTCCTGTCCTCCTGCCTTGCCATGACCATGAACTTCTTTGGCATCGTCGGCATCTTCTCGGGCGGTCTCATGGAAATGACGGCCTTCAACTTCATCCCACTCATGCGAATGCATGCCGGCTCCTACCTTTTGGCGCTCGGTATCGGTCTTGCCTTTAGCCTCATCTTTTTTGTTAGTTTTCGAGCACTCATCTTGGTCTATGACCTTAAGACGCCGGGCCGCGAGGATCATGCCTCCAATCGCGCGGCAATCGATCGTTTAACGGGAAGCGGCTTTGTCAAAGAGCAATCTCCCAATGGCGAGGTCAGTATTCAATCCGATCAAGATCACGTCCTCGCTGAGCGGGTAATTCAGCTTTTAGGTGGCGCTGGCAATATCGTGGGCGCAACCAACTGCGCCACGCGCCTGCGCGTCGAGGTCGCAGACCCTTCCATCGTTGCAGATAATGCGTCGTTTGTCGCGGTGGGCGCCAAGGGCCTCATCATTACGGGCAAGACCGCCCAGGTGATTATCGGCATCTCCGTTCCCCGCGTTAAAGAGCATTTTGACCAGATCATGGGCCTCGAGCCGGGATTTGTGCCCACCACCTCGGCCTCCCCTGCCGCCAGCGCAGCCCATAAGCGCGGCGATATCTGCTTCTTCGATATCGACGGAACACTCGCCTGGCAAGACCCTCGAGTGGCACAAGAGCTTCCCGAGAGCGAGCGAGACCTCTCCCCCTATCCCAATGAAGCGGTCTCGCAAGCCATCCGTGATTTTGTCGCCAAGGGCAATATGGCGTTTATCTGCACAGGGCGCACGCTGAGCTGCATCCATCCAAAGCTGCTCGAGCTGCCCTGGACCGGCATCGTCTGCCTCGCGGGTGGCTATGTCGAACTTGAGGGACACGTGATTCGCGATTTGGCGATGACGCCCGGCATGCTGCAGCGCCTTGCTCCCATTCTTGAGCAATCGGACGAAGTGATTCGTTTTGAGGGACTCAATGGCGTCGTTCGCATGAGTGCCGATGCGCCCGACGCCCCCGGATACGCCCGCACCGTGGGCGATGCAATTACGCAGCTGCAACATTACAGCGCCTACAAGATCTTAATGTCCACGTCGCTTGCCAACCGCATCGCTCAGGATCAAGCGTTTGAGCCGCTGCTCTGCTTTAACGAGCTCGAGCTCGAAGTGACCGAGATTTCGCCTCGCGAATGCACCAAGCGCGAGGGTATCCAGTCCGTACTCGACGCTCTCGACCCCAACCATGGAATGGTGTATGGCATCGGTGATGCCAGCAATGACATCTCGCTGATGAACGCCGTCGATGTCGGTATCGCCATGGGCAATGCGCCGGACTATCTCAAAAAGCGCGCCGACTACATCACCGACTCGGTCGACAAAGATGGCGTCGTCAAGGCGCTTGAGCACTTTGGACTGGTCTAACTACGAAACTCGTCCGACATGCGCCGTTGCCTTAAATCCCCAAACCTGCCACACAGGCAGGCACAATGTGGCAATATGTTGCCTGCACACTACATCGATGCAACCTTTAGAAAGAATGCGAGAACCCGTGTCCAGTCCGTTTACCAGCTTTTTAGCCCAGCACTTTGACCAGATCAACGACTATCTGGCCATGTTCTTTGACGGACAGGCGACCTCTGCCGATATCGAGCGCTACCTGTACGCGCCGCTCTCGGCTTTTACGGCCAACGCCGGCAAGCGCCACCGCCCGCTCATCTGCATGCTCGCCGCCACCGCGGTAGGCGGCAGCTTTGAGAGCGCCCGCAGCGCCGCGGCGGCCATCGAGCACTTTCAGTCGGGCGCACTCATCCACGACGACATCGCCGACAACGGGCAGATTCGTCGCGGCAAGCCCTGCATGCACCTTACCGAGGGCACCGGTCTTGCCATCAACTGCGGTGACCTGGCGCTCACCATGGTCACCAAGACGGTTCTCGACGACCCCACGCTGGAGTCCGACGTGAAACTGCGCGTGCTCCACGAGCTCACCGAGATGATCGTTCGCACCATCGAGGGCCAGGCGCTCGACTTGGGCTGGGTCCGTGACGCACGCTTCGACATCTCGGTCGACGATTATCTGGACATGGCGACGCACAAGACCGCGTACTACAGCGGAGCCACGCCACTTGCCACCGGAGCCATCATTGGCGGAGGCAGCGAGGAGCAAATTGAGGCGCTGCGCGCCTTTGGCCTGCACACGGGCCTTGCCTTCCAAATTCAAGACGACCTGCTCAACTTGATCGGCACCAAGGAGGCCGCCAACAAGGACTTCCGCACCGACATCACCGAGGGTAAGCGCACGCTCGTTGCCGTGCACGCCCTGTCTGATGAGCGCTATCACGACGAGATTGAAGCGATCCTTTCCTCGGGCACCGAGGACCCCGCGCAACTCGCACGCGCCGTGGAGATCTTCCAGGAGACCGGCTCTATCGATTACGCCCACACTTATGCGCTCGACCTGACCGCCAAGGCCAAAGCAGCCATCGAGGACGTTTCGCTCGACCCGCATGCACGTGAACTGTTCCTCTCCATGGCAGATTTCTTTGTGGAGCGCCTTAACTAGCGGGGGTTATAAAACCTGTCAGCAGCGTATTTGGGTACAACTTGCTACACTGTTGAGTGCATGTTTATGCATCCCTTTGCGTTGTCTATCCGACACACGCTCAAATAGTACGAATGGTACGCCGAAAGGGGTTCGTTCATGGAACCTATTACAACGGGCATGCAGGGAGCAGCCGTCGAGGACGTCCAGTCCCGCCTTCTGCAGCTCGGCTATACAATCGATGACACCGAGGTTGCCGACAAGCGCTTTGGCACCACCACCGAGCAGGCCGTCAGCACCTTCAGGCTCGACAGCGGCCTTGCTGCCGGTCATGCCGTCGATATCCCCTGTTGGAGCGCCCTGGTCGACGCCTCGTATAAGCTGGGCGACCGCACCCTGTATCTGCGCATGCCCAATTTCCATGGCGCCGATGTGCAGGCCCTGCAGCGCGCTCTCAACGTTTTGGGCTTTGCCTGTGGCGAAGACGACGGCTACTTTGGTCCGCATACCGAGGCCGCCCTGCAGCAGTTCCAGGAAAATGTCGGCCTGTTTGCCGACGGCATGGCCTTCCAGGACACCTACGCCTACATCAACCGCCTGCACCATGTGTGGGAGGGCAAGCCCTCGGTCACCGAAGCCGAGTCCCGCATCGGTTTTGCTCGCGCCGCCAACGTGCTCGAGCGCTTCCAGATCGCCGTTATCGGTGAGGACCCCATCGCACGCAGCATTGCTTCGCGCATGTGGAACATCGCCACGGCAACGACCGACAACAGCGGCATGATGCTCTGCGACTCCGAGGTCCCAACCGACGTTGACCTGGTGCTCGAGATCGCAAGCGACGAGCTGCCCGCCGACGCCGCGCCACGCGCCACGATTGCCCTCGCCGAGTGCCACAACCTGGCCCAGCGCATCCGCACCGCCAATGTCGCCGCGCAGCAGAAGCCGGCTCGCATTCGCATTGAGCTCACGGGCATGACGCGCTACAACGGCACCTTCACGGCCAGCGACGCGCAGACGCTCGCCGTACGCCTACTCGACGGCGTTTGCGATGCCCTCGCAGATTAGGTAAACTAGACGAGTTGCTTTTGGGCGACACCACACATTGGGACGTAGTTCAACGGTAGAACTCCGGTTTTTGGTGCCGGCTGTTGGGGGTTCGAATCCCTCCGTCCCAGCCATTAAAACTGAGCGCCCTAAGCCCATAACGGCCCAG
>CALDCF010000081.1 GCA_937937635.1 uncultured Collinsella sp.
CCGATCCGGATCAGTACCGTCGCATCGTCTGGGAGGGCGAGTACCCGACTTGCTAGCAGACTGACCTGTCCGGAGGCAGCCGGAGGACTTTACTCCCTGCTCGGACAGTCCTGCTCGCACGGAGAGCACATTAAGTGCTCTCCGGCTCGTGCGGAACTCGCGATGGAGTAAAGTCCTCCGTCCGCCTCCTATGGTTACTTGCTTGTGGGGTGCTCAACCTCACGCCGCTTGGCACAAGTGATCTATCTGAAATATCTACCTGTAGGTAAACCCTTGTAGAAAGGTTGACTGTTATGACTAAAGAACTCGATTTTGATGCCATTAAGGCTGCGGCTGAGTCTCATCGTGCTGATATGACGCATTTTCTTCGCGCAATGATTAGCCACCCCTCTGAGTCCTGCGAGGAGGGTGAGGTTGTCGCTTGCATCAAGGCCGAGATGGAGAGCCTTGGCTATGACGAGGTCAAGGTCGACGGCCTGGGCAACGTTATGGGCTTTATGGGCGAGGGCGACAAGATCATCGCCATCGACTCCCACATCGACACCGTCGGTATCGGCAACATCGAGAACTGGGACGCCGATCCCTATGAGGGCTACGAGACCGACGAGATCATCTACGGCCGCGGCGGCTCCGACCAGGAGGGTGGCATGGCTTCTGCCACCTACGCTGCCAAGATGATGAAGGACATGGGCCTCATCCCCGAGGGCTACAAGATCATGGTCGTCGGCACCGTCCAGGAAGAGGACTGCGACGGCATGTGCTGGCAGTACATCTACAACAAGGACGGCATTAAGCCCGAGTTCGTTATTTCCACCGAGCCCACCGACGGCGGCATCTATCGTGGTCACCGCGGCCGCATGGAGATCCGCGTCGACGTTCACGGCACCTCCTGCCACGGCTCCGCTCCCGACCGCGGCGACAACGCCATCTACAAGATGGCCGACATCATCGCCGACGTCCGCGCCCTCAACAACAACGGCTGCGACGAGTCGACCGACATCAAGGGTCTCGTCAAGATGCTCGACCCCAAGTACAACCCCGAGCACTTCGAGGACGCCCGCTTCCTGGGCCGCGGCACCTGCACCGTCAGCCAGATCTTCTACACCAGCCCCAGCCGCTGCGCTGTCGCTGACTCCTGCGCCATCTCCATCGACCGTCGTATGACCGCCGGTGAGACCTGGGAGTCCTGCCTGGACGAGATCCGCAACCTGCCGGCCGCCAAGAAGTACGGCGACGACGTGAAGGTCTCCATGTACATGTACGACCGTCCGTCCTGGACCGGCGAGGTCTACGAGACCGAGGCTTACTTCCCCACGTGGATCAACAAAGAGACCGCTCCGCACGTCAAGGCCCTCGTCGACGCCCACAAGGCCATGTTTGGTGACGAGCGCATCGGCTGCGAGCCCAGCATGGACAAGCGCACCGGTCGCCCGCTGTGCGACAAGTGGACCTTCTCCACGAACTGCGTCTCCATCCAGGGCCGCTACGGCATCCCTTGCGTGGGCTTTGGCCCGGGTGCCGAGTCTCAGGCTCACGCTCCCAACGAGGTCACCTACAAGGACGACCTGGTCACCGCTGCCGCCATGTATGTGGCTGCCCTGAACCTCTACGATCCGAGCCAGGCCGATGGCGACGCCACCGTGTTCCGCGCCGGTCTGACCAACAACAAGATCGACTAGTCCCATTCCTCGATTTTGTTGAGACGGGGGCCGCTCGTGTCCCCGGCACCCCCCGTTGACTTGGGGCCCGCGGTCGTTATCTCCCATGCTTCCTCAACGGTAGCGGGTCCTCGTCATAGTGCTCGGCATGTTCTAGCCACACGCGCATGCCGGAGCACATCTACTCATTGCGATCGTTTCACCTTTAGAAAGGACATTTACATGGACGCCAAGTTTACCGAGCTCGTCGAGCAGCTGAACGGCCTCGATTTTAAGGGCATGTACGGCAGCGACTTCCTGCACACCTGGGACAAGACCACCGATGAGCTCAAGGCGCTCTACATCGTCGCCGACGCACTGCGCGAGCTGCGCGAGAACAACGTTTCGTCCAAGATCTTCGACTCGGGTCTGGCCGTCTCCCTGTTCCGCGACAACTCCACCCGTACGCGCTTCTCCTTCTCTAAGGCCGCCAACCTGCTCGGCCTTGAGCTGCAGGACCTGGACGAGAAGAAGTCCCAGATCGCTCACGGCGAGACCGTCCGCGAGACCGCTACCATGATCTCCTTCATGGCCGACGTCATCGGCATCCGCGACGACATGTACATCGGCAAGGGCGACGCCTACATGGCCGAGGTCTCCGAGTCTGTCCAGCAGGCCTACGAGGACGGCGTTCTGGATCACCGTCCCACGCTCATCTCCCTGCAGTCCGACTCCGATCACCCCACGCAGTCCTCTGCTGACATGCTCTACCTCATCAACGAGTTTGGCGGCCTTGAGAACCTCAAGGGCAAAAAGGTTGCCGTCACCTGGGCCTACTCGCCCTCTTACGGCAAGCCGCTGTCCTGCCCGCAGTCGCTGATCAGCCTGCTGCCCCGTTTTGGCATGGACGTCACCTTGGCCCACCCCGAGGGCTACGACCTCATGCCCGAGGTCGTCGAGCGCGCCAAGGGTTATGCCGCCGAGTCCGGCACCACCTTTAAGCAGGTCAACACCATGGCCGAGGCCTTCGAGGGCGCCGACATCGTGATCCCGAAGAGCTGGGCTCCGTTTGCCGCCATGGAGAAGCGCACCAACCTGTACGCCGAGGGCGACGACGCCGGCATCGCTGCACTCGAAAAGGAGCTGCTCGCTCAGAACGCTACGCATCAGGATTGGTGCTCCACGACCGAGCTCATGGAGAAGACCGCCAACGGCCAGGACACCATCTTTATGCATCCGCTGCCCGCCGACATCTCCGGTGTCTCTTGCGAGCACGGCGAGGTCAACGCCGACGTCTTCGACATGCACCGCGTGGGCATGTACAAGGAGGCCAGCTACAAGCCGTACGCCATCGCAGCCATGATGTTCCTGCAGAAGGTTGCCGATCCGGCCGCTACCCTCAAGGCCCTCGACGAGCGCAACACCGCCCGTTGGTTCCAGGCCTAAAGCTGGGTTGAGGTAAGCCATGTAAAGGGGGCGCTCTGCCAACCGGCGGGGTGCCCCTTTTTGCATCGTGGGCGTGCGGGATAAGCGCTTTCGATGTAGATGCCCCGCGACGCGAGTTATGGGTACGATGGTTTCAGGGGAGGTATCGCCATGAAACTTGGTTGCGTCATTATGGCTTCGGGCGAGGGCAAGCGATTTGGCTCTAACAAGATGCTCGCCGATATCTATGGCGAGCCGCTGATTGCCCGGACCATTGATTCGGTTCCCCGGGGCTTTGACGTTGTGGTTTCGACGCGTTGGCCCGAGGTCGCTCAGATTTGTGATGACAAGCATTGCCCGTGCGTGCTGCACGATGGCGAGCTGCGCAGCGAAAGCGTCCGTGCGGGCCTTTCGTGGGGAGTCGAACGCAACTGGAAAGGTTGCCTCTTTTTGCCGGGCGACCAGCCGCTCGTGAGTTCGGATTCTTTTGAGGCTATGGTTCGTGCATTTGACGAGCGTGGCCGCAAGCATCCGGTGCGTCTTGCGTGCAACGGTGAGCCTTCGAGCCCGGTGCTCTTTCCGGCGGAACTGTTCGATGCACTTATGCGTCTTGAGGGTAAGGACGGCGGCGGTTCGATCCTCAAGGACCGTACTGACGTGGTGCTGGTCGAGGCGCGTGCCTACGAGCTGTGGGACGTCGATACCGTCAAGGGACAGCGACGCATAACGGAGCACATCGCCGCCTGCTCGTATTTTGATCGCGTGGCCAACTGCATCAATCAATAAGGAGCAATTATGATCATCATCAAAAACGGCGCACTCGTGACGCCCCAGGGGCTTCGCCGCGCCGATCTTGCCATGGATGGCGATAAGATCGTGCGAATCGCCGCGGCAATCGAGCCAGGCGCGGGCGATACCGTCGAGGATGCTGCGGGCTGCTGGGTGTTTCCCGGCTTTATCGACGGCCACACGCACATGCAGTGCTGGACCGGCATGGATTGGACAGCCGATAGCTTTGAGACCGGCACGCGCGCGGCTGCCTGCGGCGGCACGACGACCATTGTGGACTACGCGACGGCCGATCGCGGCGTGACCATGCCCGATGCCTTGGCCGAGTGGCATCGCCGCGCCGACGGAACCTGCACGGCCAACTACGCTTTTCATATGGCACTCGCCGAGTGGAACGAGCGCAATTGCGCCGACCTTTCGGCCATGCGCGAGGCGGGCGTATCGTCGTTCAAGACCTACTTTGCCTACGATCATCTACGTCTGGACGATGCCGAGACGCTCGAGGTGCTGGAGGAGCTCAAGCGTATTGGCGGCATACTGTGCGTGCATTGCGAGAACGGCACGCTGGTAAATGAGCTGCAGAAGCGCGTGTTTGAGCAGGGTGTCCACGGGCCCGAGGGCCATGCGCTCAGCCGTCCGGATGTGTGCGAGGCCGAGGCGGTGAGCCGCCTGCTGTATCTGGCGCACTTGGCCGGGGACGCTCCGGTCAACGTGGTGCACCTTTCGACCAAGCTGGGGCTCGAGGCCATTCGCGCTGCCAAAGCGCGCGGGCAGAAGAACATCTATGTCGAGACATGCCCTCAGTATCTGATGCTCGACGACACCTGCTATCTGGAGCAGGGCGAGGACGGCTTTGCGGGCGCCAAGTACGTGATGAGTCCGCCGCTGCGCCATGCCGGCGACCGTGCGGCACTGCGCGAGGCGCTTGTGGCCGGCGAGATCGATACGATTACGACCGACCACTGTAGCTTTAACCTGCACGGGCAAAAGGACCGCGGGCGCGACGACTTCCGCGCGATTCCCAACGGCGGACCCGGCGTGGAGCATCGCCCCGTCGCGATCGCTACGAGCTTTGAGGGACAGCTGGGTCCCGAGGATCTGTGCCGCCTGATGAGCGAGAACCCGGCGCGCGTCTTTGGCATGTATCCGCACAAGGGCTGTCTTGCCGAGGGCGCCGATGCCGACGTGTGCGTGTGGGATCCCAAGGCGCGCTGGACGATTAGCGCCGCGACGCAGCATCAGGCCGTGGACTACACGCCGCTCGAGGGCTTTGAGGCGCACGGCCGCGCCAAGGCCGTGTTTGTGAACGGCGTACTGGCTGCGCGCGACGGCGAGCCCACCGGAGCCCAACCCGGCCGCTACGTCCCCCGCTAACAGGAAGGCCGCCAAATTAGCTACCCCTGAAGGCTGGTGGCGATGAGGGGGCGGCCGAGGGCTGCCTCGAAGCGATCTGCCATCGTTGGATCGGCAAGCGTGTCGACTTGGTTGAGCATGATGTGGGCATTGTTGAGGTTCAGCATCTGCATCTCGGCATTGAGCACCTGGGCGACGCGCTCTGGGGTAGCAGCGTCGGTGGGCTCGCAGCCGCAGCGCTCGCAGAAGAGCTCGGGGCGGTGGGCAACCTCGGCGACGGGCTTGCCCAGCCCCGAGGCGCCGACGACCCAGACAACGTTTGTCGCGGCGGCGGGAATTACCGGCTCCCAGGCGGCATGCGCCTTGAGCGGGAGTCGCTTGCTGCCATCTGCCTCGGCCAACACATAGTCAAAGCGCTGCGCCAGCTCGCCGAGCGGCTCGGCGGGGGCGGAGAGCTTGCCTGTCTCCGGGTCCAAGACGCCTGCCTGGCAGATGCTTCCGTGCACAAGGCCCGTGCAGGCCTCGCAGGTGCAACCGGGGACATGCGCGGCGCCCGGCTTCCAAGGCGCGGCGTCCAGGCGACGATTCGACCCGTCCCATGGCACGCCGGCGACGGGAAACATATGCGTGGTGGTGCAGAGGAGCACGCGGCCGCCAGCGCGCATGAGCTCAAGACCCAGCGTCTTCAGCAACGTCGACTTGCCGCCGCTGCCGATAATCGCGGTAATGCCCGGCTCGATCCTGAGCGCCGAGACAAGATTGCCGCTAACCGTTTCCATCTGTTCACCGCCGTATAATACTGTGATAATAAATAATCATCAGAGTAGCGGTCGAACCGCTTTTGCTCTGCTCAAACCGTAGCACAGGGAGGTGCCCCGGGAATGCTCGTTTATGTTCGCGGCGCCGGCGATATCGCCACGGGCGTCGCCGCTCGCTTGGTGCGCTCCGGCGTGTCGGTCGTTATGGCCGATATCGCGGTTCCCACGTGCATCCGTCGCACAATCTGTTTTTGCGAGGCCATTCGCCTGGGCGAGGTCGAGGTCGAAGGCATTCGCGCTCGCTTGGCACAGACGCCGGCTGAGGCGCTTGCGATTACCGAGGCTGGAGACGTCGCCGTTGTGGTGGACCCCCAGGCCAAGATGCTCGGCGAGTTGAAACCCGCGGCTGTGGTCGACGCGATTTTGGCTAAGCGCAACTTGGGCACCACGCGCGACATGGCGCCTGCCGTCATCGCCGTGGGGCCGGGCTTTACCGCGCCGGTTGACTGCGACGCCGTGGTCGAGACCATGCGCGGGCATTTTCTCGGCCGTGTCATTACCCAAGGTTCGCCCCAGCCCAACACGGGCGTGCCGGGCATGATCGCCGGCTATGGCAAGGAGCGCGTTATCCACAGCCCCGCCGCCGGCATGTTTCGGTCCGACCGCACCATCGGCGACATCGTGAGCGCCGGAGACGTGATCGGGTATGCGGGTGATACTCCCATGGTCACGCAGATCGATGGCTGTCTGCGCGGGCTTTTGGCGAACGGCGTGCAGGTGACTGAGGGCTTTAAATGCGCCGACGTCGATCCGCGCGGCGATGCCAGCTATATCAACTATATTTCGGACAAGGCGACGTCGGTCGGCGGCGGCGTGCTCGAGGCACTCGCTATGCTCACCGATGTCTTTAGAGGATAGAAGGCGGCAATGGAAAAGCTCGATGTGGTGAATGCGGCGCTTGCCGCCCTGCGTGCTGGCGAGACGTGCGAGCTCGTGGTCGTGGCCGGCACGGCGGGGTCATCGCCGCGCGGCGTGGGCGCCTGGATGGCCGTCTTTGCCGATGGCAGCCAAGCGGGCACCATCGGCGGCGGCAAGATTGAGCTCTTTGCGCTGGACGAGGCGCGCGAGCTGCTGGGCGCAGGGCAATCGCGTCTGGTCCGCTACACCATGGGCGGCGAGAACTCCGATACCGGCATGATCTGCGGCGGAGCCATCTGCCTGTGCTATCTGCACCTGGATGTATCGCAGGCGCCGTTGTTCCAGTCGATTGCCGACGTCTTGGCGTATCGACGCATCGGCGACTTCGTCATCGACTTTGAACCGTTTGTCGCAAACGCACTCGAGGGCGATGTGGCCGAGTACCATGGCGAGACGTCGCGCCATACCATTGCCGGCTGCCCCGAGCTTTCGCTGGTGGAGGAGGGGAGTAAGGTCACCTACACCAGCGCTGCCTCCGAGATTCCCCCGGCGCACATCGAGACGCTCTGCCCCGAGGGCCTGACCTACATCTTTGGCTGTGGACACGTGGGCGCCGCGACGGCTCGCGTGCTCACGACGGCGGGCTTTGCCGTCGTGGCCTGCGACGATCGCCCGGGCACGTTGACGCCCGAATGGGTGCCCGGTGTCTACGACCGTCGTTTGGTCGACTACAAGAATCTGAGCGAGCTGTGTCCCATCGGTCCGCGCGACTTGGTGGTTGTGGCCACAGCAGGCCACAAGTCCGATATCGACGTGGTAATCCAGGCCATGCGCGCCAAACCCGCCTATCTGGGCTGCTTGGGCTCGCGCCGCAAGACGGCCTTTGTGCGCGCCCGCCTGGAGCAGGAGGGCTTTACGCAGGACCAGATCGACGGGCTGCACCTGCCGATCGGCGTTGCCATCGAGGCCGAGGATCCCGAGGAGATTGCCATCTCCATCGCTGCCGAGATGATCCACCTGCGCCGTACCAAGCTCGTCCCCCGCAAGCGCTAGTCGCATCCCCATCAATAAGTTGCGGTGAAATACGGGCTGTTTAAGCCAGTTAAGCCGTCAAACAGTCCCTATTTCACCGCAACTGCCATTTTCCTCCGTCGCATGCGGATCGGTTTGTGCGGGGGAGTTGTGGAGTTGTGCAGGCAGACGAGGTTTTTCTAGAAATACGCTCCCGATGCGCGTATAGTACCGATTGTTTTGTCGGCTCCTGCTGCGTCGAGTCCAAACCGCGAAATGCCATGAGTGGCGCGGATGCAGCCAGGAGGCACGAGGACAACCCACCGTGGCCACGCCCCGTGCTTAAAACCCCAAGAAGGAGTGAACAATGGCAGAAGAGAAGTATGTGCCGCGTCTGAAGACCAAGTACAACAACGAGGTCAAGCAGCAGCTTCAGGACAAGTTCCAGTACGAGAACGTCATGATGATCCCCAAGTTTGAGAAGATCGTCGTGAACATGGGTGTCGGCGAGGCCGCTACCGATTCCAAGGCCATCGACGGTGCCGTGCGCGACCTGCGCGCCATCACCGGCCAGCAGCCGATGATCACCCGTGCCCGCAAGTCCATCGCTACCTTCCGCCTTCGCGCCGGTATGCCGATCGGCTGCAAGGTTACCCTGCGTGGCGACCGTATGTGGGAGTTCTTCGATCGTCTGACCTCCGTCGCGATCCCCCGTATCCGCGACTTCCGCGGCATCTCCGCCAAGAGCTTCGACGGCCGTGGTAACTTCTCCATGGGCGTCACCGAGCAGCTCATCTTCCCCGAGATCGACTTCGACTCCGTCGATCACCAGCGTGGTATGGACATCACTTTCGTGACCACCGCCAACACCGATGAGGAGGCCAAGGCCCTTCTGGACGCCTTCGGTTTCCCGTTCAAGAAATAGGTTCACCTGCCCTATGAGCGCCGTTCCCAGAGGGGGGCGGCGCTTGGGGCGAACAATACTCTATGTGAGGAGGATATAAGTGGCTAAGACATCGATGATCGTCAAGTGCAATCGCAAGCAGAAGTTCTCTACTCGTGAGTACACGCGCTGCCAGCGCTGCGGCCGTCCGCACTCTGTGTACCGCAAGTTCGGCCTGTGCCGTGTCTGCTTCCGCGAGCTTGCACTCAAGGGCGAGCTTCCCGGCGTTAAGAAGGCCAGCTGGTAAGTCACTACCAGCGTTTCAAGCATCAGTTTGGAACAGGGAAAACGCGCTAAAAGGCTTTGCCGTTAAGGGCGGCGAAGAACCAAGAGCACGTGTTCATCAAGAACGAAGGAGAATCTGTATGAACCTTACAGACCCGATCGCAGATATGCTTACGCGCATCCGTAACGCTAACTCTGTGAACAAGGCCACGGTCTCTATGCCGAGCAGCAAGAAGCTCGTCGAGATCGCTCGTGTTCTGCACGAGGAGGGCTACATCGAGGGCTACGATGTCGAGGACACCGTTCCCCAGAAGACTCTGCACATCACGCTTAAGTATGGTCCCAAGAAGGCTAAGGTCATCAACGGCATCCGCCGCATTTCCAAGCCGGGCCTGCGTAAGTACACCGGCGTTGCCGACATGCCCCGCGTCCGCGGTGGCCTTGGTACCGCCATTATTTCCACCAGCCATGGCGTCATGACCGACCGCGATGCTCGCAAGCACAACGTCGGCGGCGAGATCATCGCTTACGTCTGGTAATTCGCTCGGTAGGTAGAAGGAAAGGAGATCACCGTGTCTCGTATCGGTAATAAGCCTGTCCAGATTCCCGCCGGAGTCGAAGTGGCAGTCAACGGCAACAACGTTGTCGTCAAGGGCCCCAAGGGCCAGCTCGAGCTCGATGTCTTTGAGAAGCTCGCTATCAACGTCGAGGACAACGTCCTCACCGTTTCCCGTCCCGACGACGAGCGTGAGACCCGTGCCCGCCACGGCCTCACCCGCGCCCTCATCCACAACATGGTTGTTGGCGTTTCCGAGGGCTTCGAGAAGAAGCTCGAGCTCGCCGGCGTCGGTTACCGCGTGCAGCAGAAGGGCAAGAACCTCGAGTTCTCCCTGGGCTTCTCGCACCCCGTGATCGTCGAGGCTCCCGAGGGCATCACCTTCGAGGTTCCCGACAACACCCACGTGAACGTCAAGGGTATCAACAAGCAGCAGGTCGGTCAGATCGCCGCTGAGATCCGCGGCCATCGTCCTCCCGAGCCTTACAAGGGCAAGGGTATCCACTACGTTGGCGAGCACATCCGCCGCAAGCTGGGTAAGGCCGCCAAGTAGTCGTAACCGACTCACTCGCATAAGACCAGCACCCCGTCAGGTGCTGGCAAGATCAACCTTTTTAGGAGTTTACGTATGAACAAGCATAAGGCGAAGCTGGAAGGCCTCAAGCGTCGTCAGCGTCGTGTTCGCGGCAAGGTCTCGGGTACCTCCGAGCGTCCGCGTCTTCGCGTGACCCGTACTAACGCCAACATCTATGCCCAGATCATCGACGACAGCAAGGGCTCCAGCCTGACGCTCGTCTCTGCCTCGACCCTCGAGGCCGAGTTCAAGGGCACCCACACCTCGAACAAGGAGGCTGCGGAGAAGGTCGGTCAGCTCGTTGGCAAGCGTGCCATCGAGGCCGGCATCACCAAGGTCGCCTTCGATCGCGGTGGCCGTATCTACCATGGCCGCGTCAAGGCCCTCGCCGACGGTGCTCGTGCCGCCGGTCTCGAGTTCTAGGAGGTATGTAGCACATGGCTCGTAATCAGAAGCAGCAGCGCGAGGCCTCCGAGTTCGAGGAGCGCGTCGTTTACATCAACCGCGTGTCGAAGACCGTCAAGGGCGGTCGTCGCATGAGCCTCGTCGCTCTCGTCGTCGTTGGCGACGGCAAGGGCAACGTCGGCGTTGGCATGGGCAAGTCCGCTGAGGTGCCCCTGGCCATCTCCAAGGCGTCTCTCGATGCCAAGAAGAACATGTTCCACGTGCCGGTGACCGAGCAGGGCACCATCCCGCACGAGGTTCTCGGCCACTTTGGTGCCGGCCGCATCATCATCAAGCCCGCTGTCGAGGGTACCGGCGTTATCGCCGGCGGCGCTGTGCGTCCCCTCTTTGAGCTTGCTGGCATCAAGAACGTCCTGTCCAAGTCCCTCGGTACCGACAACGGCCTCAACATCATCAAGGCTGCCGTCGAGGGCCTCAAGGAGCTCTCCAGCCCTGAGGACGTCGCGGCTCGCCGTGGCCTGACGGTCTCCGAGATGTTCGTCGGTAAGGAGAACTAAGCATGGCTGACACCATCAAGATCAAGCAGGTCCGCAGCACCAACGGTTGCAAGCAGGACCAGGTCCGTACTGTCCGTGCCCTCGGTCTCCACAGGATCCGCGAGGTTCGCGAGATTGCTGACAACGAGTCCGTCCGCGGCATGATCTTCAAGGTCAAGCACCTTGTCGAGATTGTAGAGGAGTAGCAAATGCAGCTTCACGATCTTACTCCCGCGCCCGGTTCCACCAAGAACCGTAAGCGCGTCGGCCGTGGCAATTCTTCGGGTCACGGCACCACTTCTGGCCGCGGCCAGAAGGGCCAGGGTTCCCGCTCTGGCGGCACCAAGGGTGCCGGCTTCGAGGGTGGCCAGACTCCGCTGGCTATGCGCCTGCCCAAGCTTCCGGGCTTCCGCAACCCCCGTCGTATCGAGTACACCGCTGTTAACGTTGAGCGTCTCGAGCGTAAGTTCGAGGACGGCGCTGTGATCGACGGTGCCGCTCTTAAGGCCGCTCGCATCACCAAGAGCGAGTTCGAGCCCGTCAAGGTGCTCGGCAATGGTGAGCTCACCAAGAAGTTCACGGTCAAGGTCGACAAGGTCAGCGCTTCTGCGCAGGCCAAGATCGAGGCCGCCGGCGGAAAGGTCGAGCTGCCGTGCTAAATGGTCTTAAGAATGCTTTCCGCATCAAAGAATTGCGCGAAAAGATTCTTTTTACCATAGCTATGCTCGTCGTGTACCGCATTGGTGCGCACGTTCCTGTGCCCGGCATTCCCTTCCAGGGGATGCTGGGCCTTTTCTCGACCGATAACAATTCGGTCGCCGCAGGTGCTATGGCCCTCCTGAATCTTTTCTCTGGCGGCGCGTTGAGCTATGTGTCGGTGTTTTCGCTGGGCATCATGCCTTACATCACCAGCTCGATCATCCTCCAGATGCTCCAGGCCGTCGTGCCTTCCCTGCATGAGCTTGCCCGCGAGGGCGAGGTCGGTCAGACCAAGATTACGCAGTATTCGCGTTACCTCACCCTGGCTCTGGCAATCCTCAACTCCGTGGGTTACCTCTTCCTCTTTAAGAGCTTCGGCATCAGCTTCAATGGCGCCGGCGCTCCCGAGATCATCTTCGACCTCATGGTCGTCGGTACGCTCACCGCGGGCGCCATGCTGATCATGTGGATTGGTGAGCTCATCACCCAGCGCGGTATCGGCAATGGTATGTCGCTAATCATCTTCGCGAACATTATGGCCGGCCTTCCGCAGGCTATCTTCTCCAGCACCGAGGGCAATGCCGGTGGCATCATCACCATGGTGATCATCTGCGCCATCATCTTGCTGGTTATCCCGCTGATTGTTTTCCTTGAGCGCGGCCAGCGCCGCATCCCGGTCTCCTACGCTAAGCGCGTCGTTGGCCGTCGCATGATGGGTGGCCAGACCACCTACCTGCCCATCAAGGTCAACACCGCGGGTGTCGTGCCGATCATCTTCGCTTCGGCGCTGCTGTACTTCCCGGCTCAGATTGCCGTGTTCTTCCCCGGCATCGGCTGGATTCAGGCAGTTGCCTCCGCGCTTTCGACCGGTTGGCTCAACTGGGTGCTTAACGTTGTCCTCATCGTGTTCTTCGCGTACTTCTACACTTCCATGGTGTTCAACCCCGATGACACGGCCGACAACCTTAAGAAGCAGGGCGGCTTTATTCCGGGCGTGCGTCCGGGTAGGGCTACCGCGGCCTACATCAAGAACGCGCTCAACAAGATTACGCTTCCCAGCGCTGTCTTTTTGGCGCTCATCGCCATCGTGCCTTCGATCATCTTCTCCTTCACGGGTAACCATCTGATCCAGGCATTTGGTGGCACGTCCATCCTCATCATGGTCGGCGTCGTGCTCGACACGGTCGATAAGCTCGAAGGCCAGATCAAGATGTATGATTACGATGGATTCTTTAAATAGGCTAGAGGAGGATTGCTCATGAACCTCGTATTGCTCGGAGCTCCGGGTGCCGGTAAGGGCACCGTCGCACAGGAGCTCGTCGCCGAGTTTGGCGTCGCTCACATTTCCACGGGCGACCTGCTGCGTGCTGCCGTCAAGGGTGGCACCGAGCTTGGTATTCAGGCTAAGAAGTACATGGACGCTGGCGAGCTCGTTCCCGACCAGCTCGTGATCGACCTTGTCAAGGAGCGCCTTGCTGCCGATGACGCCCAGCAGGGCTTCATCCTCGACGGCTTCCCGCGCAACACCGCCCAGGCTGTGACGCTCGATTCCGAGCTCTCCGCCATGGGTCGCGAGATCGACTGCGCCCTTCTGGTCGACGTGGCCCCTGAGGTCATCATCGATCGTCTGTCTTCGCGTCGCACCTGCCGCGCCTGCGGTTACACCGGCACCGCTGCCGATGCCACCTGCCCCAAGTGCGGTGGCGAGATGTATCAGCGCGACGACGACAAGCCCGAGACCATCAAGAACCGTCTCGATGTCTACGAGAAGTCCACGAGCCCGCTCGTCGACTACTATCGTGGCCAGGGTCTGCTCAAGTCGGTCAACGGTGACCAGGCTCGCGAGACCGTGTACGGGGATGTCAAAGAGGCTCTCGGTCTATGATCAAGATTAAGTCTGCAACGCAAATCGAGCAGATGAAGAAGGCAGGAGCGCTATCTAAGATGGCGCTCCGCCACGTTGGAGCCATGGTGCGCCCCGGCGTTTCGACTTTTGAGCTCGATCAGCTCGCGGAGCAGATTATCCGCATGCATGGCGGCACCCCGGCCTTTAAGGGTTACGGCGGGTTCCCGGGGACCATTTGCGCATCGATCAACGATGCCGTGGTCCACGGTATTCCCAACCCCGACATGATCCTGCGCGATGGCGATATCATCTCCATCGATACGGGAGCCGTTGTCGACGGTTGGGTCGGCGATAACGCATGGACGTTTTTCGTCGGCACCCCTACGCCAGAGGCCAAGGCCCTGTGCGAGGTCACGCGCGATTGCCTTAAGGCTGCCATCGAGCAGGCTGTTCCCGGTAACCATATCGGGGACGTCGGTTATGCCGTTCAGTCTCTCGCCGAGTCTCACGGTTACGGCGTGCTTCGCGACTATGTGGGCCATGGCATTGGCCGTGTGATGCACGAGGACCCCAACGTTCCTAACTATGGAAAGAAGGGGAGGGGCGTTCGCCTCCAGGCCGGCATGGTCATTGCCATCGAGCCGATGGTTACGATGGGTTCCAACCATGTGAGCACGGGCTCCGACGGTTGGATTGTTACGACCAACGACCACCTGCCCGCCGCGCACTACGAGAACACCGTCGCCATTACCAATGACGGTCCGGTGATTCTCACCACCGACGCGCAAGGTGCTTGGTGTTCGCTCCAAGGCGGAGAAATGTAACAAGTTCCACTTAGTTGTGGAGCCATTACGAAGATATTACGATACGTGCATGCGTATTGTAGAATACTCAATCGCTGTCGTTTTCTAGAGAAAGATGATTGCTTGTGAAGAAGGAAGACGCAATTGAGCTCGAGGGTACGGTAAAGGAACCGCTGCCCAACGCCATGTTTAAGGTCGAGCTCGAGAACGGTCATTCGGTTCTGTGCAACATTTCTGGCAAGATCCGAATGAATTACATCCGTATTCTCCCCGGTGACAGGGTTGTCGTGGAGCTTTCCCCGTACGACCTGACCCGCGGCCGCATCACCTATCGCTACAAATAGCGGCACGCATACACGCACTCCATTTCCGACTGCAGGCTTAGCTCAACCTACGGTCGGATTGTGTGTGAAGACCAGCCATAGTTTTAAACGCCTGCGGCTGGGCGAGTAGATAGTAGGGAAGTAGTTTGAGCGCTACCGAAAGGAAGAACGATGAAGGTACGTCCTTCGGTCAAGAAGATGTGCGATAAGTGCAAAATCATTAGGCGCCATGGCAAGGTCCTCGTCATTTGCGAGAACCCCCGTCATAAGCAGCGTCAGGGTTAAGAGAGGAGACTACGTTGGCCCGTATTAATGGTGTCGACCTCCCGCGTGAGAAGCGCGTTGAGATCGGTCTGACCTACATTTACGGCATCGGCCGCACCACTGCGACGAAGATCTGCGTCGAGTGCAACGTTAACGTGGATACGCGCGTTAAGGACCTCACCGAGGATGAGGTTAACGCCATCCGCGATTATATCGATAAGAACCAGATCATGGTTGAGGGTGACCTCCGCCGTGAGCGCAACCAGAACGTCAAGCGCCTTATGGACATCGGCTGCAACCGCGGCCTTCGTCACCGCAAGGGCCTCCCGGTCCGCGGCCAGCGCACCCACACTAACGCTCGTACCCGCAAGGGCCCGAAGCGTCAGATCGGTGCTAAGAAGAAGAAATAAGGAGCGCTAGATAGATGGCTACTGCTAAGAAGAACGTTCGCGCTGCCCGTCTGAAGCGCGCGGACCGTAAGAACATTTCCGTGGGCCAGGCTCACATTCGTTCTACGTTCAACAACACGATCGTTTCGATCACCGATCCCCAGGGCAACGTCATTTCCTGGAAGTCGGCTGGCCAGGTGGGCTTCAAGGGCTCCCGTAAGTCCACGCCGTTCGCTGCCCAGATGGCTGCCGAGGCTGCTGCCAAGCAGGCCATGGAGCACGGTATGAAGAAGGTTTCCGTCTTCGTCAAGGGCCCCGGCTCCGGTCGTGAGACCGCCATCCGCTCCCTCCAGGCTGCTGGCCTCGAGGTCTCGAGCATCCAGGACAAGACCCCCATCCCGCACAACGGCTGCCGCCCCAAGAAGCGTCGCCGCGTGTAACTGAAAGGATCGTATCAATATGGCAATCGACAGGACTCCTGTTCTTAAGCGCTGCCGTCAGCTCGGGATCGATCCCGCTGAGCTCGGTTACAGCAGCAAGAAGGAATCTATCCGTCAGCCCAAGCGCCGTCGCAAGGAATCTGAGTACGGCATGCAGCTGCGCGAGAAGCAGAAGGTCAAGTTCATCTATGGCGTTCTGGAGAAGCAGTTCCACGGCTACTTCAACAAGGCCCGCAAGATGAACGGCGTCACCGGTGAGAACCTCATGATCATCCTTGAGTCTCGCCTCGACAACGTCGTCTTCCGTCTTGGCTTCGCCCGTACCCGCAAAGAGGCTCGTCAGTCCGTCCGTCACGGTCACTTCACCGTGAACGGCAAGCGCGTGGACATCCCGTCCTACCGCGTCAAGGCCGGCGACGTCGTCGCTGTCGGCGAGAAGTTCCGTGACCTCCTCCCCATCAAGGAGGCCCTGATTTCCTCCGAGCGCTTTGAGGTCCCTGGCTGGCTCGAGGTCGATATCGAGAAGCTGTCTGGTAACGTGCTCGCTCTGCCGACGCGTGAGCAGATCAGCGGTGATATCAACGAGCAGCTCATCGTCGAGCTCTACTCTAAGTAGTCCATCCGGGCTGCTGAGGCTGGAGGTAATACATGTCAGAATTCATTAGGCCTCAGGTTCAGGTCGAAGAGATCAACGAGACGTCTGCTCGTGTCTCCGTCGAGCCGCTCGAGCGTGGTTACGGCGATACGCTGGGTAACTCCCTTCGTCGCGTTCTTCTGTCCTCGCTCGAGGGTGCCGCCGTCGAGGCTATTCAGATCGATGGTGCGCAGCACGAGTTCATGACCATCCCTAACATGGTCGAGGATGTCACCGACATCGTCCTGAATGTCAAGGGTCTTGTCTTCAGGGCTCTCGGCACGACCGACGAGGCGACCGCCACCATCTCGGTTGACGGCCCCTGCGAGGTCACCGGTGCGGACTTCTTTATTCCGTCCGAGTTTGAGCTGGTCAACCCCGAGCAGCACATCGCTACGCTCACCGAGGGTGGCCATCTCACCATGAGCATGCGCATCGGCTATGGCCGCGGCTATGTTTCTGGCGAGGCCAACAAGCGTGACAACGATCCCATCGGTGTGATCCACGTCGACTCGCTGTACTCGCCGGTTTCCCGTTGCGCCAAGCTCGTTGAGGCTTGCCGTGTCGGTCAGCACACCGACTACGACCGCCTTGTCCTCGAGATCGAGACCAACGGCTCCATCGCCCCGCGCGACGCCGTGGTCCAGGCTGCCAATATCATCAACCAGCATATGGCCGCCTTTATGAACCTTGCCGAGACCCCCGAGGTCGAGGAGGAGGCTTCGATCTTCGCTCCCGAGGTCACCAACGACAACGCCGAGCTGGACAAGCAGATCGAGGATCTGGACCTTTCTGTCCGTTCCTACAACTGCCTTAAGCGTGCCAGCATTCACTCGGTCCGTCAGCTCGTTGAGTTCTCGGAGAACGATCTGCTCAACATCCGTAACTTCGGTGTTAAGTCGATCGAGGAAGTGAAGGACAAGCTTGAGTCCATGGGCCTGAGCCTGAAGGCTTAATGCTTCGCATATTTGAGGAGAAACTAGACCATGCGTCACAACGTTAAGAAGGGCCTGAAGCTCGGCACCGATGCGAGCCACACCAAGGCCATGAAGAAGAGCCTTGCTAAGGCCCTCTTCGAGAACGACCGCATCAAGACCACCGAGACCCGCGCTAAGGCGCTGCGTTCGGTCGTCGACCCGATCATCACTTGGGCCAAGAAGGGCGACCTGCACTCTCGTCGTCTGGCTATCGCCAAGCTCGGCGATAAGCAGCTCGTTGCCGAGATCTTCGACAAGGCTGCCCAGGGCATGTGGCAGGACCGCAACGGCGGTTACACCCGCATCATGAAGCTCGGTAACCGTAAGGGCGACAACGCTCCCATCGTTATCATGGAGCTCGTCACCGAGCCTTGCACGCCTAAGGCCAAGAAGGCTGCTCCGGCCCCCAAGAAGGCCGCTGCTCCCAAGAAGGTCGAGGCTGTCGAGGAGACTGCTGCCGAGGAGAGCGCTGAGTAGACATTCCGTCTGCATAGGCTATATTCGAGGGGTACGTTCGCGTACCCCTCTTTTTTTGTCGCGATACCGTTGCTTGTTTGTTGGGAGCGCCCATGACTGCGCCGTCTGATTTCAATTCGATTTCCGAGCTTGATGCCACGTTGGTATTTCGCGTGGCCTATGACGGCTCGTTCTATAGTGGATTTGCCGAACAGCCGGGACAGACGACGGTTGCGGGCGAGCTTCGTCGTGCCATTGAGACGCTGCTGCGCCGCCCGATCGACCTGACGTGTGCGGGACGTACCGATGCCGGCGTACATGCGGTGGCGCAGTACATCAGCGTGCCCGTAACGGACGCTGAGCTCGCGTGTACGCGCCGTAGGTGGCTGCGGGCTATGGATGCCCTGCTGCCCAAAGATATCGCCATAAACGAGGTCTACAAGGCCCGTAAAGGCTTTTCTGCGCGTTTTGACGCGCATTCCCGTACGTATACATACCGTATTGCCGATCGCGATGCGCGCCCCGTGTTGTCCCGCGGTGCCGTGTGGTGGCATCGCTATCCCTTGGATGTTGAGGCTATGTCTTCTGCCTGTCCCGCGCTGCTGGGCGAGCAGGACTTTAAAAGCTTTTGCAAGGTTGCCTCGGCCGTTGGCAAGCCCACGCATCGCTGCGTGATGCGTGCCGAATTTGGCCATGAGGTTGCGTTTGGCGAGGACATCCTGACGTTTACCATCGAGGGCAATGCGTTTCTGCATTCGATGGTCCGTACGATCGTGGGCACGCTTGTCGAGATTGGCATGCATCGCCGTGAACCCGAGTGGATGCGCGAGGTTATCGATGCTTGCGACCGTACCGCTGCGGGCCCCACGGCTCCTGCCTGCGGCCTTACGTTTATGGGCGTGGATTACGATCCCGCCGAGCTTGTCGTGCTCGACTAGGGGAGGGCTCGACGTGTCGTGCGTCGACACCTGTCATCTGTGGGCTGCGCGTGTGCAACATCTGTTCTTGGCGTGCAATGCAACCGGTGTCTCATTGCTTTTATTGCCGGGGTGTACCATGAACCACGGTTTGATTCATTGCTGTCGAGAGGACGGATAATTTGGTTCGACGTGGCTCGCATCCGCGACTTTCGGTGATCCTTGTGGTAGAAGGTTCGCCCAGCTATGCGATGCGTGCGCTCGAGAGTATCCAGAACCAAGACCTCTACGATTTGCAGATTGTCGTTGTCTGTCGCGATACTGCGCCCGGTGTGCGCCATTCGCTTCAAGTTGCTGCCGACAGGGACATCCATATTGATTTGATTGACGTCGAGGACGCGACGCACGGCGCGTGTCTTCGTGCCGGTTTTGCTGCCTCGCGCGGCTCTCAAATCATCGCCATGAACGCCGATGAGTGGTTTGCTCCGCAATCCCTTTCCAAGATGGTCGATATCGCGTGCGATACTGCGGCAGACATAGTGTTCCCCACGGTGTCGCTCGACCGCTATGATGCACATCGAGAGCGCCATTCGCGTGTCTTGGATGCTGCCTCTATTGTCATCGAAGACAAGTCTTCAATGGTGGCCGGGCTGCCTCAGTTAATTTTAGGCGGCTTGGTTGCTCAAGTCTCTGGCGTGATGTATAGCCGTCCGCTGTTTGAGGCATGCCTTTTGTGCGACAAGGCGTTTCGCACAGTTGGGTTTATGGCATGCGCGCTCTCGCAGGCGCAGCGCGTCTCCGGATGCGGCGACGCTTGTTTCCACGCGGTGGCGCCTAAGCTTACAGATGCCTTTGATCCCACCATGTATGCCAAGGTATCCGATGACACCCGGGCGCTCGACGAGCTTGCGGACTCACTCTCGGAAGCAGATAGCGGTGGTCGGCTCAAGCTGGCAAGCCAAAAGTTCTACTTTGCCGGACTGGTCGCCTGCATCGAGAATTTGTGTCTGAGCCCGCATGGAGTGTCGTCAATCGAGCGTTCCGCCCGCATGCGTGATATGCTCGAGTCGCCTCGAACCCGTCAGATGGTCGCCGCGCTCAAGGATAACCATCGGGGACTCGGTCTGTTGTTTGGGCCGATCGCCAGCGCCAAGCCCGCGCGCTGCGTGATGTGTACGCATCTGGCAGCTTTTCTTAACCGGACGGGCGCAAAAACCGCCTAAACGGCTCATTACGAAACAAACTTGCATAGAATTGTTTCGAAATGCGTTCTTATACACAAAAGCCTTCAAATAGCGTTAAACTATTCAATCACTGATTGATTGTCTCCGCCATCTTTTGGAGAGAGGGTTTGTATGGCTAAAAAACGCAATGGGCGCCAGGATGCCATTAGAGATATTGTGCGCAATAAGGATGTCCGCACGCAGCGCGTGCTGGTCGATGAGCTCCGTGCTATGGGTTTTGATTGCACGCAGGCGACTGTCTCTCGCGATATTGCCGATATGGGGCTGCGTAAGCTCCCTGAGGGCATCTATGTTCTGGCAGAGGACCTGCACCTGCAGCGTATGGTTTCCGAGCTCGTAACGGGCGTTCTGCGTACCGATAATCTGGTCATGATCAAGGCTCAGCCTGGCACGGCTTCCGGCATCGCCGCCGCCGTTGATGCGGCAGAGTTACCCGATGTGCTTGGCTCGCTTGCCGGCAACGATACGATTTTGGTTATTGCCCAGACGGCCGAGGACGGCGAGCGTCTTGAGGCGCTGATCAATAAGCTGAGCAATTCTCGCAAGTAGGCGTGCGGTTCGTACGCTCGGCACTGCGTGCGCTGACATAGTGGCTTGTAAGGGGTATCGACGTTGGTCGGTACCCCTTTTTTGTTTGCCGGTGTAAAGACCGCCCTCCAGGTCGCTTCAAACTAAAAGGCCCCGAGCAGTTCAATAAGCTGCTCGGGGCCTTGTTGGCTTTAGTCGCGTACTTCTTAGCCGACCGTATCGTCAGGCGTGGGCGAGGGGTCGGGAGTGGGCGTAGGCGTAGGCGTGCCGCCATCGCCGCCGGTCGAACCACCAGTGGAGCCACCCGTCGAGCCACCGGTCGAGCCACCGGTCGTACCGGTGCCGCCGGTGGTGTCGCCGCCCGTGGTCTCGGTGGTCGTGGTCGTCGTGGTAGTCGTTGTGGTGGTTTCCTCTTCCTCTTCGTCCTTGTCCTTGTCGTCGTTCTCCGACTTCTTGGTGTTGTTGGTGCCGTAGAACTTCCAGACGCTGTTGTTCTTGTAGGTGGGCGCCGTTCCGGTCGCAAACTCCTCGCGCTCGGTACCGGTCAGAACGGTGTTCATAAACCGCTTAAAGACAGGCAGGTTGGTGCTGTCGCCCAGCAGGTCCGTGCCGTACTTTTGGATGGGGATCTCGCCCGCGGAATAGCCGGTCCACAGGGCGCACGCCAGCTGCGGGGTATAGCCGCAGAACCACAGGTTGGTGGTGTTGTCGGTGGTGCCCGTCTTGCCGGCATAGGGCTGGTTGACACTCAGAGCGCCGGCAGCACCCGTACCGCTGCCCTTCATGACGCCGGACAGAACATCGGTGACCGCGGCGGCCTCGCCCTCGGTAAGCACCTGTGAGGGATTGTCGGTGTGCTGGTACAGCACCGAACCGGTACGAGAGTCAATCTCGGTGATGGCGATCGGCTGGCGATAGTAGCCGCCGTTGGCAAACGTCGCGTAGGCGGCGGCCATCTCGAGCGGCGAGATCGAGCCGGTGCCGAGGGTCATGACGGGAACGTCCTCGATGTTGTCCTTGGCGGGGTCGATGCCGAGCTTTTTGACGAGCGAGATGATCTTGCTGTTACCGACGGCTTCCGCCACCTGGATGTAGCCGGTGTTGGAGGAGTATGCCGTCGCCTGCTTAAGCGTGATGTTGCCATAGCTCTGGTTGGCGTAATTTTGGACCTCGGTCGTGGTGCCCTTGGCCTTGAGCGGCGAGTTGCAGTTGAGGGTGACGTTGGGGTTCATGCCGTTTTGGATGGCAGTTGCCAGCGTAAAGGCCTTAAAGGTGGAGCCGACGGGACGCTTGGCCGTGGCATGGTTTACGTGGTTCTCGTCGGCGTTGTAGTCGTAGCCGCCCACCATGCACTTGATGTAGCCGGTCTTGGGGTCGACGACGACCATGCCCATGTCCAGGCCGTCAAGCGAGAGCGTGTCGAGCTGCTCGCGGACGGCATTCTCTGCCACCTGCTGCATCGTGGGGTCGATGGTGGTCTTGACGGTCAGACCGCCCTTAAAGAGCACGTCGGTCGAGAACTCCTGCTCCAGCAGCTGCTTGACGTAGGAGACAAAGTAGGGCTGCGAGTATACGTCGACGCCGCTGCCCGAGATTTCGGTCACATTGAGGGTGATGGGTTCGGCCTGTGCGGCATCGTGCTCCTCCTGGGTGATGTGGCCCAGGCGCAGCATGTTGTCGAGGACCTTGTTGCGACGGGACAGCGCCAGGTCGGGGTTGACCGTGGGGTCGTACTGCGAGGGCGAGTTGGGAAGGCCGATCAACAGCGCGGCCTCGCTCAGGGTGAGGTCGGCGGCGCTCTTGGACAGATAGGTCTCGGCTGCGGCCTCGATGCCGTAGGCGCCGTGGCCGTAATAGATGGTGTTGAGGTACATCATGAGGATCTCGTCTTTGGAGTACATGTCCTCCATCTTGATGGCGATGTAGGCCTCGCGCACCTTACGCTCAATGGTCGAGTCGAATTGCTCCTCCTGCAGGATGGTGTTGCGCACAAGCTGCTGGGTGATCGTCGAGGCGCCTTCGTGCCCGCCGCCGAGGGTTGCCACCGCAGCACGCGCGATACCCCACAGGTCGATACCGCCGTGCTCGTAGAAGCGCTCGTCCTCGACGTCAACGGTGCCCTGCAGCACGTAGGGGGAGACCTCGTCCTTGGTGATGGACTTGCGGTTTTGCGTGTAGAAGCTCGCGATCTTGTTGCCGTTACAGTCGACGATCTCGGTGGGCTCGCTCACCAGATACGCGTTGGCGTCGGTGTAGTCGGGCAGATCGGACAGCCAGCGGTTGACGTTACCGACCATGCCGATGCCAAACGCCACGCCCGCAATCAGCAGAAAGCCCAAAAACGAGAGCAGGATTATGGGCAGGGCGTGCGTCTTTGAACGGCTGTGTCCCTGTCGTTGGCGAGGACCCATATATTGACCTCCAGGTATGTCGTGCCAGACGGTGGATGTGCCGTCGGGGCAGGATGGACATAAGTTATTACACGATAAACCAAACGGGGCGCGCGAGGCCTCGTGTATGCTGGAAGACGGCATTTTTCAGAGTGAATGCATACCTTGGTAAGGAGTTTGTCGATGGCGATTCGGACGATGGGGCCGAGCGGACAATACGAGACTGGATTGGATGCTGCCGGTGCGGCGCTGCCCGAGCTGCTGGCGCCGGCGGGCGGGCTCGACCAGATGCTTGCGGCCATCGCCGCGGGCGCCGATGCCATCTATGCGGGGTTGGGCGGCTTTAACGCCCGTGTGAGCGCCCATGGCTTTACGGATAACGAGTTTGCGCGCGGCTGCGCCGTGGCGCATGCCCATGGCGTGCGTGTGTACGTAACGCTCAACGTGTTCGTGTTTGACGATGAGTTGTCCGACGCGGTGGCGTTGGGAGCTCATGCACTGGAGCTGGGCGCCGATGCTCTGATTGTGGCCGATGCCGGGTTGGCCTGCGCGCTGCGCGCGGCGATTCCCGGGGTCGAGATTCACCTGTCCACGCAGGCGGGCGCTCATAGCGAGGGTGCCGTGCGACTTGCCGCCGATGAGCTGGGGGTCGAGCGCGTGACGACGGCACGCGAGCTGACGGTCGACGAGATTGCGGCGCTATGTGCCACGGGCGTGCCCATCGAGGTATTCTGCCACGGTGCGATTTGCATCGGCTATTCGGGGGCGTGCGAGTTCTCGGCCCTGCGGCGTGGGCGCTCGGCGATGCGCGGCGACTGCACGCAGCCGTGCCGTCTGGCGTACGACCTGGTGGACGAGGCGGGACAGAGCGTTGTCGCCGTCGAGGGAGATCGCCTGCTGTGCCCGCGCGACTATCTGGGTATTGCACATCTGCCCGAGCTTGTAGACGCCGGCGTGGCGTCGCTCAAGATCGAGGGGCGCATGAAGAACCCCGATTACGTATTCAACGTGGTGCGGGTGTGGCGCCGGGCACTCGATATGCTGTGCGACGGCACGTGGGACCCCGGTGCCGTGGAAGAGCTTGAGCGCGAGCTGGGAAGGTCGTTTAACCGTGGGTTTACCGATGCGTACCTGCGAGGGCGTTCGGGTGCCGAGCTGATGAGCTTTGAGCGTGCGATTAACCAGGGCGTGCGCGTGGGGCGCTTGGTCGCTGTGGGCCACGAAGAGGTGACCGTTGAGCTCGACTCCGCCGTGGCGGCGGGTGACACGCTCGAGATTCGGTTTTATCCGGGTGTCGACGCGCGTCTCGATGTGCCTAAGCGCTGGCCGCAGGTGCCCTGCCCGGTGGATGCCGCAGCGGGGAAGCGCGTCGTCGTGCATTGCAAGCGTAAGGTGGACACGGGCTGCGAGGTATACCTGATTCGCGGCGCCGGCGTGTTGGATCAGACGGCGGCGGTGTTGGAGCGCATGCGGGCCGAGGCGGATGCGATTGCGCCCGTTGCACGTGCCGTTGAGGCACTGCCCTTTGAGGACGTTGCGGTGGATGGCGGTGCGTCGACGGAGTTGGTGGAGTGCGCGGTTCCCACTCGCATGGTTTTTGCTTGGCAGCTGATGGATGCCGACCCGCGCGGAGAACTCGATTTGTCCGACGCCGTTATGGTGCTTGACGAGGTGTGCCGCACGGGTGACGCTGACCGGACCTGCTCACTGATGCAGCGTGCCGGGCGCGTCGTCTGCCGCAACCTAGGACAGGTGGTGATCGCTCGCGAGCTGGGCGTGACGTTTGACGTGGCGGCGCCGGTGTTCTGCGCGAATCGGGCCACGCTTACCTGGCTGCGCGGACTTGGTGCGGGGCGGGTGTACTTGCCGGCCGAGTTGCTCGGCAATGATGCGGAGCGTATTGCCGAACTGGCTGCTGAGCCCGGCGTCTTGGGTCCGGTCGACGCCGACCGTCCCGAGCTTATGGTGTGCGAGCACTGCCTGCTGACCGCCGAGGGCGTCTGCGCCACCGATGCGACGGGACAGGTCCGTTGCCGCGACTGCTTGCGTCGTCGGCAGGTACGCTATCTGGTCGAGCGTGACGGTACACGTCTGCCAGTTGCCATTGACGCATGCGGCAGGACGAGGATTTTCCTGTCGTAGGTGCCGCGTCGCGTCAGTTTGTTATCATAAGAGAGTTTATGGACTTCCAGCACCGCCGTTTTCGGCGAGGGTGCTATAGCAAAAGGAGGATACCCAATGCTGTCTGTTGACGAGCAAATGCGTATCATCACCTCGGGCGCCGCGCAAATCGTTCCCGAGGCCGACCTTCGCAAGAAGCTTGAGAAGGGCGAGCCCCTCAACATCAAGCTCGGCGTCGACCCCACCAGCCCCGACCTGCACCTGGGCCACGCCGTGCCCCTGCGCAAGATGCGTCAGTTCCAGGACCTGGGCCACAACGTCACCCTCATCATCGGCAACGGCACCGCGCTGATCGGCGACCCCTCGGGCAAGAACTCCACGCGTCCGCAGCTTTCGCAGGAGCAGATCGAGGCCAACGCCGAGACCTACGTGAGCCAGGCCATGAAGATTCTGGACCCCGAGAAGACCACCATCGTGCACAACGGCGACTGGATCCTTTCGATGGACCTGGCCGGCCTGCTGCAGGTGTGCTCCAAGTTCACCGTCGCTCGCATCCTTGAGCGCGACGACTTTACCAAGCGCTACCAGTCCCAGACGCCGATTGCCCTGCACGAGTTTCTGTACCCCGTGATGCAGGCCTTCGACTCCGTTCAGATCAAGGCCGACGTCGAGATGGGCGGCACCGACCAGCTCTTCAACCTGCTCGCCGGCCGCGAGCTCATGGAGAAGATGGGCATGGAGCCGCAGATTGCGCTCACCATGCCGCTGCTCGAGGGCACCGACGGCGTGCGCAAGATGTCCAAGTCCTATGGCAACTACATCGGCCTGACCGACGCTCCCAAGGATATGTTCGGCAAGACCATGTCCATCCCCGACGAGATGATCGGCAAGTACTATCGTCTGGCCAGCTCGCTCGCCCCGGCCGAGGTCGACAAGATCGACGCCGCCCTGGCCGACGGTTCTGCCGACCCCTACGAGCTCAAGCGCGCTCTGGGCCGCGACCTGTGCGATACCTACCACGGCGCCGGCGCCGGCGACGAGGCCCAGGCCGAGTTCGACCGTGTGTTCAAGGAGGGCCAGCTTGCCGACTTCCCCGAGAAGCACGTTGAGCTGACCGTCAACGACGAGGGCCAGATTTACCTCGCCGGCCTGCTCAAGGACCTGGGCCTTTCGGCCAGCGCCGGTCAGGCCCGCCGCGACATCGACGGCGGCGGCGTCAAGATCAACGGCAAGGCTGTGGCTCCCAAGAGCTACAACATCGATCCGAGCGCCCTCAAACTGGGCGATACCCTCTCCGTGGGCAAGCGCAAGGGCTTTAAGTTGGTCTAACGAGCGAGTTGACCTCACAAGTGCAATAAGGCCGCAGCCGGGAATCCCGACTGCGGCCTTTTTGGCACTTGGGGACGTTCCTTTTGTGTCGGCACTTTGGGACACTCCTTGTCATTGGTACAAAGCAACCTGTCCCCATTGCGCCAAGCGGCGTGTGCCGTTAAGCGGAGGGGGTGTATTCCCGACCCATCGTTTGGGCATACAATGGCTATTAACTTGCTGCGGTGAAGGTCTGTTCGCTCCGCAGCTTTTTTCTACGGTTAAAGGAGTATGTATGTCCGTTGAGGTCATGAGATCTGTGATCGATGCTGCCGAGGGGCGCGTGCCCGTCGACACGCTGTTTACCAATGCGCAGATCGTCGACGTGTATGGCCAGCGTGTGGCGCCCGGCAGCGTTGCCGTCAAGGACGGTGTGATCGTCGGCGTGCTCTACGACGGTCGCGACGATGCCGCCGGTACCTATGAGGCTGCCGAGGTTATCGACTGCCAGGGTCGCTATCTCGCCCCCGGCTTTATCGACGGACATCTGCACATTGAGTCCTCGAACATCCGCCCCGCCGAGTATGCGCGCATGGCGGCGACGCGCGGTACTACCACCGCCATTGCCGACAGCCACGAGATCGCCAACGTGGCGGGCCTGGACGGCCTGCACTTTATGATCGAGGACGGTCGCCGCGCACCCATTTCCATCAAGTACATGATGCCCTCGTGCGTGCCCGCGCTGCCCGATGAGCAAGCGGGCGCTGTGATTACCGCCGCTGACATGCAGACGTTTTTTGCCGAGCATCCGGGCGATGTTTTTGGCCTGGGCGAGATGATGAACCTGCCGGGTGTCTTTATGGCCGACCCCGAGACCTGTGCTCGCATCGATGCTGCCAACCAGACGCCGTCCAAGCAGGTCGACGGCCATGCACCGCTCGTTGCCGGCAAGGACCTCAACGCCTATGCCGCGGCGGGCATTATCGCCGATCACGAGTCGACGATTCCCGAGGAGGCGCTCGATAAACTGTCTCGTGGCATGTGCGTGATGCTGCGCGAGGGCACGTGCAGCCATGACCTGGCCAATCTGTCGCCGATGCTGCTGGAGAACCCCGCGCGCGCCCGCCGCTGCTGCTTTGCGACTGACGACCGCGCCCCTTCCGATGCGCTTGCGACTGGCATGATCGACAATGCCTGCCGCGTGGCGATTGAGGCCGGTATCGACCCCGTGGTCGCTATCTCTATGGCGTCCCTCTCCACGGCCGAGGCGTTTGGCCTGGATCACGGCTGCCGCGACCCGCATGAGCTCCGTGGCGCGATCGCCCCGGGCAAGCGTGCCGACCTGCTGGTGCTCAATGACCTGACGTTTGCTACGGCTCCGCATCGAGTATATGCCGCCGGTGCTCTGGTGGCGCAGGACGGCACCTTTGTGGGCGAGATCGCACCCGAGATGGCCGAGGTTGCGGCCCTTGCCGATGAGCTGCGCGCCTCCGTTAAGCTGCCGAAGCTTTCGCTCGACGTGTTTGACTATGCCTTTAAGCCGGGCGAGGCCGTTATCGATGTCATCCCGGGTATGGCTATCACGGGTATGGCTCGCCCCGAGAGTGCCGAGGGCCTGCGCCGCATTATGCTGATCGAGCGCCACGGCCGCGGCGTGTCGCTGCAGGCCGAGGGCGCCGACGGTGACGGCCCCGCGGGTCTGGGCTTGGTTGGCAAGCATATCGGTCGCGGCTGGGTGCGCGGCTTTACCATCACGGGTGGCGCCATTGCCTCGACGATCGGCCATGACTCGCACAACGTGTGCGTGGTGGGCGACAATGCGGCGGATATGATGGCTGCCGTTGAGGCCGTGGGCCAGGGCGGGCACGTGCTGGTGCGCAACGGCGAGGTCGTGGCGCGCATTCCGCTGGCGCTCGGTGGCCTTATGAGCGAGGGCACGGCCGAGGATGTCGCCGCGCAGCACGACGACTTTATGGTCAAGGCGCGCGCCATGGGTATCGAGCCGCCGCTCGACCCCATCATGGGCATCATCTTCCTGCCCCTGCCGGTCATCCCGACGCTCCGCATCCGCCCCGAGGGCATGTTCGACGTCACGACCTTCACCTACGCCGACTAGTCATCGGGGACGTTCTTAAACGACTAGCCGTCGGGGTGGCGTGTCGCCTGACGCCGCGACCGTGAGACCTCTGGCATGTGTGAGCTATTTGCCAGGTCCTTGTAACGTTTACGCCCGCGGAGTCTTATTTGAGCTCCCTTTGGGTACGTTGGAATCGGATACACGTTCGATTCCAACAAGCCCGAAGGGAGCTTTTCTATGTTTAAACTGATTGCATCCGATATGGACGGCACACTGCTTGACGAAAACGGCCAGGTGCCTCCCGAGACCTACGAACTGATTCTGGCGCTACACGAGCATGACGTGCATTTCGCCGCATCGTCAGGTCGTCGCTACGATCGCCTGTGCGAGTTCTTTGCGCCCGTTCGCGACAAGATGGACTTTGTCGCCGCTAACGGCGCCCAAGTCTACGCCGACGGTAAGATGGTAGACCGTGAGGTGTATTCCCACCTGGCGATTCGAAGGCTCGCCCAAGCCGTCAGGACGTTTCCCAATCTGCATCTTGCGCTCTTTGACCGAACCAAGTCCTTCCTGCTCGATGACGAGTGCAAGTTCGTGCGTGAGGTCGATAAGGACCTTCCCAATGCCGAGCGTATTTGGGAGCTGCCCGATCCCAGCGTAAATATCATCAAAGCGAGTATCTTTTGCGACGACAGTGCGGTTATGGACAGTGCGTACGTGCTACAGCGCGAACTTGGTCAGCTCTTTACTTTTGCGCCTTCGGGCAACGCGTGGATCGATGCCATGCAGCCCGGTGTGTCGAAGGCCTCGGGTATCGCGCAGCTCGCGGAGCATTACGGCATTGGTCGCGACGAGGTCATGGCGTTTGGCGACTCGATGAACGACTACGAGATCATTCGCTTTGTCGGCACGGGCTGCGCGATGGAAAACGCGCGCCCCGCGCTTAAGGCGGTGGCCGATCGCGTGGTGGGTTGTAACCGCGACCACGCCGTCCAGCAGGAGCTCCGTCGCGTGCTGGAGAGTCTCTCCTAATCCGGCAGATGGGGACAGTCCTTGCGGCGCCCCGCGAAGAGTGTCCCCAAATTAGCTACCCTGCCGGGTTGCTGCTGCTAGGCGAGGGCGGCCATGATGGTGCGGGCGACGCCGTCGTGGTCGTTGTCGTATTCGGTGATGGCGTCGGCGGCCTCGCGGTCCTCGGTCTCGGCGTTGATCATGGCCATGCCATGGCCCGCTGCCTGCAGCATGGGGATGTCGTTGATGTTGTCGCCGAACGCCCAGGCGTCGGCGAGACGCTCGCCCAAGTGCTCGCATAGCCACGTGAGGGCCGTTCCCTTGGTGGCGCCCTCGCCCATGACCTCGATATTCATGGCGTACGAACGTGTGACCTCAATGCCTCCGAGCGTGTCGAGCTCCGCCGCGATGGCGTCGCGATCGGCCGGGTCGTGCCAGTACATGGCGATGCGTTCGAGCGTCTCGACCTCGTCGATCTTGCTGTCGATATTCATGTCGATCGGTGTTCGTGTGCGCTTGAGCGAAGCCGCGATGTGGGGGTCGCCGCCACAGAACTCATCCAGACGCCCGTATAGCGAGCGGGGGAGGAAGCACTGCCCATCCGCGAAGATATCGAAGGTCACATCGTGGCCGGCGGCAATGCGATGGATGCGGTGGGCAATGCCACGGTCGAGCGGACGGCTCAAGATGCACGTGGCGCGCGAGGCGTCGGTGGGCGTATCCTCGTCGAGCTGCCAGACGCTGGCGCCGTTGGCACAGACCGCGTAATGCACGGCGGGATGGGCGAGAATGGGCTCAAAGATGCCCGACAGTGGACGTCCCGTGCAGGGAACAAACTCGATGCCACGACGTGCGAGCTCGTCGAGCATCGCCCAGGTGGCATCGCTCATTTGCTTATCGCTCGTCAGCAGCGTCCCATCCATATCGGAAAACACAAGGCTCTGTTAGACCAGAATTGACATTCTGCCTCAATCATCTTTTTGAAATTGC
>CALDCF010000082.1 GCA_937937635.1 uncultured Collinsella sp.
GGACGCCGCCCTCTCAAGGCGGAGATCACCAGTTCGAATCTGGTACGGGCTACCATGCATCTGATACCCGGTCTTTCCACGGAAGGCCGGGTTTTTTATTATCAAACAACTGTCTGTCATTCCCGTTTGAACAAGAGCTTTTCGTTCTGCTTATGGCCCTTACGGGTACAATAACCAAGATATTTTGACTGTTAGAAGGAGTCTCATGACGGAGTCCTCTCAGCATACGTCCAAGCCCCAGGTCGAGGTTGAGGCCTCGGGCGGCGATGACAATAAGAGCGCACGCCGCGGCGCAATCTTTATCGGCGTTGTGCTGGTAGGTTATATCGTCTATCTGGTGGTAACCGGGCAGATGGGGCAGTTCTGGGCTGCTATGTCGAGCGTCCAGGCGCCCTGGCTTGCTGTCGCGTGTCTTTGCATGTTCATGTATCTGTTCTTTGGCATTGTGGCCTATGCGATCGCCGTCTGGCTCGACCCCAATTCACCCGTCGGCATTCGCGACCTGATCTCGGTCGAGGCGAGTGGCATCTTCTTTGGCAACCTGACGCCCATGATGATGGGCTCTACGCCTGCCCAGATCTACCGCCTGACCAAAGCGGGCCAAAACGTGGGCGAAGCGGGTGCCACGCAGTTCACCCGATTTATCGTGTATCAGTTTGGCCTCGTTGCCTGGGGCGCTATCCTACTGCTTGCTCGCATGCCGTTTTTTGCCGAGCGCTATGGCGACATGACGCTGCTGTGCGTCTTTAGTTTTGGCGGTCACTGCTGCATCCTGCTCGGCATCTTCGCCGTCGCGCTCATGCCTAAGACCGTCACGCGCGTCGCCCATTGCATCATCAATTGGCTCGAGCGCATAGGTGTCTCGGCCACTAAGATCGAGGGATGGCGCTCGTTTGTCGATGGCGAGATTTACTCCTTCTCCGAGAAGTTCAAGCTTTCGGCCGGACATTTTTCTTCCATGCTGCTCACGGTGGTCATCACCATGCTGCAGCTCGCGTTTTTCTATCTGGTGCCGTATTTCCTGATGCTTGCCTTTGGCCACCACGAGGTCGACTTTTTCTCGGTCATGGCCGCGAGCGCCTTTGTCCAGCTGCTGAGCTCTGCGGTCCCCTTGCCCGGTGGAACTGGTGGCGCTGAGGGCGGCTTTGCATTGTTCTTGGGTCATTTCTTTGGGTCGGCTTCGACCGCCGGCTATCTGCTGTGGCGCCTCATTACGTTTATCGCGCCGACCATTTTGGCTGCGCCCCTTCTGGGCCTTAAGAGCGCCCACAACGAGAGCATCCATGCGCGCTGGGATCGTGTGATGTGCAAGCTCGGCCGCACGCCTCAGACGCCCTCTGCGCCCACTAAGCCGCACCCCACGAATGCTGTTACCGTTGATCCCAAGAAGCACGCTCAGAAGGCTTCTGGGGCCGCTAAGCCGGCTCATAAAGCCTATGTGCGACAGACAGGCGACGGTATCCGCGTATCTCCGTCGGCACTCAATAAGAAGAAGCGTCCTAAGTCGCAGTAGGGCAGTCGTGCGTTCTTCATGATGCGGGGCATATTTGTGCTGTATGGGGGATAATCCTCTTACGTAGATTATCTCTCATCTGTTGATGAATGCCCGCATATCGAAGGGACACGTCCATGGACACCAGCAAACCGCGTCTTGATCGCCGCATCGTTCGCAGCCGCAATGCCATCCTTTCCGCTTTCGAGCGCTTGCTCATGGAAAAGCCGCTGGCAGACATTACGGTGAGTGCCATCGCGCGCGAGGCCAATGTCGACCGTAAAACCTTCTACGTGCACTTTGGTACGGTTGATGGCTTGCTCGATGCCATTGCCGTCGATGTGGTGGAGATGATTGTCGACTCGGTCGAGAAAACGCTTGCTTCCATGGACGGTGACACCAACGAGCGCGCCCTGGGCGCGGCGGCGACCTTCTTTAAAACCGTTAACGAGGCGCTGTGCAACAACCTGGTGCTCAATCGTCAGCTGATCGAGAACATTCCGCTCGATGATTTTATGGCTCGTCTTCGTGCGCCGCTCGAGCACGAGATTGCCGAGCGCGATCTGCTGCCCCACGGTCTCAAGGACGAGATGTTCGACTACTATCTGGCGTTTTTGCTCTCGGGTATTATCGGAATCTATCGCACATGGGCGCTGTCTGACGGCTCGGTTCCTATCGAGCGCGTCTCGGAGGTCGCCAACGACCTGACTCTCAATGGCCTGTCGAGTCTGGAATCTCGCTTGGATTAGGCGCAGGCTCGAGTTCGCGAGGCGCTTGTCGGGGTGCAGCCCGATCGACCAGGCGACGAGCATCCCGCCGAAGCAGTCGATGACCGGGCTCAGGTAGACCTTCTCGCCGCCCGGGAGCCTGAACTCGGTGATGTCGGTGAGCCACAGCAGGTTGGGCTCGTCGGCGTGGAAATTCCTGTTCACGAGGTTCTCCGGCGCCTTGGAGACCTCGCCGGCGTAGGAGCTATAGCCTGAGGATCCTTAAATGAAAGTCCAGTTTATCCTTCCCACTCCAATTGGGAATCCTCCGATGCGCCTTCGCACGCTCGCATGACCTCGATACCGTGCGAGCGTGCGAACTCGACGAGCTCTGCGTTGCGGGCGTTTATGGTGCCGAAGGCGGCGGGGCACACGATAAGGAGCGCGCAGTGGACGAGGAGCTCTTTGGCGCGGGCTATGGTTTTATCCCCGATCGGCTCGAAGGCGCGCTCGGCCACGCATTCCGTCGCCAGGTCGCGCGCGAGCTCGCAGTCGATGTCCCCTTCGTGCAGAACGCCCGCGTAGAACGCCTTGCCCTGCCGAATGAGCTGGCGAAACACAGCCGACCCCGTACCTGCGCCGGCGATGACGAACGTGTGCGCATCGCCGTGTGGGCGCCCAATTTCCACGCTGCCGAAGCGCTCGTTGAAGGTGCCATGTTGAAGGCCGTAGAGCTCGCCAATTGTCTCGCGCGTGAATATGTCCTCGGGTGCGCCGGCGCGGAAGACCCGGCCGTCCTTCACGCAAATCACCTTGTCGGCGCTTTTCTGCGCGAGCTCGAGTTCGTGGATGGACATGATGACAGCCACATTCCGCGATTTCGCAAGGTGGCGAAGTATTCGCAGCAGGTCGATCTGGTAGCGGATATCGAGATACGACGTGGGCTCGTCGAGCACGAGCACACGCGGATCCTGCGCGATGGCGCGTGCGAGCATGACGCGCTGGCGTTGCCCGTCGCTTATCTGCATGAAGTCGCGCTCGGCGAGCTCTTCCACATGTGCGGTTTTCATGGCCTCGTCGACCCGACTATGGTCGTTAGGCGAGAGTGTGCCCATTCGCCCGGTGTAGGGGTGTCTTCCCGCCTCTACGATATCGCGGCAGGTGAGGAGCTCGGTCCGGGGGCGATCTGTCAGCATAACGGCAAGGTTCCTTGCGAACTCCGCCGTCTTCCATCGGGAAATCTCTCGCCCGTCGAGCTCGACCGCGCCGGCAAGCGGTGCTAGATGGCGTGTGATGGTTTTCAAGATGGTCGACTTGCCCGAGCCGTTCGGCCCGATGAGCGCCACGACGTCGCCCGCGCGAACCTCCAGATCGACGCCTTCGACTACAACCTTCTTGTCGTAGCCCGCCGACAGGTCGCTTATGCGGAAAAGCGGCGCTCCGTCAGCCTGCGTTTCGACCGGGGTTTCGAGGTTCGACTCCGCTCGGAGGAGGCGTTCCGCGCGCAGTTCCGCACGAGCCGAAAGTGCCTTCTGGTGCTTTCGTGCGAGCTCAGGACTGTCTAAGTATGGAATGTTCCCTCCGAGCGTTTTGGGCCGCGGCTCGAATTCCCCCATCTACCTCACCCGTTTCTTCAACATGAGCGCGATAACCACCGGCGCGCCGAAGATGGCGGTGACGGCGCTGATGGAAAGCTCGACGGGAGAGAACAGCGTGCGCGCGATCAAATCGCAGCCCGCGCAAAAGATGGCGCCTCCCAAGAAGCACGCAGGAATCACGCGGATGGGCTTCGACGTCTTCAGCGCCGACTTCACGAGATGCGGAACCGCGATGCCTACGAACGACACCGGACCAGCGAACGCGGTCACGCAGGCGGAGAGCATGCTCGCTAGAAGGACGAGCACCACGCGGAAGCGTGCGACGTTCACGCCGACGCTTTTCGCGTAGGCTTCTCCCAGCTGGAAGGCGGAAAGGGGCTTCGATATCGCGAATACGCATGCGCTCACGGTGATCACCACGACCGCGATGACCGCGACGTCGTCCCAGCTCGAACCCGAGAAGCTACCCAAAGACCAGTTGTGCAGGTTCACGATGGACTGGTCGTCGGCGAAGGCGATGAGGAAGTTCGTCGCCGCCGAGCAGATGTATCCCACCATGACGCCCGCCACGATGAGCATGGCCATGGAACTTATGCGCCGTGCGATGAGGAGCACGAATCCGATGGTGATAAGCGAGCCCAGAAACGCTGCGGCCACCATGGCCGGCGAGGACATGGCCTGGTTCGCGCCTAGAAGTACGATCATCGTAAGCGCGACGATGAACTTTGCGCCCGAGGAAACGCCCAAGATGAACGGGTCGGCGATGGGGTTGTTGAAAAACGTCTGCAGCAGGAACCCGGAGAGCGATAGTGCCCCGCCGAGAAGCACGGCTGAAAGCACGCGCGGCAGGCGAATCTCCCAGATGACCTGGCTTTCCATGGAATTGGCCGCGCCGCCCGAAAGGATGCCGGGGATGTGGTCTGCGGGTACGAGCACGCTCCCGATGCACAGGTTGGCCCCGACGAGCACGATGAGGGCAACAGCGAGCAGCGCCGTCACGACGCGACACCGCGCGGCGCGCCCCGATTCGTCGTATGCCATGGAAAGCCGGCTTCTCATGGCGCTAGCCGAGCTTTCTCAGATAATGGAAGTCACTCGCGTCATCGCCGGTGAACGCCCCGTGCAGCTCGTCGATAATGTCGGCGGTAGAAGTCATCTGCTGGTACATGTCGGCGCTTGTGATCCAGACGTTGCCGTTCTTCACGGCTTTGAACTGCGACAATAGCGCGTTTTTGCCTACGAAGTCGTTCAAGGTGGCAACCGATTCGTCGATGGTGCCGTTGTAGACGATGATGTCGGCATCCTTCGCCGTCGCGTAGAAGCGCTCCATTTCGAGCGTTACTGACGAACCTGACGTCGACGCCGTCTGCGCGTCATCGAGCGCGTAGCTGCCGCCTGCAAGCTCGATCATCTGCGCCACGTAGTCGCCCGCCCGCCGCGTGACGGCGGCCCCGTTCGAGTTAATGTAGAAATACGCCACGGTTTTACCTGACGACGCGAGCCCTGACGTTTGCTCGACGCGGGCCTTCTGCTCGTTGAACAGGTGCGCGGCCTCGTCTTCCTTGTCGAACAGGACGCCGAAAAGCTTAATCCACTCGACGCGCCCGAGTGCTTCGGGCTCGCTCGACGACTGTTCGGTGAGCACGACGAGCCCGAGCTTCTGCAGCTTTTCCTTCACATCGGGCGTGTGGTTGATCATGGTGTTCTCGATGGCGAGCGTGCAGCCCGAGGCCGATATTCGCTCGTAGTCGGGCGCGCTGTACTTGCCGCCGTAGGCGATCGCCCCACTTTCGAGCGCGCTTTTGAAGCCCGCGACCGAGCAATCGTCGGCCTTCGTGCCCGACATTAAGATATTGTCGTTCGCATCGAGCGCGTCGACCAGGCACATCGTCGCCGACGACACGAGGTACACCTTGTCGGCGGGGCGCCTTATGACCGCGATGTCTGAGCTCAACCCATCAGGTACCTTCGCATCTTGCGGCACCACGAGGAAGCGCTCCCCATTCGAAACGCAGATAAGCCGCAGGCCGCCTTCGTACTCGTCGACAGTGAAGTGCTTGGCGTATTCAAGCTGAAGCGCCCCCGTCGGCTCCCAGCCGCAGCCCAAATCGGCGTTGTGGAAGTCGGCCGCGGCGCTTGAAGCCGTTCCCGCAGGGGAGCCGCCGCTTGCATCGTCGTCCGATTTCTCCTTCATGGTGGATGAGTCGAAGTAGAGCGTGTAGTCGATGGTGTGCGGCGTCGACATGGCGACGGTCTCGGCCGACACGGCGATGTCCTCGTCGAGCGTGACGGGTATCTCGAACGTGGAGTTGCCGCCGTCGTTTACGGGCGCGTAGTCCACGCCGTCGACGGTCATCTTGTCGTAGTTCGAACTCGACCAGGTGATGGTCGCGGTGTAGGTGTCGCCATCCTTCACAATTGTGGTGGGCGAGGCTATGCTTGCGCGCCCTGACCCGCCGGAAAGCGAGACGCTCACAGTGTATTCCTGAGAGCCCACCGTGCCACCGGTCGCGTTCGGGCTCGCACTGCACCCCGCGAAGGGAAGCGCGAGCAGGGCGACGAGAACGCAGGCGATCGCGCGCGCCGCGATGCTGCGGCGCTTCCTGTTTTCCCCCTTGGGAAGAATCGACCGCATGGCGTTACTTCAGTGCGTCGGCGCGCAGATCGACGCCGGCGGATTCGAATACGAGCGTGCGGTCGTACCATCGCTCCCTTTTAATGCTCCACGCGGCGCAGGCGGTGTCCTCGTCGAGCGCATCAACGGGCACGTCGTAGGTGTACTTGCCTTCCGCGTTTTCCACATAGGGGATGAAGTCGGCCTCGCTCGCGGCGGCAGCCTCGTCGCCCGTGCCCATGAAGAGCTTGCCGTAGCCCGTGCCGGAAAGTGTCATCACGCAGTGCATGGAGTCGTTTTCCACGATGAGCTGTGCGTCCACAATCCTGAACATGTTCGAGCTGGAATCTACGGTGATCGGATAGGTGCCGTCGGCCACCTTGTCGGCGGTGATGGGGGCAGCGCTTGCGCCCTCGGGCGCATCGGCCGCCTGTTCGGTCTTTTCCTGGGAATCGGCATCGCTTGCTTTTGAGCTGTCGCTTGAATTTCCGGCGCAGCCGGCGAGCGAGAACGCGAGAAGCGCCGCCGACAGGGCGAAGACGAGGGTTTTCTTCAACATGGAGGGGTTCCTTTCAATCGCTTCGACCGCCCGCGCCGTGCGGTGGGCGGGCGGGATGCGAATGCAACGGGCATGCGTCGTCGTCGGGGAAAGGAGCATGCCCGTTGCACGGGGACGCGACCGGCGCCCCCGTGCGCGGCGAGTTTACAGCTTGGCGATGGCGTCGTCCACGTGCGAGACGTAGATGTCGTCGACCGCGACGTTCTGTCCCAGACCCTGGAGCAGGCACGTCACTTCGAAGCCGGCGGCCACGAACTTCGCAGCCCAGCTGTCGGGGTCGGTCTCGTCTGCCATGTCGTTGTTCGCGTGGTCGCCCGCGACCACCATGAACGGCGCGAGCACGGCCTTCTTGTAGCCTGCGGCGCTCGCGGCGGCGATAACATCCTCGCAGGTCGGTTCAGCCTCGACGGTGCCGACGAAGAACTGCGTCAAGCCCTCGTTCTTGAACACTTCCTGCATCTTGGCATAGTCGGCGTTGGAATCGGCTTCGGTGCCGTGGCCCATGAGGCACAGCGCCGTCTTGCCGTCGTCGAAGGACGCCATGTTCTCCTTAATGGCTGCGGCCACCTTCTTGTAGTCATCGTCGGAGGTGAGCAGCGGGTCGCCGAGCGAGATTTTGTCGAACTTGTCGGCGTACTTGTCGAGCTCGTCTTTCACGTCGGTGTATTCCAGGCCACCCATGAGATGCGTCGGCTGCACGACGATTTCCTTCACGCCGTCTTCCACGCAGCGGTCGAGCGCCTCGGTCATGTTGTCGATCGTGATGCCGTCGCGCTTCTTCAGCTTGTCGATGATGATCTGCGCGGTGAAGGCGCGGCGGATGTCGTAGTCCTGCCAGTACTTCTCGCGGATAGCGTCTTCGATGGCGCCGATGGTGATGTGGCGCGAGTCGTTGTAGCTCGTGCCGAAGCTCGTGACGAGGATGACCGGCTTCACGGCCTTCTCCTTTTCACTCGATTTCTCGGAACTCGCGGAGGTGTTGGAGCAGCCCGCGAGCGCGACTCCGGCGAGCGCGACGGCTCCGGTTGCTGCTGCGCCCATGAAGCCGCGGCGTGACATCTGGTCGGACATGGTTTTTCCTTTCCTCGGTTTGCCGGTCCCCCGGCGACAGTTGCTTGTCGGCACAAGCGAAAGAAAAGCGCACCCCTCGGGGTTCACAAGGAGCTAACGCCACGGCGATGCCGTGAGGAAAAGGCGAAGCAGTCTGGCTTGGGGCGCGAGGCGGTTCGCCCGCGCGTCCTATACAGTAATGTCCCTTGCCCAGGATTCCCACCTGGTTCCCTCCGCAAGCCAGCGCGGGCTGTGCGGGCGCCGCGCCGGTCATTTCCTTTTATCCGATTGTCATATGCTCGTTGCCGAAACTTTTACTATGATAGTGGGCACTTGTGAACGTGTCAAAGCCAGGGCGGGCGGCATTGCGCCTCCTGCCTGCGTATTTGCGCCGATTGCCGCCGCAGGCGCCGTGTTTTGCCCGCTGCGCGAATGGCGGCGTAAACGGTTGCGATGAGAAACGGGAAGGGAAGGCTCGGATGATTCATATCGTTGGCGCAGGCTCGGGCGCCGCCGACCTTATCACGCTGCGCGGGGCGCGCCTTCTGCGCGCGGCCGACGTGGTCGTTTGGGCGGGAAGCCTTGTGAATCCCGAGCTGCTCGCTGAGTGCAAGGAATCCTGCATCGTCTACGACAGCGCGCACATGACCTTGGAGGAAGTGCTCGACGTGATGTGCGCGGCAGATGCGCGGGGCGAGGAAGTGGTGCGCCTGCACACGGGCGACCCGTGCCTGTACGGCGCCATCCAGGAGCAGATGGACGCGCTCGACGCGCGCGGCGTGGACTACGAGGTGGTGCCCGGCGTGTCGAGCTTTTGCGGTGCCGCGGCGGCGCTTCGCCAGGAATACACGCTGCCGGGAATCAGCCAGTCGGTCGTGATCACGCGGCTTTCCGGACGTACCCCCATGCCCGCGGGCGAGGGCATGCGCACCATGGCGGAAAGCGGCTCGACTATGGTTATCTTCCTGAGCTCGGGTATGCTCGCCGAGCTTTCCGCCGAGCTTTTGGCCGCGGGCCGCAGCTCCGACGAGCCGGCGGCGCTCGTGTACAAGGCGACCTGGCCTGAGGAGCGCGTGGTGCGCTGCACAGTGGGCACGCTCGCCGATGCGGGCGCGCGAGAGGGCATCGACCGCACGGCGCTCGTGGTGGTGGGCCGCGTGCTCGGAGCTCGCGGCGGGCTTGCGCACGACGGCGTGCAAGCGGAGTCGTACGAGCGCAGCAAGCTTTACGACCCTTCGTTTGCCACGGGGTATCGGAAGGCGAGCAGCTAGCGTGGCCTTCGAGCACTACATATATACCGGGACGACCCGCCTGCGCTGCGGCTACACGACGGGGAGCTGTGCCGCGCTCGCGGCGAAGGCCGCCTGCGAGATGCTCTTGTCACGAAAGCCCGCCGGCCGCGTGTCGATCGTCACGCCCGGCGGGCTGCCCGTCGAGACGGACGTGGTCGACGCATGCATCGGCGAGGGGTGCGCCCAGTGCGCCGTGCGAAAGGACGCAGGCGACGATGCCGATGTGACCGACGGCGTGCTCGTGTACGCGCGCGTGGAACATGCGGGGTCGGGCACGGGCGCTGCGGGCAGCAAGGGCGTGCCCACGCGCGAATCGGAAGTTTCCGTCGATGGCGGCGTGGGCGTGGGGCGCGTGACGTTGCCCGGGCTCGAGCAGCCGGTGGGGGCGGCCGCCATCAACGCGACGCCGCGCGCGATGATCACTTCGGCGGTGCGCGATGTGTGCGCCGCGCACGGCTTTTCTGGAGATATTGCTGTGACGATTTCGGTACCCGAGGGCGTTTCCCTTGCCGAAAAGACCTTCAACCCGCACCTGGGGATAGAGGGCGGCATCTCCATCCTGGGCACGACGGGCATCGTCGAGCCGCGCAGCCTCGCTGCCTTGCGCGACAGCATCGAGCTCGAGATCCGGCAACATGCGGCTATGGGGCGGCGCGGAGTCGTGCTCACGCCCGGCAACTACGGCGGGCAGTTCATCTCGGGGCATTTCCACCTAAACGGTGCGCCGGTGGTCTTCATCTCCAACTTTGTGGGCGATGCGATTGATTGCTGCGTTCGCGAGGGATTCACCAATGTCCTTCTTGTGGGACACATCGGCAAGCTGGTGAAGGTCGCTGGCGGCATCATGGACACCCATTCGCGTACCGCCGACTGCCGCGCGGAGATTCTGGCCGCCCACGCGGCCTTGGCCGGCGCGGGCGCGAAGACCGTGCGCGAGATCATGTCGTCGGTCACGACCACGGCGGCGCTCGAGGTAATCGAGGCCGCCGGCGTGGGGGACGCTGCGCGCGCCTCGCTCGCTGCGGCAATCGAGGACAGGTTGCGCCGCCGCGCGGCGGGCGCATGCGACATCGCCGCGGTCGTGTTCGACGCCGAGCGCCACGAGCTTTTCCGCACGTCGGGCGCCGATGCAGTTATCGGGGAATTGGGGGCGACGTATGAGTAGAGGCGTGCTGTACGGGGTGGGTACGGGGCCTGGCGACCCCGAGCTGCTCACGATCAAGGCCGTCCGCACAATCGAATCGTGTCCGGTCATCGCCGCACCGCAGACGGCGGACGGGGTCATGGTCGCGCTCGACATCGTGCGCGGCGCCGTCGACCTTACAGGCAAGACGGTGATCCCCGTGCGATTCTCGATGACGCGCGATCTCGAGCGCCGCGCGGCCGAGCATGCCTCGCTTGTTCGCGAGCTTGTCGCGCACCTGGATGCGGCCCGCGACGTCGCGCTGCTGAACCTGGGGGACCCGAGCATCTACGCCACCTTCCAGCGCATAGCGCCCGACGTGCGCGCCCGCGGGTTCGAGGCGCGCGCCATTCCCGGCGTGCCGAGCTTCTGCGCGGTCGCCGCGGCGCTCGAGCGTGACCTCACGCCTGAGATGTCTTCGCCTCTGCACATCGTGCCCGGCGGCTACGACGACGTGCGCCGCGCAATCGGCTGGCCGGGGACGAAGGTGGTCATGAAGGCGCGCCGCTCGCTTGCGGACACGAAGCGCATCCTTCGCGAGGAGGGCGCCTTCGACGGTGCCGAGCTCGTAGAGGATTGTGGGCTTCCGGGCGAGCGCGTGTACCGCTCGCTCCACGATGTGCCCGATCGGGGTAGCTACTTCTCGACGATGGTGGTGCGCTAGATGAGGGTTTCCTGCATAGCGTTCACCGAGAGGGGATATGCGTTTGCGGAGCGCACCGCACGCGCGCTTTCCGATTGCGCACAGACAGGTGAAGATGACCCTGGCTGGGACGTTTCCGTTTCGCGCGGGTTCGGCGAGGGGAAGGCCGACCTGCGCGCATGGACGGCGCTCGCGTGGGAAGCGTCGGACGCGCTTCTGTTCGTGGGCGCGGCGGGCATCGCCGTGCGGGCGATCGCGCCGCATGTCGCCTCGAAGACAAACGATCCCGCGGTTGTGGCGATCGATGAGGCGGGGCGCTTTGCTGTCCCGCTTTTGTCGGGGCATTTGGGCGGTGCGAACGAGCTTGCGCAAACTGTGGCACGCGCGGCAGGGGCCATCCCCGTCATCACCACGGCGACCGACGTCCGCGGCGTGTGGGCGGTGGATACGTGGGCGCGCTGTGCGGGGCTCGCCGTTTCGAATCCCGAGGCCATCAAGCGAGTGTCGGCGCGGCTGCTTTCGGGCGGGCGCGTGGCGCTCTATTCCGACATGCCGATTTCGGGACAGCCGCCTGAGGGGGTTGACATTGCGTCCAACCGCGCTCGGGCCGATATCGTCGTGTCGCCGTTTGCTGGCGCGAATGCGGGTGCGTCCGTTCGCGCGGCGGAGACAACGGGCAAGGTCGTGCCCGCCGGTGAGACGGGGAAGCCGGCGGGCGTGCGGGCGCTGGCGCCTGCGCCCGAGCCGCTTCGCCTTGTCGTGCCCTGCATCGTTGCGGGCATAGGGTGCCGTCGTGGTGCGTGCGCCGAAGCGATCGAGGAGGCGTTTCTTCTCGCGTGCGGGCAGGCGGGTATCTCGCCTTCGTCCGTGCGCGAGGCGGCGACGATCGACGTGAAGGCGCACGAGGAGGGTCTGCTCGCCTTCTGCCGTGCGCGGAATATCCCGCTTGCGACGTATTCAGCAGATGAGTTGTCGCAGGTCGAAGGCAGCGTTTCGCCATCTGATTTCGTGCGCGCGACGGTGGGGGTCGACAACGTGTGCGAGCGCGCGGCGCTCGCGGACGGGGGCAAACTTATCTTCCCGAAGCTCGCTCACGGCGGCGTGACCGTCGCGTTTTCCAAGGTAACTATCGAACTTTCGTTTAAGGAGCGGTGATGGGAAAGCTCTTCGTGGTGGGGATCGGCCCGGGCGGCCCCGACGGCATGACGATTGCGGCCCGGCGCGCGCTCGAGGCGGCCGACATCGTTGTGGGGTACACGAAATACGTGGAGCTCGCGCTCGCCGCCGTGCCCGACGCGGCGCATCTCGCGACGCCGATGATGCGCGAGGTCGAACGGTGCTGCGTGGCGCTTTCGCGCGCGCAGAGTGGAGAAGCCGTGGCGCTCGTGTGCAGCGGTGATGCGGGCGTGTACGGCATGGCGAGCCCCGTGCTGGAGCTTGCGGAGGACTACCCCGATGTAGACGTGGAAGTTATCGCCGGGGCCACCGCGGCTCAGAGCGGGTCGGCGGTGCTCGGCGCCCCGCTTGCCCACGACTTCGCGGTCGTGTCGCTCTCCGACCTGCTCACGCCGTGGGAGGTCATCGAGCGCAGGCTCGCCGCCGTGGCGAGCGCCGACTTCTGCATCTGTTTGTACAACCCGCGCAGCAGAAAGCGCGCCGACAGGCTCTCGCGCGCGGCGAAGATTATGCTCGAATGGAAGGCCCCCGACACGCTCTGCGGCTGGGTACGCAACATCGGGCGCGAGGGGCAGCAGTCGGGCATGTGCAGGCTCTCCGAGCTGGGGGAGTTCGACGCCGACATGTTCACCACGGTGTTCGTCGGCAACGCGGACACGAAGCGCATAGGCGGCCGTATGGTCACGCCGCGCGGGTATCGGGAGATTCCATGCGAAAGGTAACGATCATCGGGGCGGGGCCCGGAAACCCCGACTTGCTCTCGCGCGCGGCGCTCGACGCGATCGACATCGCCGACGTGGTCATCGGCGCTCATCGCGCGCTTGCCGGCATCGACGTGCCGCCCGACGTGGTGAGATGCGAGCTCGTGAAGACGGCGGACATCGTCGCCGCGCTCACCGATGCGGCGTCGTGGCAGCGCGCCGTGGTCGTGATGACGGGCGATGTGGGGCTGTTCAGCGGCGCGCGCCGCCTGGTGGAGGCGCTCTCCGGCGACGCGCTGTTGGACGTGCGCGTCATTCCCGGCATAAGCTCAGCGTCGTATCTCGCCGCGCGCCTCGCGCGTCCATGGCAGGATTGGCGCTTCGCGAGCGCTCACGGCGTGGCGTGCGACATCGTGGCCGAGGCCGAGCGCGCAGGTGAGCTCTTCCTCGCCACGTCGGGCGGGGAAGACCCCTCGCGGCTTTCGGGCGAGCTTGTGCAGGCGGGCTTCGGGGACGCGCGCGTGACGGTGGCCGAGCGCCTGTCGTACCCCGACGAGCGCATCACCTGCGCGACCGCAAGTGAAATCGCAGGCCAGACGTTCGACGACTTGAACGTGATGCTTATCGAGTTCGCAGGCGGCGCCGGGTCGCCTGCGGGCTCTAGCGCAGCCTCCGAGGCGCCGGCCGGCGCGTCTGCGCCCGCGACGGCTTCTTCCGCGGCGGACTCTGCGGGCGCATCCCGCGCCGCGAGCCCCCGCTGGCCGTACGCTTCCTCGGGCATTCCCGACGAGCTCTTCATCCGCGGCGACGTTCCCATGACCAAGCAGGAGGTGCGCGCCGTCGCGCTCGCGAAGCTGCGCCTTACCGCGACGGACACCGTGTGGGACGTCGGCGCCGGCACGGGGAGCGTGTCGATCGAGGTGGCGCTCGTCGCGCGAGCGGGGTCGGTATGGGCGGTCGAGCGCAACGCGGCCGGCGTGCGGCTCATCCGAGAGAACGCGGATGCATTCGGGTGCGGCAACGTGTATGCGGTCACCGGTGTCGCCCCCGAAGCGCTCGCGAAACTGCCCGTCCCCGACGCCGTGTTCGTCGGCGGGAGCGCGGGCGAGCTTCCCCCCATCGTGGAGGCGGCGCTCGAGAAGAACTCACAGGTTCGCCTGTGCGTGCCATGCGTCACCGTTGAGACGCTCACCGAGGCGTGCGCGCTTCTCTCGGGTTCGCGCTTTAAGGGGTTCGAGGCGTGCCAGGTGTCGGCCGCCCGCGCCGAGGCTGTAGGCTCGCACCATCTTATGAAGGCGCAAAACCCCGTGTTCCTCGTCAGCGCGCGTGGTGCAGGTGGGGAAGGCGGCGCCCGGTGAGCACGACCATCCCGCGTTTCATGGTCACTGCGCCCTCGAGCGGGAGCGGCAAGACGGTGGTAACGTGCGCGCTCCTGCGCGCGCTCGCGCGCCGCGGCCTTGCATGCGCGGCTTTCAAATGCGGCCCCGACTACATTGACCCGCTCTTTCATCGCCGCGTCGTGGGTGCGCGCTCGGGCAATTTAGACGGCTTCTTCACCGACGCCCCGACGCTGCGCGCCCTGCTCGCACGCGGCGCCGCGGGCGCGGATGTCGCGGTGCTCGAGGGGGTTATGGGCTTCTACGACGGCATGGCGCCCGGCGTGGCCGACGCGAGCAGCTACCAGGTTGCGCGCGACACGGAAACGCCTGTCGTTTTAGTGGTGAACGGGCGCGGGGCGTCTTTATCGCTCGCCGCCGTAATCCACGGCATCGCCGAGTTCCTGCCTTGTGCGAACGTGCGCGGCGTCGTGCTGAACAAGACGAGCGCCGCTGCCTGCGCCTACGCGGCGCCTGCGATCGAGAAGCACACGGGCGTCGCGGTTTTGGGGAATATCCCCGCCGACGAGGCGTTCTCGCTCGAAAGCCGGCATCTGGGGCTTGTGACCGCCGACGAGGTCGAGCAGCTCTCCGCGCGCATCGACAAGATGGCCGAGCTGGTGGAAAAGAGCGTCGACGTCGACCGCTTGCTCGAAATAGCTGCGACGGCACCCGATATCCGCGAGGAACCTTACCGGTTGGAGCCGATCGCGGGAGCGCGGCCCATCGTCGGCGTCGCGCGTGACGAGGCGTTCTCGTTCTACTACGAGGAGAACCTGCGCGCGCTCGAGGACCTGGGTTGCGAGCTGGCCTTTTTCAGCCCCCTGTGTGATAGCGAGTTGCCCCGGGGGACTAGCGCCCTCTATCTGGGGGGCGGCTACCCGGAGCTCCATGCGCGGCAGCTCTCCGAGAACGCGCCGATGCGCGAGGCGGTGCGGCGCGCGGTGGAATCCGGCATGCCGACGGTTGCCGAATGCGGTGGGTTTCTGTACCTGCAGCGCGAAATCGCCGATAGCGAGGGGCGGCGCTGGTCTGTTGCGGGCGCCCTTGAGGGCGCAAGCGAGAACGGGGGAAGGCTGTCCCATTTCGGGTACGTGGAGCTCACTTCCCAACGCGACGGGCTCTACGGGCCGCGCGGCACATGCATCCGCGCGCACGAGTTCCACTACTGGCAGTCCACCTGCCCGGCCGGCGACTTCTGGGCGCAGAAGCCCCGGCGCGACAAGGGCTGGCCGTGCATGACGACCACCCCGTCCCTGGTGGCGGGCTTCCCGCATGTGTACTATCCTGCGAACCCCGACGTTGCGCGCGCGTTCGCGTCTGCCGCAACGTCGTTCGCAGAGAGGAGACGGCATGGCTGAAGCAACCGAAACCGCGCTTGCCTGCATCCGCGAGGAAGTCGAGCGCGCGTTCTCGTCGGCGCCGGGCGCCGTGCTCGAAGCCGCGCTCTCCCGGATCGCGCCCGCAGACGAGTGCGCCCGCGCCGCCGCGTACGCCACGTGGGATTCCATCGCGCACCCCTTGGGGGGATTGGGCGACTTTGAAGACGCCGTCGCGTGTATCGCCGCAGCTCAGGGGAGCGCCGAGGTGGCCGAGTTTCCCCGTGCGCTCGCGGTATTCTTCTCCGACAACGGGGTCGTTGCCGAAGGCGTGTCGCAAAGCGGGCAAGATGTGACGCGAGCCGTCGCGCGCAACATGTGCGAGGGGGCCGCGAGCGCCTGCCGCATGGCGGCGTTCGCGGGTGCCGAGGTCGTGCCCGTCGACGTGGGTATGGCCCGGGGCATAGAAGACGCGCGCATGGTGCGCGCGAACGTGCGGCGGGGGAGCGGCAACATCGCTCACGGCTCCGCTATGTCTCGCGATGGGGCCGTGCGCGCGATTGAGGTCGGAATCGCCGTCGCGTGCGGGCTTGCCCGCGCCGGCGTGCGCCTTCTCGCCGCGGGCGAGATGGGCATCGGCAACACGACCACCTCGGCGGCGGTGGCCGCAGTGCTCATCCGGGCGGACGCGCGGAGCCTCGTCGGGCGCGGCGCGGGGCTCTCGGACGCCTCGCTCGCGCGCAAGCGCGACGTGGTCGAGCGCGCTATCGACGCGAACTCGCCCGATCCCGCCGACCCGATCGACGTGCTCTCGAAGGTTGGCGGCTTCGACATCGCTGCGATGTGCGGCTTCTACCTGGGGGCCGCGGTCTCGAAGGCGCCGGCGCTCCTCGACGGGGTCATATCCTGCACGGCGGCCCTGTGCGCGGCGCGCCTGTGCCCCAACGCCTTGGGCTACCTCGTGGGCACCCACGCATCAAGCGAACCCGCAAGCCAGGAGCTCCTTCGCGAGCTTGGCATAAAGGCACCCCTCGACGCAGGCATGCACTTGGGCGAGGGCGCGGGCGCCATGGCGTATCTGCCCCTTCTGGATTCGGCGCTGCGCGTGTACCGGGGTGGGAAGACGTTCACGGCGACTGGCATGGCTGCTTACGAGCATTTCGAGGCCGGGAAATGACGGTGACGCTCGTCATCGGCGCCGCCGCGAGCGGCAAGAGCGCCTACGCCGAGTCCCTGTGCCTCGGGCACGACGGCCCCCGCGTGTACCTGGCAACGATGGAGCCCTTCGGGGAAGAGGGCGCCCGCCGCATCGCGCGCCATCGGGCGCTGCGCGAGGGCAAGGGGTTTTCCACCCTCGAGCGCACGCGTGACGTGGGCGCCGCAGTGCCCGGGCTTCCGCGCGGCTGCACGCTTCTTTTGGAGGACGTGGGCAACCTGGTTGCGAACGAGCTTTTCGCGGAAGGCGGCTTGTCCCCACGTGACCCCGACGCTGCGGCGCGCGAGGTGCTCGGAGGCATCGAACGGCTCGCTCAGGCCGCTGCGTATACGGTGGTGGTCACCGTCGACGTGTTCGCCGATGGGATGCGCTACGATGAAGGGACCGAGGCATGGAGGCGCGCGCTCGCGCGCGTGAACGCGGGCGTGGCGGCGCTGGCCGACCATGCAGTCGAAGTGGTATGCGGGATTCCCGTGTGGATGAAAGGCGAAGGACCTACAAGGTGAAGATAGCAGAGGCAATCGGCGCGGCGTTTGGAACGTTCTCGCGCATCCCCGTCCCGAAATCGGCCTGGACCGATTTCGGGTCAACCCATGCACTTGCCGCGTTTCCCCTGGTGGGCCTTGCGGAAGGCTTCCTCATGACGGCGTGGGGGCACGTGGCGAACCTGCTCGGCGTGCCCGCGACCATCGTCGCGGCCGTGCTCGCGGCGCTGCCTGTGGCGGTGACGGGAGGCATCCACCTAGACGGGCTCTGCGACACCTCCGATGCGCTTGCAAGTTGGGCCCCGCGCGAGCGAAAGCTCGAGATCATGCACGATCCGCGGGCGGGCGCCTTCGGGGTCATCGGTGTTGTTGTGTACCTTATTCTGCAGTTTTCCCTGTTCACCGCGCTGCCGCTTACGGCGGGGGCGTTCCTCGCGCTTCTGTGCTCGCTCGTGTTCTCCCGCGCGCTTTCGGGACTCGCCGTTGAATGCTGGCCTGCCGCGCGGGCGGACGGCATGGCCGCGGGGCTCTCGCCTGCGAAGAAGCGTGCGGCGATCGTCGTGCCGCTTTGCGCTTTCGCTGCGGCTTCGGCTGCAGGGATGGTCGCGTGCGCTCAGGCCGTCGGCGCCTTTATGGCGGTGGCGGGGCTTTTGGTGCTCGCGTGGTACCACCATGTTGCCCTGTCCCGCTTCGGCGGGGTGACGGGGGATTTGGCCGGATGGTTTCTGCAATGGGCCGAGCTCGCGATGCTTGCCATGCTGGTGGTGGGGGGCATGCTCCTATGATGCTCGTGGTAGGTGGCGCGCATTCGGGGAAGAGGACCTTCGTGCGCGAAAAACTCGGGTTCGCGGCGGACGATTTCGTCGACGCGGCGCAGCTTGCGGAGGGCGGCGTGCCCGCGGCTTTTGCCGGCCGCGTCGCATACCGTGCTGAGGAACTCGTACGCGCGCTCGACGCTGACCGGGCGCTCGAGCGGCTGATCGGCTTCGACGCAGTGATTCTGCCCTTGGTCGGCTCGGGGGTCGTCCCCATGAGTGCGGAAGACGCCCAATGGCGCGAGCGCGCGGGGCGCCTGGGATGCGCGCTCGCTGCGCGCGCCGACGTCGTCGTGCGCATGACGTGCGGGATTCCCCAGGTCATCAAAGGAAACCTTGCCGATGCACCTCGAGGGACGCAGGGCGCGGGTGCGCTTTTGGAAGTCGTCTTCGTGCGCCATGGTGCCACGGCGGGCACGGAAGACCATCGCTACAGCGGGGCGGGCACCGACGAGCCCCTGTCGAGTGCGGGCGAGCGCGCTTTGCGCGACCTCGCGTGCGATCGTGACGTGTTCCGTGTTATCACGAGCGGCATGGCCCGCACCGACCAGACGGCGCGCATCCTCTTCCCGAACGCGGAGCTTATGGCGTGCCCCGGTCTGCGCGAGATGGATTTCGGCGACTTCGAGGGGCGTAGCGCCGCCGAGCTTAAAGAGGATGCGCGCTATCGCGCCTGGGTAGACTCCTGGTGCGAGACGCGCTGCCCGCATGGCGAGGGCAAGAGCGATTTCACCCGCCGCGTCATCGCGGCGTTTCGGGAGGCGTGCGAATCGGAGCGCGCCCAGGGGAGTGGGCGCGCCGTCTTCGTCGTTCACGCGGGTACCGTGAAAGCGCTGCTCTCCGAGCTAGCTGTCCCGAAAATGGGATACTTCGACGTGCATACCGAGCCGGGCGGCGCATGGGCCGCCACTTGGGATGGGCGCTGCCTTCGCGACGTTCGCCCCGCTTGGGGGGGCGATGCCCGGTGATGACGATTCTTGCCGTCGCCGCCGGGTTCGCGGCCGACCTTGCCTTCGGCGACCCGCGCTGGCTTCCCCATCCCGTCGTCGCCATGGGGCGCGCGATCACGTGGGCCGAAGGCCGCCTGCGGGGCGCATTCCCGCAAACGTCCGCGGGCACGCGCGCCGCAGGGGTTGTGCTCGCCGTGGCGCTTCCGCTTGCGTGTGGGCTTTTGACCTGGGGAATCCTGCATCTTTGCGGCATGGTTCACTCCGGCTTGCGCTTCGTGGCCGAGGCATGGGCGAGCTATCAGATTCTCGCGGCATGCGAGCTGCGCCGCCAGAGCCTGGCCGTTGCCCGCGCGTTCTCGAAGGGCGGACTTGTCGCGGCGCGCGAAGCCGTCGGGCTCATCGTGGGACGCGACACGTCTGTTCTCGACGAGCAGGGCGTCGCGCGCGCCGCCGTGGAAACGGTGGCGGAGAACGCGAGCGACGGTGTCATCGCGCCGCTTTTCTACCTTATGATCGGGGGTGCGCCTTTGGGCATGGCGTACAAGGCGGTGAACACGCTCGACAGCATGGTGGGCTACAAAAACGAGCGCTACATCGACTTCGGCTGCGCCTCGGCGCGCCTCGACGATGCGGTGAACTGGATTCCCTCGCGGTTATCGGCCCTGTTCATGATCGCCGTGTGCCCGATCGTCGGGCTCGACGCGCGCGGGGCGGCGCGCATCTGGCGCCGCGACAGGCGTCGCCATGCGAGCCCGAACGCGGCGCAGACCGAGTCGGCGTGCGCGGGTGCGCTCGGACTGCGCCTGGCAGGACCCGCGGTGTATTTCGGCAAGCTCGTTGAGAAACCGACGATAGGCGACGCGTCCCGCGAAATCGAGTGGGGCGACATCGCCCGGGCGACAAGGCTCATGCTCGCCGCGTCCGTATGCGCGCTCGTCGTCTTCGGCGCCGCGCGCGCGGCGGTCGTGCTCGCCGTGGGGGCGATGGCATGAGGAAAGACCACGCCGCGCCCCGGGCTGCCGGGGGAATCCTGCGCGCCCGCACGCATGGGGGCAGCGCGCAATCGCTCGGCATCGCTTGCGAAGGGGGTGCCTCCGACCTCATTGACTTCTCGGTGAACGTGAATCCGGCAGGCCCCTCGCCGCGCGCCGTCGCCGCAGCTTGCAAGGCGCTTTCTCGAATCGACGCCTACCCCGATAGGGAAAGCCTCGCCCTCGTTCGCGCGCTAGCGCGCGACCAGGGCATTCCCGAAGATACTATCGTCTGCGGCGCGGGCGCGTCCGACATCATCTGGCGGCTCGCCGCGGCGGTGCGCCCGAAACGCATCGTCGTGTGCGCGCCGACGTTCTCTGAATATGCGGAGGCGGCATCGTACTACGGCGCATGCGTGCAGGAGTTCCCGCTCTCCGAAGCGGACGACTTCGACGTGCCCGCCTCCTTCGCCCGCGCGATCGAGGGGCCGGGAGACGTGGCGTACCTCTGCAATCCGAACAACCCGACGGGGCGCCTCGTCGACCCCAGCGTGATCGAGGCCGCGGCTTGCCGCTGCGAGCAGGTGGGCGCGCTGCTCGTCGTGGACGAGTGCTTCCTCGGATTTGCGCCCGACGCCCGCGAAAGGAGCGTGGCCGCACGCGCCGCGTGTTCGCGCCATGTGGCCGTGCTCTCCGCGTTCACCAAGCTCTACGGAATGGCGGGGTTGCGGTTGGGATATCTGATCAGCGGAAACGCCCAACTCATCGAGGGGATTCGCCGGGCGGGGCAGGCGTGGCCCGTCTCTTCGGTCGCCGAGGCCGCGGGTATCGCCGCCCTGGAAGACGTCGAATACGTCTCGCGCACGCGCGATGTATTGGAGGGCGAGCGAGCGTGGCTTTCCCACGAGCTCTCCTCGCTCGGGCTTTCCGTCGTGCCGTCGGATGCGAACTTCCTTTTAGTCCGCACGCCGGCGAAAGACATCCCCGAGCGCCTGTATGATCAGGGGGTTTTGGTCCGCACGTGCGACTCGTTTTCGGTACTGTCCCGTTTCTGGTGCCGCGTCGCGGTGCGCACGCGCAAGGAGAACGCCCGGCTTGCGATGGCGTTCGGCCGTGCGCTTCGGGCGGAAGACGCATCGGGCGAAGGCGAACCCGACGAACGGGGCGGCGCTTCTTTCAGCGGCGCTATGGCGGGCGCGGATGGCCGAGGCTTGGCGAAGGAGGTCGATACCCGTGGGTAGGGCCAAGCCCATCATGATCCAGGGCACCATGTCGAACGCGGGGAAGAGCCTGCTCGCGGCGGGGCTGTGCCGCGTGCTTTCGCAGGACGGCCTGCGCGTGACTCCCTTCAAGAGCCAGAACATGGCACTCAACAGCGGCGTCACGGCCGACGGGCTCGAGATGGGGCGCGCCCAGATCATGCAGGCCGAGGCGTGCGGCATCGCGCCCGACGTGCGCATGAACCCCATCCTGCTCAAGCCCGAAAGCGGCCACCGAAGCCAGCTCATCGTGGCCGGCAAGGCGCAGGGAGCCTTCGCTGCGAGGGACTACTTCGCGCGAAAGAAGGCGCTCATGCCGCAGATTTTGGAGGCGTTCGATTCGCTCGCGGAGGAAAACGACGTCATCGTCATCGAGGGCGCCGGCAGCCCCGCCGAAATCAACCTTGCCGAAAATGACATCGTCAACATGGGGCTCGCGCGCGCCGTGTCCTCCCCCGTGCTGCTTGCGGGCGACATCGACCCGGGCGGGGTATTTGCCCAGCTCTACGGCACGGTCGCGCTCCTTGCGCCCGAGGACCGCGCGCTTTTGCGGGGGCTTGTGGTGAACAAGTTCCGCGGCGATGTGGAAATCCTGCGCCCGGGTTTGGCCCCGCTCGAGAAGATGTGCGGGGTTCCCGTCGTGGGGGTCGTGCCGTATCTCACGCTTGACCTGGACGACGAGGACTCGCTCGCGCCGCGCCTATCTGCCCGCGAGGCGCGCGGCGTCATCGACGTCGCCGTCGTGCGTCTTCCGCATCTGTCGAACTTCACCGACTTCGACCCGCTTTCGCGCGTGCCCGGCGTGGGCGTGCGCTACGTTTCCTCGACGACCGATCTGGGCCGACCCGACCTGGTGGTGCTTCCCGGCTCGAAGACTACGCTCGACGACGCGCGTTGGCTTGCGGCTAGCGGCATCGGAGCCTGTGTACGCGCGCTTTCGGGCGCGGGCACGCCGGTGCTCGGCATATGCGGAGGCTACCAGCTTTTGGGAGACGAGCTTTCCGACCCGCACGGCAGGGAAGGCGCTGGCACCGCGCGCGGGCTCGGGCTCATCCCTGCAAGTACGGTTTTCAAGGAGGAAAAGCGCCTCGCCCAGTCGGCACTGCGCATCACGGGCGCCCAAGGCGCGTTCTCGGTGTGGAACGGCATGATGGCGCGCGGGTACGAGATTCACGACGGCGAAACGACCGTCTCCTGCGCCCCTGCGGGCACGATTGGCGGCAAACCGGAAGGCGCGGCCTGCGGTAACGTGTTCGGAACCTATCTCCACGGCCTGTTCGACGAACCGGGGGTGGCGCTCGCCCTCGCGCGCTCGCTCGCGCGCATGCGCGGCCTGCCCGAGAACGTCGTGGGTGCTGCGGGCGCGGCGTCCGCGGCCGATCACCGTGCGCGCGAGTTCGACCGCCTGGCCGACGTCGTGCGCGGGGCGCTCGACATGGAGTATGTCTACCGCATTATCGAGGAGGGCGTATGATCCACGTGTATCATGGCGACGGCAAAGGCAAGACCACGGCGGCGATGGGCCTCGCCCTTCGCATGCTCGCTGCAGGCCGCCGCGTCGTCGTCGTACAGTTCCTGAAAGACGGCGAAAGCGGTGAGGTGCGCCTGCTCGCTGAGCATTTCGGCGTGCCCGTGTTCGCGGGGAAGGCGTCGGACAAGTTTACCTGGTCGATGACGTCGGAAGAACTTGCCGCGACGTGCGAGCTGCACGATGGGAACCTCGCTTCCGCGCTCGTCGAGCTCGAGTGCGCGCAAGAGGGACTGCTCGTGCTCGACGAGGCGCTCGACGCGCTTTCGAAGGGGCTTGTCGACGAGGCGCTCGTGGACCGCGCACTCGATATGTCCGCGCTCGGCGTCGAAGTAGTGCTCACCGGGCGCGCGCCTTCCCGCAAGATCGTGGAGAAGGCCGACTACATAACCGAGATGCGGTGCGAGAAACACCCCTACGAGCAGGGGATATGTGCAAGGGAAGGAGTGGAGTACTAGATGGATTCCAAGGAGATGGCACCCGGCGACATCGAGCGGCGCAGCTTCGAGATCATCACCGAAGAGCTCGGCGGCCGCACGTTCCCGCCGCTCGAAGAGCCCGTCGTGAAGCGCGTCATCCACACCACTGCCGACTTCTCGTACGCCGATTCCCTCGTGTTTACCCATGACGCCGCGCACTGTGCGCTCGACGCACTGCGCGCAGGGGCCACGGTGCTCACCGACACGAACATGGCGCTCGCAGGCATAAGCAGGCCCGCGCTCGCGAAGCTCGGCTGCAAGGCCGTGTGCTTCATGGCCGACCCTGATGTCGCCGCGGCTGCGCGCGCCGCGGGCACGACTCGCGCCGTTGCGAGCATGGACAAAGCTTGCGGCATCGAGGGTCCGCTCATCGTGGCCGTCGGCAACGCTCCCACAGCACTTCTGCGCCTCGCCGAGCTCATGGACGCGGGGAAGATCGCGCCCGCGCTCGTCGTTGGGGTGCCGGTCGGGTTTGTGAACGTGGCCGAGGCGAAAGAGGAGCTACTCGCACGACGCGTTCCGGCCATCGTCGCGAGGGGTCGCAAGGGCGGTTCGACCGTGGCGGCCGCCATTATGAACGCGCTGCTCTACCAGATCACGCGCACAGGCGGCCCGAAGTGACGGCCCCCGCATCCGCGCTGGCGCTGCGCATCTTCGCCGGCACCACCGAGGGCCGCCTTCTGTGCGAATGGGCGAGCAGGGCGGGCATCCCCGCCCGTGCCTACGCGGCAACCGAGTACGGAGGCGAGCTTTTGGGCGAGCTTCCGGGCATCGAGGTGCATGCGGGCAGGCTCGACGATGCCGACATGGAGCGCGAGCTTTCCGGCGCGTACATCGTTGTCGACGCCACGCACCCCTTCGCTACGCTCGCAAGCGGCAACATCCGGGCCGCTTCGCTCGCCGTGGGTGCACGATGCCTGCGCCTTGCGCGCCCGGTCGAGGCGCTGCCCAAAGGCGTCGTGCCGGTCGCGTCGATCGCCTGCGCGGCGCGCTTTCTCTCCGAGAACCCGGGTCGCGCGCTTCTCACGACGGGGAGCAAGGAGCTTGCTCCCTACACGCGCGTCGCCGATTTCGCGGAGCGCTTCTTCGTGCGTGTGCTCCCGCTGCCCGGTGCTATAACGAAGTGCATCGACGCGGGGTTTTCGCCGTCGCACGTCATCGGCATGCAGGGGCCCTTCACCCGCGAGCTCAACGAGGCGATGCTTCGGCAGGTGGGCGCCCAGTGGCTTGTGACTAAGGACTCGGGAACCGTAGGCGGCACGGCCGAGAAGCTCGCCGCCGCGCGCGACGTGGGAGCGCGCTGCATCGTGGTCACCCGTCCCGCCGAGGGAAGCGGGGCCCTTTCGCTTCGGGAAGTGGAAGACGCGCTCTTACGGGAGTTCGCGCGCTAGGCGCTTGCCGCGCCTGCGCGCCCTCCAGCCCGCGAGGAGGAGAGTCCCGAGCAAGCTCGACCCGTACAAGCCCGTCATCCATCAATAGCTCGAGGACGACGCCCAGAACTGGCGCAAACAGCCGTTCAATAAGTTGCGGTGAAATAGTGTCTGTTTTTGCTGCTAGATAGCATATTCAGTCCCTAATTCACCGCAACTTGTTGGTGGTGGCTTACTGGTAGCGTAGGCACTCCACCGGGTTGAGCTTTGCCGCGCGGCGAGCGGGGTAGAAGCCAAAGATCACGCCGATGCCGACGGAGACGGCGAAGGCCAGCAGCACCGTGGCGATTGAAAAGCTCGGTGTGATTTGCCCGCTGGCACCGAGCTCGCTGAGAACCCCTGATCCTGCGGCAAACATCGCGAGGCCCCAGGCCAGTAGATAGCCAATCAGGACACCCAGCAGGCCACCGGTGATGCACAGTGCCGAGGATTCGGCCAAAAACTGAGCGGTGATATCGCGTCGGCTTGCGCCCAGGGCACGGCGAATACCAATCTCGCGGATACGCTCGGTCACGTTGGTGAGCATCATGTTCATAATGCCGATACCGCCCACAAGCAGCGAAATGCTGGCAACCGCGCCCATGATGAGCGAGAAGGCGCCCATAAAGGAATTGAGGGCGTCGATGGCGCTCTTCATGGAGGTCGCCGATACGCTGTCGTATTCGTCGTCCTCCGAGATGCCCTTCATCGCGCGCACCTTGGACTCAATCGTTTTGCAGAGCTCGTCCATGTCCGTTCCCTCAACGGCGAGCGCCGTTACGCTGGGGAATGAGGGGTTCTCGTCGCCAAAGAGGCCCGAGATGGTCTCGCGCGGCATATACAGCGTGAGCGAGCCCATGGAGTCGCTGCCGCCGTCAATTACGCCGACAATCTGCACCTCGCCGTTCGACACTTTGATGGTCTTGCCGAGTGCATCCTGTTCATTGCCGTACAGCTGGTCTGCGCCGCCGCGGCTGATGAGCGCCACGCGCGCGCCTGATTGAGACTCGGTGTCGGTATAGGCGCGCCCCGCGACGAGCTTGCTGGCGCCTACGGCGTCGAGCATATCGCTATCGACACCCTGCGACATGACGGTATAGCTTTTGTCACCGGCCTTGTACTCGGTATAGGCGCTGTCCACGATGCCGATCTGCTCAATCTGCGGCACCATCTTGCGGAGCTTCTCGACGTCCGACTCGGTGAGCTCCTGTGACGAATAGATCTGCACCATGCGTGCCGCATTGAGACCCAGGCTGTTGACCAGGCTGTTTTGGATGCCGCCGATGAGCGAGGTCATAGCGATGACGGAGGCGATACCGATAACAATGCCCAGGATGGTGAGCAGGCTGCGCCCCTTGTTGGCCTCGAGCGAGTGAAGGGCTTCTTGAACAAGATCGCGCGTACTCATGCCTTCACTCCTTTCGTGGGGTTGGCGGATGCGGAAATCATAGGCAGGCTCTCGACGGCTCCACGCAGGGTCTGCGGTGCATGTGCGATGTATGCGCCCTCGTGGATTCGGCCGTCGCGGATGGTCACGGCACGGTCGGCCTCGGCGGCAATGCCGGGGTCGTGCGTGATGAGCACAATGGTTTTGCCGCGTTCCTGGAGCTTGTGGAAGGTTTCCATGACGAGCGCTCCGGTGGCGGAGTCCAGGTTTCCCGTCGGCTCGTCAGCCAAAATGATGGGCGGGTCATTAACGAGGGCGCGTGCGATGGCGACACGCTGCATCTGGCCGCCCGAGAGCTCGGATATGCGGTGGTCCCAGTGGTCGACGGGCAGCGTGACGGCCTGCAGCGCGTGCACGGCGCGCATTTCGCGCTGGCTACGGGGCACGTTGGTGTAGGCCAGCGGCAGCATGACGTTTTCGATAACCGACAGGCGCGGCAGCAGGTTGAAGCTCTGAAAGACAAAGCCGATGCTCAGGGCGCGGACTTCGGTGAGCTCGTCATCATCGAGCTCGGCCACGTTGAGCCCTTGCAGGTAGTAGTCGCCCGCCGTCGGCTTATCCAGGCAGCCTAGGATATTCATGAGCGTCGACTTGCCCGAGCCCGAGGGGCCGGTAATGGCGACGAACTCGCCGGGATCTACCGCCAGGCTCACGTTGTGCAGGATATGGGCGCAGCCGGCCTCGCTCTCAAAGATGCGGTGCACGTTGCGAATGTCGATGACGGGACGCATTACATACCCTCGTCGGCAGACATACTGTCCGAATCCGCGCTGTGACCGCCGTCAGCCGTTGCGTCCGCTCCGGTGTCCATGACGAGGGTGTCACCGTCTCGCAGTTTGGTTGTGGGCACGCCAGGGTTGATTTCGTTGCCCTGGTCGTCTCGCTTGACCTGTGTCTTGCCGACTACGGCTTCGTTGTCGTTTTGCGTCACGACGGTCACCTTCACGCGATGGGTCTGCTTGCCCTCGTCGTCGGTTGCCACGTTGACGTAATAGTGTTCGCCGTCTTCGGTCATGAGCGCCATCGTCGGCACCATCACCACGTCGTCGAGCTGTTCGGTCACCACCGAGACCTCGGCCGTCATGCCCGGCTTGAGGCGCGCGTCGGGCGCCTCGATGAGGATGTCGACGTTAAAGGTCACGCTGCCGCCGCCGTTGTTGGAGTCGGAGTTTGCCACCGAGGCGATGGCGGTGACCGTTCCCTGGCTCACGATATCGGGAAACGCGGGATATGTGACGTTGGCGTTCTGCCCAACGGCGATCTTGGCGATGTCCTTTTCGCCCACCTGCACGGTTACCTTCATTTTGGACAGGTCGGCGATCTGCATGCACTGCTTGCCGCCGCTCGTATCGCTTTCACCCATGATCATGCCGCCTGTTATCGTGGCGCCCACCTTGGCGTTGAGCTCCACGATACTGCCCGAGCTCGGGGCCGTGACCGTACGGCTCGCGGCCTTGGCGTTCGCCTGATCGAGGTTTGCCTGGGCCGATGCGAGGCTGCGCTGCGCGGCCGATACGGCGTTCGTGTCCGCTGATGCGGCGGAGATGCCAGCCGCTGCTGAAGCTCCATCGACGTCCGTCGTTGGGTTGGCCTGCGCGGCAGCTGCGGCTTTCTGCGCGTTGGCGAGGTCCTCCTGAGCGGCTGCAACTGCACGCTGCGCCTCGGCAACGTTGCGATCGAGCTCGTCGTTTTTAATGGTCATAAGCACGTCGCCCTCGTTGACGGATTGGCCTGCCTGCACGTTGATCGAATCGACTGTGCCGTCGACAGAAGGGGAGACCACTGAGGACGAAATAGGCTTGAGCTGGCCTTTCGCCTCGACCGTTGTGGTAAACGTGCCCTCGGTCACCATGTCGGTCACGGGCTCGCTAGCGCCCTGTGGCTGTGCATTGATAACCAGGGTTGCGACAATGGCAATGAGCGCGATGGCACCCACGACGCCGGCGGCAATACCGCGTCGAATCAGCTTTTTGCGTCGACGTTCGGCACGTTTTGCCTTGAGCTTGGCATATGCCTCTTCATCGGAAATCTCGGCCGTATCGTTCGTGCGTCCGTTCTCCTTGTCGGCATGTACGCCTGTAATCAGAGGAATCGTTTCGGTGGCACCTTCGGGCGTGTGCTCGGTATCATCCGGGCCCGGGGTGATCGTGGGGACATTCGGCATAGCGTCTCCTTTATAGAAAGAACCTCGATAAGTATATGCGCCCACTGGTTGGGGCGGGCGCATGGGACGGTTTCTTTCGGAACTGTTAGATTGGTCGCATCGGTTCCACGTTGTATGAATACGTGCGTTGCACTATGAGTGGACGACCACGCATAGGCCGACTTTGATGCAATCGTGCAGCGCCTTGGCGTCAGCCAGGCGCAGGTTGATGCATCCGTGGCTGCCGCACCACTTGTAGGAGTTGGGGTCGTCAAAGCTCTTGTCGTTTTGCCAAGTTGCATCGTGGAAGCCGACCATGTTTCCCTCAAACGGCATCCAATAGCTTACCGGGCTCTCGTATTTGGGCTTGCCGGTCTCGGGGTCCTTGGCACCGATGAGTTTGCTGGCGCCATCGTTGCTGTTGATCTGCCAGACGCCCTCGGGCGTGGCGTCCTCGCCCGGCTTTCCCGAGATAAAGTTGGCCTCCCATACGATATTGCCGCTCTCGTCGTAGTAGCGCGCGTGCTGCTCGGACAGATCGACATCGACGTATGCCTTCCAGTCGGGCTCTCCCTTTGCGGTAAAGGTGTCGGCCTTCTGGGAGTACTTGATCTCGATTTCGCCGGTCTGCTTGTTGTTAATGGCGTCTTCGACCTGCTTGGCGAGCGAGGTGCTGTCGATGGACCAACCAAAGTCGCCGCCTTCGACGGCGCGCTGCTTGCCATCGGCGCGCGTCCACCAGCGAGTGGAGCCCACGGTATTGAAGCCGTTGGCGAGCTCGGCAGCCCAGCTGCTGATCTGCGACGTATCGAGCGTGGGGTTGGCCGGATCGGCAAAGCTGATCCACTGCAACACGGAGCTGCCATCAACCTTGCCGGCATCCTCGCCGTTGAGCTTGAGGGTCACGTTGACGCCTAAGAAGTTGTTGGCGGCATCGCATGCAGCCTGAATCTGATCATCGGTCAGCGTTCCATTGAGCGGCTCATAGGCATCGTTGCCGAGCTTGGAAAGATCTACGGTCTCGGCCAGCGAGGCAAGCTCGAGCTCGGCATACTTAATGACATGCTCGCGGTTGAGTTTTTCGTTGGAGCGCGCCTTCTCGACGGTAAACTTGCCGGCCTGCTCGTCATAGGAGCTATTGGCCTCGAACGCGCCCGAACGCCCCTCGTTAAACTCGTCGATGGCGGCGCCCAGATCCTTCTCAAACTGCTTTTGGTCAAAGGTGTCGGAGAGCATGGACAGGTCGACGTCTTGATCAAGATCGACTTCGTTGGAGCTAGCGGTTGTTTTGGTCTTGCCGCTTAAGGATTCTACAAGGCGAACCGGCCATACAATGGCTTCGTTGCGGCTGATAATCTCTTTTGCGGCAGCTTCGCCGTCGACAATGGGCTCATCGGACTCGGGCTGATAGGTCCAGCTAAAGTCATCGCCTGTCACGGTGAGCTTATAGTGCTTCCAAGCCGAGTTGACCTTGGTGGCGGCAGACGAAGCGTTGGAGAACGAGACATCGACGCCGGCGATAGTGGTGTTGGGGTAGGCTACCTGCGAAAACGCTACGACGCCTACGATATAGACAATGACGATAAGACCCAGAACGACAAAGAGCGTCGTCTTTTTGCCCGACTTATTGTTCTCGGCGGGTTTGCGTGCGGGGCCGCGATCGCCTCGAGCGTGCGTGGGGGGCTGCTTGGGCGCATTGCCATTTGTCTGGTGCTGCTGATGCTGCTTGTTCGGACGTTGGGAAACGTTTGCCGCACCTCGCTGCTGACCGCGGCTCGGCGCGATAGGACGCGGCGATTGAACGCCGCCGGTGTGCCTGCTCGGCTGCTGCGGATCGGGAATCAGTTGAGTTCGATCGTTTTGCGACATCGTATGCATATCCTTCGAATTTCGCCTTGCGGCTCATCGTGTTTTTACTGGGCTTGCATTATAGCGATTACCTAGTTGTTTGTGGTATGGAAACGGTGGCATTCAAAAGAGGTGGGACATTTGTCCCACCTTCGAGTCTTTCTTTGTCGCTATCCGCACACACCGCATTTTGCACAGGCCGAAAGTGCGGCCGGAGCCTGCGCGATGCCACCCTTTGCCGTCTCGCGCAGCGTGGCCGGCAACGCGTGGCCCACGGAGAGCATGACGTGCGCCATCTGGTCAAACGGCACCAGGCTCTTGATACCGGCAAGTGCAAGCTGCGCCGAGCTAAAGGCGGCTGCCACGCCGATGGCGTTGCGGTTTTGGCAGGGTACCTCCACGAGGCCACCGACGGGGTCACAAACGAGGCCCAGCAAGTTACTCAGCGCGATGGAACTGGCGTCGAGCGCCTGCCCGGGCGTGCCGCCAAGCATCTGCACCAGCGCGGCGGCTGCCATGGCGGCCGCACTTCCTACCTCAGCCTGGCAGCCGCCCTCGGCACCGGCGACGCAGGCGCTCGTGGTGAGGTTGAGGCCGATGGCGGCTGCGCAGTAGAGCGCGTCCATGACCTGCTCGTCGTCGAGCTGAAGGTGATCGGCGAGCGCCAGCACGCAGCCGGGCACGACACCCGCGGAGCCTGCCGTGGGAGCGGCGACGATCACTCCCATCGTGGCGGAGCGCTCGAGCACGGCCATCGCGCGGGCCACGGCGTCGGTTTGAACGGTGCCCATCAGGCTCGTGCTCAAATCGTTGCGGCCGGTGGCATCGACGAGTTTAGCCTCGCCGCCGATAAGCCCGCCGAGCGATCGTTGCGGATTGACGATGGGGGTCGTGGTCTCCTCGCGCATGACGTCGAGCACGCGGCGCATGGCGGCGACGGCGTGGGCCTCGCCGGTCAGACGCGCCTCGCGCACGGCCATAACGGCGCCGATATTCAGGCCGAGCTCGGCGCACGCATCGAGCAGCTGCTCGCCGTCGTCGAAGATCTCCTTTGCCGAGACACCGGGGGAGAGCGACGAGGCAGAACCGGGGAGCTCGATAAAGGTGGCGTAGTTTACATTGTCGAGCTTGCGCAGCATGGGGATGACGGTGTCGTCGGGGGCGCCATCGGTTTCAAAGACGGAGTATGCCTGGCCGCCCACCTCGGTGCGGTAGGTGCGGCAGAAAGCGATGTTCACATGGGCGTAGGCGAGCAGGTTCGTGAGCGCGGCGAGCACACCGGGGACGTCCTGGTGTGCCACGAAGAGCGTGGAATACATGCCCGAGATATCGACGCCGACGCCGTTGATGCGGCTGATGCGCATCTTGCCGCCGCCGAGGCTCTCGCCGCGGACCTGCGCCGTGGCGCCCGTATCGTCGGCCATGTCGATGTCGACGGTGTTGGGATGGATGGAGGCGTCGTCGCCCTTAATTTCAAAGTGGTAGTCGAGGCCCTGCTCGCGTGCGAGGTCAAAGGCCTGCTTGATGTTCTCGTCATCGGTGTCGAGGCCTAGAATGCCCGCGACGAGAGCGCGGTCGGTGCCGTGGCCGCGGTAGGTGTGGGCGAAGGAATTCCACAGGCCAAAGGTGACTTTGGTGATGCGGCCTTCCAGCAGGCTGGCGGCAACTTGGGCGCACCGCAGGGCGCCGGCGGTGTGCGATGAGCTGGGGCCGACCATGACGGGGCCCAAGATCTCGAATGCCGAGGTCGTAGCTAGTGTTTGCGGCTTGCCTGCCATGGGTGCTCCTTTACGTGGCTCGTCGTCCCGAGGGGCGGGGCATAAGGTCGCCTGCTCGGACAGTCCTGACTCGCACGGAGAGCACATTAAGTGCTCTCCGGCTCGTGCGGAACTCGCGATCGACCTTATGCCCCGCCCCTCGGGACTAAGGATACATGGTAGAAGTGCGCGCGTTGCAAAATTCATTAGCCGGCGACGCAGCGTAGGCTCATATCGAAACATCTTCACTACCGGATTAATAAAAAGAAGTACCGCTTGGGGGCGGTACTTCTTTTGAAAGCGTGTGCGTGTTGTGACCTTGGTGGTTCCCAATTACAGTCCGCAGGCTGCTTTGAGTTCTTCGACTCGGTCGGTCTTCTCCCAGGTGAAGTCGGCGTCTTCGCGGCCGAAGTGACCGTAGGCTGCCGTCTTTTCGTAGATGGGGCGACGCAGGTCTAGGTCGCGGATGATAGCGCCCGGGCGCAGGTCGAAGGTCTTCTCTACGGCCTCGACGATCTTGTCCTCGGCAACATGCGCGGTACCGAAGGTGTCGACCATGATTGAGAGGGGCTTGGAAACGCCGATGGCGTAGGCGAGCTCGACTTCACAGCGGTCGGCCAGACCGGCGGCGACCACGTTCTTAGCGACCCAGCGCGCGGCATACGCGGCGGAACGGTCGACCTTGGTGCAGTCCTTGCCGCTAAAGGCGCCACCGCCGTGACGGCCGTAGCCGCCGTAGGTGTCGACGATGATCTTGCGGCCGGTGAGGCCCGTGTCGCCCATGGGGCCGCCCACGACAAAGCGACCGGTGGGGTTCACGTAGATCTCCGCGTTGTCCCACGGCATGTTCTCGGCGGCCATGACCGGGGTGATGACGTGCTCGATGAGGTCGGCCTTGATCTTGCCCATGTCCTCGATCTCGGCGGCGTGCTGCGTGGAGATGACGATGGTCGTGACCTCGACGGGCTTGCCTTCCTCGTAGCGCACGGTGACCTGGGTCTTGCCGTCGGGACGCAGATAGGCGAGGGTACCGTCGTGACGCACGGCGGCCAGGCGCTCGGCCAGGCGGCTTGCCAGGTAGTGTGGCATGGGCATGAGGGTCTTGGTCTCGTTGGAGGCATAACCGAACATCATGCCCTGGTCGCCGGCACCGATCAGGTCGATCGGGTCGGTGGTAGCGCCGGTCTGGGTCTCGAAGGACTCGTCAACGCCCTGGGCGATATCGGGCGACTGCTCGTGGATGAGGCTCATAACGCCGCAGGTGTCGCAGTCAAAACCGAACTTGGCACGGTTGTAGCCAATGCGGCGGATAACGCCGCGGGCGATTTCCTGTACGTCGACGTAGGCCTGGGTGCGAATTTCGCCGGCAACGATGATGGTGCCGGTGGTCACGAGGGTCTCGCAGGCGCAGCGGACGTTCTCCACGTTGGCAGGCACGCCGTTGGGGGCGATGTAGCCCTGCTCCTGGAGCTCTATTTCTTTGGCGAGGATTGCGTCGAGGACGGCGTCGCTGATCTGGTCAGCGATCTTATCGGGATGACCTTCGGTCACCGACTCCGACGTAAAAACAAAGGACCCGTGTTGGGGCGGGATGGAACGAAGTTCTTCTGACATGATTGTCCTTTCAAAAACGTGTCCCGGCGACCGTTACCATTCCGCCGGGCTCTCTATGCAAGGGCACATCATAGCGCGTAAATCAAACATTCACACCCTTTCCGCACCTACTCATTGGGGACAGACTTAAATGAGTAGCCGGGTGCTTATTGGGTGGTCATTTAAGTCTGTCCCCAATGAGTGGGTCGGTGCCCTTTGTGCGGAGGTTGCTTTGTTGCTTTATACTGATGCGGTTAGACATCCATCCTGCAATCGAGGAGATTTCCATGGCATCAGACGTTCGCGTCCGCTTTGCACCCTCACCGACGGGCAAGCTGCACATCGGCGGCGCCCGCACCGCTATCTATAACTGGGCTTTTGCCCGTGCAAACGGCGGCACGTTCATCCTGCGCATCGACGACACCGACCCCACCCGTTCCACCGACGAGAACACGCAGATCATTCTGCGCGCCATGCGTTGGCTGGGCCTGGACTGGGACGAGGGCCCCGAGGTGGGCGGCGACTATGGCCCCTACGCACAGACCGAGCGCCTGGACCTGTACAAGCAGGCTGCCCAGAAGCTCTGGGACGAGGGCAAGGCCTATCCCTGCTTCTGCACCAAGGAGCAGCTCGACGCCGACCGCAAGGCCGCCCAGGAGCGCAAGGACCCCTTCCAGGGCTATCAGCGCCGCTGCCGCGATCTTGATCCCGAGGAGGCCCGCCGCCGCATCGAGGCCGGCGAGTCCTACGTTCTGCGCATCAAGGTGCCCGAGGACCGCGGCGACGTCGTCATCCACGATGCCGTCCACGGCGAGGTGACCTTCGACGCCAAGGAGCTCGATGACTTCGTCATCTTCCGATCCGACGGCACGCCCACGTACAACTTCGCGACCGTTGTCGACGACGCCATGATGAAGATCACCCACGTCATCCGCGGCGACGACCACCTGTCCAACACCCCGCGCCAGGTCATGGTCTACGAGGCCCTCGGCGCGCCCGTGCCCACGTTCGCCCACATCTCCATGATCCTGGGTGCCGACGGCAAGAAGCTCTCCAAGCGCCACGGCGCCACCTCGGTGGAGGAGTACCGCGACGCTGGTTACCTGTCCGACGCCTTCGTCAACTATCTGGCGCTGCTCGGCTGGTCGCTCGACGGCGAGACCACAATCATTCCGCGCGATGTCCTGGCCAGCAAGTTCTCGCTCGACCGCATCTCCAAGAACCCGGCGACCTTCGACCCCAAGAAACTCGACTGGGTCAACGCCGAGTACATCAACGGCATGTCCGATGCCCAGTTTGCCGACGAGATCATGGTCCCCGAGCTGCACGAGGCGGGTCTCATCGAGGGCAACGTCGAGTACGGCGAGGACTGGATCGACGCGCTTGCCGCCATCGTCAAGCCGCGCACCAAGATGCCGGCCGACGCCGTGACCGTCGCCGCCCCCATCTTTGCCACGGCCGAGACGCTCGAGTATGACGAGAAATCCGTCAACAAGGGCCTGGCCAAGGAAGGCATGGGTGTCATTCTGGATGCCGCCAAGGCCGCGCTCGAGGGTGTGGACGAGTGGACAGCCGCGAACATCGACGCTGCGCTTGAGCCGCTGCCCGAGCAGATGGACCTCAAGAAGCGCGTGGTGTTCCAGGCCGTGCGTGTGGCCGTTTGCGGCAACATGGTGAGCCCTCCGCTGGGCGAGACCATGGCACTCGTCGGCCGCGACGACTGCCTGGCGCGCATCGACCGCGCCCGCACGATGGCGCTGTAGCAGCTGCGTAAACGCATGTATCCGAGCCCCGTTCCCTCGAGCGGGGCTCTTGTTTCTGTACCGATGAGTGGGTTGTTGGGACAAAATAATCAGTAGTGTTTGTCCCATGTTCGAGTGACGCAACAAGCTCGACACTCGTATCGGCCATGGGACAAACTCTACTGATTATTTTGTCCCACCCCTTTCAGGTCCGTTCGTTAGAGGTGGTGTATGGCTCAACAACTGTCGCTGTTTGGTTCGCCGGAACCGGAGGAAGCTCCGGTGAAGCCCAAGCCTGCCGCTGCCTCGGCTCAGTCTAAGCCTGCGCCCGAGCCCCCTGCCGCCTACGCGAGCGTGATCCTCGACATCCCCACCCGAGCGCTGTCCGAGTCATTCGCCTACTGCATCCCCGAGTCCCTTGCCAACGAGGTCCAGATCGGATCCACGGTCCTGGTCCACTTTGGTAACCGTGCCGCCGCGGGCTATGTCGTCGACATTGCGCCTGATCTGGGCGATCTGCCGGGTAACAACGCCCTCGACCCCGTGCGCATCAAGCCCATCGAGGCCATCCTCAGCAAACCGCTCTTTACCGCCGAGGCTGCCCGTATCGCATGCTGGATGAGCCGTGAGTATGTCGCGACGCTTTCCGAGTGCCTGCGCCTGTTTTTGCCCCCGGGCGGTAGCCCGCGTGTGGTCAAGGGGGACGACGGCGTGTGGACGGTTGAACGTCCAGCCGTCAAACCCATCCAAAACCGCTGGGTGATGCTTACGCCCGAAGGCTTTGATTACACGCCACCCAAGACCGCGGTCCGCCAGCGCCAACTCATCGAGGCGCTCCAGTGTGGTCCTGTCACGACGCGCGACCTCAACCTTCTCTATAACAGTATGTCGGCGACCATCAAGGCGCTCGAAAAACGTGGCGTCGTGGTGGTGGAGGAGCGCCGTGCCTGGCGCGGTTGCAGCGAGCAGACTACGCTGTCCTCTGCAAGCGGCAAACCGCCGGTCGCGCTTACGAACGGTCAGCAGCAAGCGCTCGCGCAGATTGAGCGCACTCGCCTGGATGCGCACGGCGACGTGGTGCTTGTGGACGGTGTTACGGGCTCCGGCAAAACCGAGGTCTATCTATCCGCCATCGAGCGCGTGCTCGCGGCTGGCCGCTCTGCCTGCGTGCTGGTACCCGAGATTTCGCTGACAGCCCAGACCGTCGGCCGCTTCCGCTCGCGCTTTGGCGAGACGGTCGCCGTGTTCCATTCGCGTCTTTCTGCTGGCGAGCGCCTGGACCAGTGGGATATGGTCGCCAGCGGTGCGGCCCGCGTGGTCGTCGGCGCCCGCTCAGCGCTCTTTTGCCCGCTTGACGACCTGGGCCTCATCATCATCGACGAGGAACACGAGACCAGTTACAAGCAGGGCTCCAGCCCGCGCTACCATGCGCGCGAGGTTGCGGCCGAGATGGCGCGCCGCTATCGCTGCCCACTTGTGCTGGGCTCGGCCACGCCTTCTGCCGAGGCCCTCGACCGCTGCCGCCGTGGCACGTATAACGGCGCCACCTGGACGCGCGTCGAGATGCCCGAGCGCCCGGGACTCGCCGTGCTGCCCACTGTCCGCATTGCCGACCTGCGCCGTGAGTTTTCTCACGGCAGCCGCTCCATGTTCTCAAAACCCTTGATGGAGGGCTTGGAGCGTGTAGTCGAGCGTCGCGAGAAGGCCGTGTTGCTGCACAACCGCCGCGGCTTTGCGCCGTTCCTGATGTGCCGCGAATGTGGCTGCGTGCCCACCTGCAACCACTGCTCCACCGCGCTTACGTACCACGAGCGCACGCACACGCTGCAATGCCACACCTGCGGTTCGTCTTGGCGCGTGCAGCCGTATCCCGCGCCCACGAGCCGTTGCCCCAAATGTGGCAGTCGCTATCTGGCAAAAATGGGTCTGGGCACGCAGCAGATCGAGGACGCACTGCACCAGATGCTTCCCGAGGACGTCGCCATTATTCGCATGGATGCCGATTCCACGCGCGGCAAGGATGCGCACAAAAAGTTGCTCGAGCAGTTCGATGCGGCCGATTGCGCCGTGCTGCTGGGCACGCAGATGATCGCTAAGGGACTCGACTTTCCCGAGGTCACGCTCGTGGGCGTGGTCAATGCCGACTTTGCGCTTAAGCTGCCCGATTTTAGGGCAGGTGAGCGTGCCTACGATCTACTGGAGCAGGTGGCGGGCCGTGCCGGCCGCGGTGACCGCCCCGGCGAGGTGATCATCCAGACCTACCTGCCCGAGGACCCGGTCATTCGCGCCGTCGCCGAGCACGACCGCTCGATCTTTACCGGCTACGATCTGGACCAACGTCGCGACGCCCTCTATCCGCCGTTCGTTCGCCTGGTCAACATCCTGGCGTGGTCGGCGAACGCGGATGACGCGCAGGATTACATCGGGCGCATTGCGAAGCTCCTTAAGCGCCGTTGGCATGCTGTCGCGCCCGACTTTTTGCGGGCGGGGAGCGCGGTGCCGCAGGTGCTGGGCCCGGCTTCGTGTGTAATCGAGAGAGCCAAGGACCGTTACCGCTTCCATCTGCTTGTAAAGTCGCCGGTAGGGTACCATGTCTCTGATGATATCGACGCCTGCCTCAAAGAGGTGGGCTCTGTGCGCGGCGTGAGCGTGAGCGTTGACGTCGATGCCTATGATTTGATGTAACAAACCGAAAGGATGGCCATGGAAGCCAACGGAATCGTACTGTCGCCCGACCCTCGCCTGCGTCAGGAGTGCGCCGTGATCGAGGAGATCACCCCGGCGATCGAGGCGCTTGCCGAGAAGATGAAGAAGATGATGTTCGAGAACGGCGGCTGCGGCTTGGCTGCCCCGCAAATTGGCGAGCTCATCCAGCTCGTCACCATCGACTGTGACTACAGCGACAAGAACGACTACGATCCGTACGTGCTCATTAACCCCGTCATTGTTGAGCAGAGCGACCATCTGGTGCCGTTTAGCGAGGGCTGCCTTTCCATCCCCGGCATTAGCTGCGAGATCGAGCGTCCCGACCATGTCGTCGTCGAGGCGTATGACCTGGACGCCAACCTGATTCGCTACGAGGCCGCGGGCGATTTGTTCTGCGTGTGCCTGCAGCACGAGATCGATCACCTGCACGGTAACACCATGTTCGAGCGACTGAAGCCCATGCAGAGGATCAAGGCAGTCAAGGAGTACCAGGACGCCCTGGCCCGTGGCGCTCGACCGGGCGAGACGGAGTAGGTCTGTCCGCCCCCGGGGCGCCCGCCTATATCATCCCGTGCTCAAACATTCTCGCTGCGCTGCGAAACTGCGCGCGGGACGATATAGGCGGGCGCCCCGGGGACTACGTTGACGCTGCTTGACTCGCCCGGGTGCCTTCGGGCCATGGATGGGCGTCTTCGCTGATGGGTGCTTTGTTGGAAGAGCTGCTTTTATTGCGGCTCTTTCTTTGGTTTTGGGTATATTTGTTCTTGTTGAAATGTTATTGCGGATGGGCTGGTGACTTGGCTTTCCGCTGTTCTTTGTAGCCGTCTCGGCTTTGGTTGAGGGGAGACGATCTTTATGCGTATTGTGTTTATGGGTACGCCTGATTTTGCTGTGCCTTCGTTGACTTCGCTTGTTGAGGCTGGGAATGAGATTGCGCTTGTTGTTACTCGTCCTGATGCTGTTCGTGGGCGTGGTAAGAAGCTTGAGCCGTCTCCTGTTAAGGCTAAGGCACTGGAGCTGGGGTTGCCAGTCATTGAGGCTAATCGTATGACCCCTGAGGTTGTTGAGGCGCTCAAGTCTGCCCGGGCTGATATTTTCTGTGTGGCTGCCTATGGCTGCATTTTGCCCGATGAGGTGCTGCATATGGCGCCGCTTGGTATTGTGAATGTTCATGCTTCGCTGCTGCCTCGTTGGCGTGGGGCTGCTCCTATTCAGCGTGCCATTCTTGCTGGTGATGAGATTGCTGGCGTTTCTATCATGCGCATCGGGCACGGCGTGGATACTGGTGCTTATTGTGCTCAGGCTTCCACGTCGGTTGCCGGTAAGCATGCTGAGGCGCTGACCATGGAGCTTGGTGAGCTTGGCGGTAAACTGCTTGCCGATACGCTTCCTTCTCTTGCCGATGGCACCGCCGTGTGGACTGAACAGGATGAGGCACTCGTTACCCATGCTGCCAAGATTTCTAAGCAGGAGATGCGCCTGGATCCGCACATGGCGGCGCTTGATTGCGTGCGCCATATGCTGGCTTCGTCCGATACCGCGCCTGCTCGTTGCGTGATTGCCGGCAAGACCGTGCGTGTGCTCGATGCTGCGGCGGCTGATGTGTCGCTCGGCGAGGGTCAGGTTCTCGTTAAGGCCAAGCGTGTCTACCTTGGCCTGTCCGATGGCGCGGTTGAGCTGCTCGAGGTTAAGCCTGACGGCAAGCGTGCTATGGCTGCTTCTGCTTGGGCTGCTGGCTTGCAGGGCGTCGACCTTACTTGGGGTGTTTTGTCATGAGTAAGTTGTCTCCTGCGCGCAAGCTCGCGCTCGATGTGTTGATGGAGGCCGATCGGCGCGGCATGTACGCGCGCGACGTGCTGTCCTCCCGAGCTTCCGCCAAGGCCATTGACCAGCGCGATTCTGCTTTTGCCGCTCGTCTGGCGTTGGGCGTTGCCGCCACACAGGGCATTTTGGACGAGTTGCTTGACCAGTTTTTGGATAAGCCCAAAAAGGTCGCGCCGCGTGTGCGCATGGCGCTTCGCATCTCGGCCTTCGAGATGCTCTATCTGCATACACCGGGTCGCGTAGCCGTAAGCCAGGGCGTTGAGTTGGTGCGCAGCGGCGCTAAGTCTGCCGCGGGCTTGGCTAACGCGGTGCTGCACAAGGTTGCGGATAACGTTGAGGATTTTGCCACCGCGTCCGATGCCGATGAGTCAGAGCGCCGTCTGGTGCGCCTTTCGCGTTTGATGGGCCTGCCTCGCTGGCTGTGCGCTCGCATTATGGCGTCGTTCGACACGCCCGAAGGTGCGCTCAACTTTGCTGGCAACCTGGCGCCTGCGCCGCTGGCCCTGCATGAGAACGCCTTTGCGTCCAAGCCCGATCCGTATATCTCGCAGCTTGTGGCACCCGTGTTCCCGGGTTGCCATGCTCCGGTCGATGCTCAGGTTACGGTTGCGTCGGGCGTATTTGAGCGTGCTGCTGCCGTGGCCTCGGACCTTAACGCCCAGCTTATCGCCACAGCTGCCACGCGCCCTGGCAGCTGCCTTGAGATTGGTGCCGGCCGTGGCACCAAGACCTATGTGATGATGTGCCAGGCCAAGCGTGCGGGCTATGAGCGTCAGCATACGGCGCTCGATCTGCATGATCGCAAGTGCGATCTGAATCTCGCTCGTCTGCATAAGGCCGGTATTCAGGGCGTTCGCACGGTTTCGGGTGATGCCTGCGAGCTTAATGAGGTGCTCACATCGTTTGATGCCATGCTTGGCGAGCCGGTTAAGTTCGACACGGTCTTTATCGATGCGCCGTGCTCTGGCACCGGAACCATGCGCCGTCATCCTGAGATACCGTGGCGCCTGACCGAAAAAGATGTGACGGTTGAGCTGCCCAAACTGCAGCTTACGATGCTCAAAGAGGCTGCTGCGCGCGTGGCTGCCGGCGGCGAGCTCATCTATGCCACCTGCTCGGTTTTTGATGAAGAGAACACGCAGGTCGTGGAAGCGTTCCTGAACTCTCCCGAGGGCGCCGGCTTTACCGTGGCGCCGCTCTCCGAGGCGCAGATTCTGCAACTCCCCGAGTTCGCCCAGGCCAAGAAGCTCGTCTCCGTACGCCAGAACGATCGAGGCCTCTTCCAAAGCGTGCCAGTAAACGCCGACTCCTACGACGGCCACTTCTGCGCCAGGCTGGTCCACAAGTAATTACTACGTTGCGGTGAAATAGGGATTGAATAGCGGCATCTACCCGCCAAAAAGTCCTTATTTCACCGCAACTCAGGATTTTTCTGGGACGGGGATTAATAAATCGGGTATGAAAGTAAGCGGTTGGGTTCGGTAGGTTTCTAGTTGCATGAACCGCTCGCGGATTTATTATTGAGAGGTTAAAATGACCGATCTTAACTATGACAAGATTGACAATCCTGAAGATAAAACTCAGGGAAATGAAGAAGTTAAAAATTCTTCGATTAAAAAGCGGGTAATTATTGGTGCCGGTATTGTTGCTCTGCTTATTGCTGGTTGTGTCGTTGGTTATGCTGGTTACAATTACAAACAAGCAGCTAGTGAACATAATCAGCAGGTTGAAGTTTTGTATTCAAAGGCTAGCGATAGTGTTGTTGCCTTTAAAGCTGATCCTAGGCTACTAACATTTGAGCAACGTCTTGATACCATTAAAAATGCTCAAAACAATAAAGAGATATTGAATAAAGAAATCTCTGATGACAAATTTAAGTATGCTGATGGTACTTCCCCTGATTGGACGAAGTTGCTTAATAAATACGATTCCATCATTAAAGACTGCCGTAATGCTCAAAATAATGAGTGGAATACTTCTCTAGCTGACCATGTTAATTTTGATGTAAATTCTACTGAAGATACCGACTCTCTCCAACAGCATATAAATAGCCTTAATGGCCTTCTTAATGATATTTCTAATAAAGACAACCAGAAGCTTATTTTTGAAGATGCCAATAAGGATTCTAAGAAGTTCATTGATCAAATCAATGAACAGATCAGCCGTTATCAAACTCGTATTGATGATGTAAATAAGGCCAAGGCTGAAGATGAGGCTAAGGCTCAAGAAGAAGAAGCTAAGGCTCAGCAGCAGGCTTCTCAGCAAAACAATTATTCCAGTAATTCTGGTAGTAATTATTCTGGCGGTAGCGGCTATTCTGATGGCTCCTCTAATAGTGGTTATTCTGGCGGCTCCTCTAACGGCGGCGGCAAAGTAGTCATTAAAACCATGGACGTTTATGACGAAAATGGTAACTATGTTGGATCGACTCATTGGTATAGCGATGGTACCTGTGACGATCCCTATTCTGCCGGTATGGGCGGATTTTAAATTATGCTAATTATTAAAAATTAATTAGCTACCTATAGCGCAAAGAAGCAGCCCCGCGATTGGTGTCGGTCGCGGGGCTGATTGGTTTCTAGTGGCTGTGCGGGCAATTGGCGCAGCAGCCGCTGGTGGCGCTGGTGCTGGAGCCGCCGCTTCGCTGGTCGGTGTTGTAGAAGCCGCTGCCCTCAAATTTAATACCGCTGGCCGAGAACGTCTTGGCGGCCGGAGCGCCGCAGTTGGGGCACACGACCTCGGGGGTCTCGGACATGGGATGCTCAACCTCAAACACGTTGCCGCAGCTCGAGCACTTGTAATCGTAGCGCGCCATAATACTTCCTTTTCAGCACAAAGCGGGCAGATTACTCTGCCCGCAAAAATTCAAACGTCTGTAACTGTACCCTATATCGGGGGTTTTATCACGCTTCGCCCCAGAATCTATGCGTGTTGCGCAGGAGCTGTGCGGTTTTGCCCTCAGCGGCCGCAACGTCGGCCTCGTCAGCCTGCCAGGTCCAGTTGCCCGTGGCCACGCCCGGTACGTTCATGCGCGTGTCGTCGCCAAGCCCCAGCACGTCCTGCAGCGGCATCATCACCAGGGGAGCGTCGCTTGCCAGCGCATCGCTCATCAGCTTGGCTGCCACCTCAACACCGCTCGGCTCGTCGCCGCCCGCAAAGGAGCGCGTGCACCAACCGGCCAATGTCGACGTATCGTGCGTCGAGGTGTACAGGATCTTGCCCGGCGTGGGGTGCACGCCGTTGCGGACGTCGTAGTCGCTAAACTCCAGCACGTCCATGCCGGGAAAGCCGCAAGTCGAAGCCATGGCGCGAACGCCGGGCGTCAGATAGCCCAGGTCCTCCGCGATAAAGTTGAGCGGCCCCAGTTCGTCATAGGCGGTCTGGAACAGGTCCTTGCCCGGGCCTGCCAGCCAACGCCCGTCGGCGCAGGCCTTACCTGCGGGAATGCTAAAGTAGCTGTGGAAGCCCAGGAAGTGATCCAGGCGCACGCGGTCGTAGAGCGAGAACGCACGACGTAGGCGATCCATCCACCAGCGGTAGCCGTTCTGCTTCATGTGGTCCCAGCGGAACGTCGGGTTGCCCCACACCTGGCCCTCGGGCGCAAAGTTGTCGGGCGGCGCACCGGAGATCTCGATTGCCTTACCGGTATCGGACAGCCAGAAGTTCTCGGGTTCGCTCCACGCATCTGCCGAATCGTCGGACACGTACATAGGAATATCGCCGATGACCTCGATGCCCTTCTTGTGTGCATAGTTCATGAGCTCGCACCAAGCCAGGTCAAAGCGGTACTGCATGTACGCCTGAAGCTCGGCCTCGTCGTGGAAGCGCTTGTCGTCGATCAGATGCTCGTTGTAGCGCGCGACATCGGCTGGCCAATCATGGCGCGATTCGCCTTCAAAGTACTTCTTGACGGCCATATAGACGCAGTACTTCTCGAGCCAATCGGCATTGCGATGTTTAAACGCGGTGTACAGCGGATCGGCATCCTCGCCGCCACGGGCCTTCCAGGTCTCAAAGTCGGCGGCTAGCTCCTTGTGACTCTCGGGCAGCAGGTCGATATTGCCAGCAAAAGCCGAGGGCCCGGCATAGGGGGAGCGGAAGAAATCCGTCGGGTTGACGGGCAGGACCTGCCAGTAGCGCATGCCCATAGCGGACAGATGGTCGATAAAGCGACGCGTGGGTGCGCCGATCGTGCCGGGCTTGCCGTCATCGGTCGGTACCGAGGTGATATGGCACACAACGCCTGCGCCGTGATCGAGCGGCTCCTGCAGGCGCTGCTCGGCATGGTGATAGATGATCGACGAGCCCAGCGGATACAAATCGAGCGTGACCGTGCCGTTGTGGATCTCGCACTCGTGACCGCTGATCACGTCACTCGCGCATTCGCCGAGCGCCGGAATCGTCACGCGGTGCGAATTGCGCAGGCTGCGGTTGATGATAACCGTCGCGGACTCGCCATCCTTGCCTGTGCGGTTGTATGCCAGCACCTCGTCGTTGAGCGCGAAGGCCTTGATCTCGCCGTCGATCATAAATGGCAGTGCGCGGCGTACGGCAGAGGCGTTCTTGACAATAGCCAGCGTATCGAAGTCGTGCAGGTCTTCCTTTAGGGGCAGGGTGCGGCGGTTGCCCGGATCGGTAAGGCCCTCCAGGCCGTACTCGTCGCCGTAGTAGATCGAAGGCACGCCGGGGAAGGTCATTTGCATGAGCGTTGCAAGCCAAAAACGGCTCTTGGCCAGGCCCATCGAGTTCTCGTCCAGACGCCACTTGCTGCGCTCGCACTCGGGCAGCTGCGACTCGTCGGGGCCGCCGCCGAGCACCGAGATGATACGCGGGCGGTCGTGGCTCGAAAGCAGATTGAGCGCGCAGGACAATGCCTCGCTCGGGTAGTTCTCGCGCAGGGTTTCGATATCCTCGGCTGCTTGGTAGGCGTTCTTGTAGCCCATCAAAAAGCCGATGACCATGTCGCGGAAGGGGTAGTCCATGGCAGAGTCCAGCTCGGAGCCCTGCAGGTAGCGGCGCAGATGGCCGTAGCTAATTTTGTTTGAGGCGTCTTCCCAGACTTCGCCGAGCAACAGTGCGTCGGGCTTTTCGGCAAGTACGGCCTTCTTGATCTCGGCCAGGAAATCGTCCGAAAGCTCGTCGGCGACGTCCAGGCGCCAGCCATGAGCGCCGGCACGTAGCCATTTACGGATCACGCCATCCTTGCCCAGGAGCCGCTCGCGTACCAGCTCGGAGCTCTCATTGATGGCGGGCATATTGCCCACGCCCCACCAGCAGTCGTACGAGCCGTCCTCGTGGAAATAAAACGCATCGCGCCACGGCGAATCCTCGCTCTGCCACGCGCCAACGCCAGGGTAGTTGCCGTAGCGGTTGAAGTAGATCGAATCGTCGCCCGTGTGGTTGAAGACGCCATCCAGGATGATGGAGATGCCCAGCTTCTCGGCTGCCTGGCACAGCTCGGTAAAGTCCTGCTCGGTGCCCAGAATCGGATCGATCTTGGTGTAGTCGGCCGTGTCGTAGCGGTGGTTGCTCGCAGCCTCAAAGATGGGGTTGAGGTAGATGGCCGTAAAGCCCAGCTCGGCAATGCGGGGCAGGTCTTCCTGAATACCCTTGAGCGATCCTCCGTAGAAGTCCCACGTCTTAATGGAGCCGCCCTCGGCACGCTCGTACACGGGCGGCTCGTTCCAGTCCTCGACCATCCGGCGCTGAATGCCCTTGCGCGGTTTTTCGAGTTCGGCCATTGTGCGCTCGCGCCAATGCTCGTCACGGGCGTAGCGATCGGGGAAGATCTGGTACACCATGCCGCGCTCGTACCAAGTGGGGCGCTTCTCACGATGCTTATAGACGGTAATCTGGAAGGACGGCACCTCGGCGTAGTCGTAGGTTACGCCCTCGCCGCCGGTGCGGCCTTGTGGCGCGCCCAGGCGAACCTCGGGCTGGCCCTCGATATTGCAGATAAAGCTGTACCACACCAGACAAGGTTCAGTGCATTTGAGCTCGCCGGTAAAAATGCCATCGCCTTCGTGCTCCATTGGAATCAGGGTCTCGCCGACTTCATCTACCCAGGTGCGCAGCGTAAGCGTTGCCTGGTTGGGATCGGCATCCTCCAAAATCACCGAGAGTGCAACGGAAGTTCCAGTGGTCACAGCGCCAAACGGAGTGCGAAACTGCGGCAGACGGCTGTTGTGAATCAATCTCATAGTACGGTCCAGTTCAATAGAATCACGGCCTGCGGGCCATGGGTTTTACGCACAAGATGTAAGTATATCTGTTGTACACGGGGTGTATAAACAACATCCGTTTACCATCGGCGAACGGTTGTCCTAGAAAATCGTTTTACCAACTATCTACAGAGAAGGGGCGCCCGGTTGGAGCGCCCCTTGCTTAGGGTTTGATGAGGTTTTGGATCGTCTGGATTAACGGCGTTTGCGGGTGGCCGTTGCCTTGCGGACGGAGGTCTTCTTGGTCGGAGCCTTTTCCTCGGTCGAAGCGGCGGGGGAGACCGGGGCCTCCTTGGCAGGCTCGGGCTTAGCCTCTGCCTTCGGGGCGGCCTTGACCTCAGCGACCTTCGGAGCCGGCTTGGCCTTTATCTCGGCCTTGGGCTCCCCTTTGGCAGCGGCGGGCTTAGTCTCTGCCTTGGGAGTTGCGGCCTTTGCCGTTGTCTCCTTGGTTGCCGTCGTGTGCTTTCGCGTGGTGGTCTTGGCGGCGGGCTTGGCCTCGACGGTTGCCTCGGCCTTGGTCTTGGCAGGTGTCTCCTCGACCTTGGCGGCCGGCTTTTTGGCCGCCTTGGGAGCAGCCTTCGTTGCAGTGGCCTTGGTAGCCGTCGCCTTGGTAGCCGTCGCTTTCGTAGTCGTAGCCTTCTTGGCGGCAGTGGTCTTGGTCGTGCTCTTGGTCGCGGTCGTCTTCTTGGCAGTGGTCTTGGCCGGAGCCTTTGCCGCAGGCTTTGCCTCGGCGGCGGCCTCAGCCTTTACCTCGGGAGCAGCCTCAGCCTTTACCTCGGGAGCAGCCTCGGCCTCGGCGGCCTTCTTGGCAGCGGCGGTCGTGCGCTTGCGCGTCGTCGTTGCCTTGGTAGCAGTTGTCTTTGCTGCGGCGGCCTTAGTCGTCGCAGCCTTCTTGGCCGTCGTCTTGCGCGTCGCGGTCTTCTTGGCGGCGGGCTTTGCAGCCGGCTTATCCTCGGCCTCGGGAGCTGCCTCAACGTTCACCTCAGATTTAGCCTCAACCGGCTTCTCCTCAGCCTTGTGCTCCTCAACAGCAGCGGGCGCCTCAACAACCGGCTCGGCCTTGGACTCGGGCTCAGCAACAGCCTCAGGCTCGTCGACAACCGCCGCCGGCCTCTCGATCTCCGGATGCATAAAGAAATACAGGTCCAGATACTTGTCGGCCGAGCGTGTCCAGCTAAAGTCTTGGCTCATGGCCTGCGTGACCAGCTGGTTCCAGGCATCGCGGTTGTCCCAGAACAGGCGCGCCGCGCGGAACACGGCGTCGCCCATCTCGTCGCCGTTAAAGTTGCTAAACGAGAAGCCCGTGCCCTCGCCGGTAAACTCGTTATACGGGATCACCGTGTCCTTCAGGCCACCGGTCTCGCGAACAATCGGCAGGGTGCCGTAGCGCATGGCGATGATCTGCGACAGGCCGCAGGGCTCAAACTTCGAGGGCATCAGGAACATATCGGCGGCGGCATACATGCGCTGCGACAGCGCAGGATCGAATTCGATGCGTGCGGCCATGGTGCCGGGGTACTTGTCCTGGAAGTAGCGCAGGCCGTCCTCGTAGTCGCGGTCGCCGGTGCCCAGCACCGCCACCTGCACGCCGCCGGCCAAAATGCGGTCGAGCGCGTACATGACCAGGTCCATGCCCTTCTGGCGCGTCAGGCGCGTGACCATCACCATGAGCGGACGGTCGTCGCGAACCTCGAGCCCCAGCTCTTCCTGCAGCTTGGCCTTGCACACGGCCTTGCCCGCGCGGTCGTCGACCGTGTAGTTGGCGGCAATGCGCTTGTCGGTCGCCGGGTCAAAGCCCGCGACGTCGATGCCATTCAAAATGCCCTGCAGCGCATAGGAGCGCTCGCGCAGCACGCCGTCCAGGCCCTCGCCAAACTCGGGCGTCTGGATCTCGCTGGCATAGGTGGGGCTCACCGTGGTGATGGCGTCGGCATAGCGCAGGGCGCCCAGCATGTAGTTGATGCTGCAGGCGTCGCAACGCAGCTGCGAAGCGGCCGCCGGAATGTGTGCCACACCCAGGATGTCCTCCATCACGGTGTCGCTAAACTGGCCCTGGAACGCCACGTTGTGGATCGAGAACACGGTCTTGACGCGGTCATACAGCGGCAGGCCCTGGTAAAACTCGCGCAAAAACACGGGCGCAAGTGCCGTCTGCCAGTCATTGCAGTGCAGGATGTCGCACTCAAAGCCGGCCGGCAGGTGCTGCAGGCTCTCGGTGATGGCCTTGGAGAAAAACGCAAAGCGCTCGCCGTCGTCAAAGAAGCCGTACGGATAGTCGCGCGCAAAGTAGCGCTCGTTGTCGATGAACATATAGGTGACGCCGTCGTGCTCGAGCTTCTCGAGCCCGCAGTACTCATTACGCCAGCCCAGGCTCACGTAAAAGTCGGAGAAGTGCTCCATCTGCGCCTTGTACTCGTCCTTGATGGTGGCGTACTTGGGCACCATCACGATAACTTCGGCGCCGGCGCGCACAAGCGCCGCAGGCAGCGAGCCTGCCACGTCGCCCAGGCCACCGGTCTTTACAAACGGTGCGCACTCGGCCGAGGCAAACACGATCTGCATCTTTTTGCTGGAATCAGCCATATTGTCTCCCATGTTGCAATTCGAGAATAGCCGCCTGGCACAAACCGGGCGGCTATTCTACATGTTACGAGCGATGTTGCGGTGCCAACGTTAACGTACGATGGTGGTGTCGGAAGTTAACGGAGCCTTGCCCAGCACCAGGATGTTCTCGGGCGTGCCGCGAAGCTCGGTGTTGGTGGGAACCACGTTGTTCTTGTCCAGGATGGCGTTCTCGACGCGTGCGCCGCTCTTGATGATGCAGCTCTGGTTGATGATCGAGTTGGTCACCGATGCGCCCTCCTCGACCACGACGCCGCGCGACAGGATCGAATTGCGCACGGTGCCCTTGATGATGCAGCCGGCCGAGATGATCGAGTTGCACGCGTGGCTGCCGGTCGCATAGCGCGAAGGCGGCACGTCGTGAGCCTTGGTCAGGATCGGACGCTCGGGATCGAAGAGCTGGTCGGCCACGGTCTGGTCGAGCAGGTCCATGCTGCGGCGATACAGCGACTTCTCGCTAAACACGCCCACGACCTCGCCCTTGTACTCGTAGCTGCACACGTCGATGTTACCAAAGTCGCCCTGGAGTGCCTCGAGCAGGTCCAGATAGTCGGCGGCCTGGTAGTGGTCGATGATCTCGAGCAGCGTCTCGCGGTTGACGATGCAGCAGTCCATGGAGGCGTTGTCGCCGTACACGACGCCGGCGCTCACGCCCGTCAGGCGGCCATTCTCGTTAATCTCGAGCTTGGTCTCGTCATCGACGTTGCGCGTGGCCTTGCAGTACACCACGGTCATCTGAGCGCCGGAGTTCTCGTGCGCCTCGATGATGGTGTTTAGGTCCATGTTAAAGATGATGTTGGTGCCCATCATCACGACATAGGGCTTCTCCGAGCGCTGGAACAGCGTCTTGTTGGAGATGATGTCGCGCAGCAAGAAACGCATGCCGCCCTTGGTGGTGCCATACGCGTTGCCGGGCACCATGAACAGGCCGCCCTTCTTGCGGTCCAGGCCCCAGTCCTTGCCCGAGCCCACGTGGTCGATCAGCGAGCGGTAGTTGCCCGGCATGACGACGCCGACGGTCTTAATGCCGGCATTCATCATGTTGGACAGCGGGAAGTCGATCAGGCGGTAGCGGCCCAAAAACGGAACGGACGCGATGGGGCGATCCTTGAGCAGCACGCTGCCGTAGGTCGAAGAGTAGTTAGCGGTGATGTAACCGATGGCCTTGCGATTGATCATCGGATCATTCCCCCTTCCCGATAACGACGTCATTTCCAACGACGGCCGTATCCTTGGTGGTATCGACAGAGCCGAGCTTCACGCCCTCTTCGACCGTGGAGTTCTCGCCCAAAATAGCGCGGCAGATGTGCGCGCCGCTCTTAACGTGCGCACCCGGCAGCAGCACGGAGTCCTCGACCACGGCGCGCTCCTCGATGATGACATCGGTCGAAAGGATCGAGTGGCGAGCGGTGCCGTAGATCTTGCAGCCGTTGGAGACCAGGCAGTCGTCCAGGCGGCCGTCCGGGCCAATGTAGTGCGGCGGACGCGTGGTGATGTTGGACATGATGGGGAAGTGCTTGTCAAACAGATCGAACTCGGGGTTGTTGCCCAGCAGGTCCATCGAGGTCTCGTGGAAGCTGGCGATGGTGCCGACGTCCTTCCAAAAGCCGTGGAACTCGTAGCTGTACAGGCGCTTGTTCTCACCGAGCAGCTTGGGGATGATGTCCTTGCCAAAGTCGTGGCTCGAGCGCTGGTCCAGAGCGTCCTCCTCGAGCGCCTCGATCAGCACGTCGGCCGAGAAGATGTAAATGCCCATGGACGCGAGGTTCGAATCGGGCTTCTCGGGCTTCTCGGTGAACTTGGTGATGCGGCCGTCTTCGGGGTCGGTGGTCAGGATGCCAAAGCGGCTGGCCTCCTCCCACGGCACGGGCATAACGCTCACCGTGAGGTCGGCGTTGTTCTCAATATGCGTCTTGAGCATCTTGCGGTAGTCCATGCGATACAGGTGATCGCCCGAAAGAATCAGGACGTACTTGGGGTCGTTGGCCTTGATGTAGTCGAGGTTCTGCGTAATGGCGTCGGCCGTGCCCGCATACCAGGCGCCACCGGTCTGCGTCTCGTACGGCGGCAGGATCGACACGCCGCCGTCGCGGCTGTCCAGATCCCACGCTTCGCCGGAGCCCACGTAGGCATGCAGCAGGTAGGGACGGTACTGCGTCAGAACGCCCACCGTGTCGATGCCCGAATTGGAGCAGTTGGACAGCGAAAAGTCGATAATGCGGAACTTGCCACCAAAGCTAACCGCCGGCTTGGCGATCTTTTGGGTGAGTGCCCCCAATCGGCTGCCCTGTCCTCCTGCGAGGAGCATCGCGATGCATTCTTTCTTACTCATCGATTTCTCCTTCTGTCATCGATGTTCCTAAACCCATTTGCGACGGGCGCGGCGCTCTGTCACGCCCGTCGAGTAATGCCGTGCGGCAAAGGGAGCTCGCGCGCCTTTACGCGTGCCAGATCTCGTCGCGGTACTCGCGAATGGTGCGGTCGCTCGAGAACCAGCCGCTCGAGGCGGTGTTGAGCAGGGCCTTGCGGTTCCAGGTCTCCTGGTCGCCGTAGCTGTTCGTGAGCTTCTCCCAGGCGTCAACGTAGCTGCGGAAGTCGGCCATGACCAGGTCGGGGTCGTTATTGTTCATGAGCTCGTTGTAGATGCTCTCGAAGTTGCCCGAAAGACCCGCAAAGGTGTTGTCCTTGAGCTCGTCCATCACGCGGCCCAGACGCTCGCGATCGTTGTTGAGGGTATCCCACGCAAAGTAGCTGTTGGATGCCCAGAGCTGCTCGACCTCGGGAGCGGTCAGGCCAAAGATGGCCTCGTTCTCGCGGCCGGCCAGGTCGGCGATCTCGATGTTGGCGCCGTCGAGGGTGCCCAGCGTAATGGCGCCGTTCATCATGAGCTTCATGTTGGACGTGCCCGAGGCCTCCTTGCCGGCCGTGGAGATCTGTTCAGAGATCTCGGCGGCAGGGTAGATGAGCTGGGCATTGCTCACGCGGAAGTTGGGGATAAAGCAGACCTTCATAACCTCGTTGACGCGGGCGTCGTTGTTGATGACGTCGGCCACGGAGTTAATGAGGCGGATGGTCTCCTTGGCGAAGGTGTAGCTCGAGGCAGCCTTGCCGCTAAAGATGAAGGTCGTCGGCGTCACGTGGAAGTTGGGATCGGCAATGCGACGGTTGTAGATGTCCATCACCTTCATGATGTTCATGAGCTGGCGCTTGTAGGCGTGGAAACGCTTCACCTGAACATCGAAGACGGTGTTGGGGTCAATGACCAGACCGGTCTCGGCCTTGACGTAGGCGGCCAGACGCTCCTTGTTGGCGCGCTTGGAGGCACCCACGGCCTTTAGGAACTCGGAGTCGTTCTGGAACTCCTTGAGCTTCTCCAGCTCAAAGGCGTCCTTAAGCCAGCCGTCGCCAATGGCCTCGGTCACGAGCTTGGCATAGGTGGGGTTGGCCTCGGCAAAGAAGCGACGGTGCGAGATGCCGTTGGTCTTGTTGTTGAACTTCTCGGGCGTCAGGGCATAGAAGTCCTTGAGCACGATGTTCTTGATGATGTCGGAGTGGATCTTGGCCACGCCGTTGACGCTGTGGCTGCAGATCACGGACAGGTTGGCCATGCGAATCTCGCCATCCCACAGAATGGCGGTCTGGCGCAGACGCTCCTGCCAGCCCTCCTGCGTGGTGTCGAACGACTCGTGCCAACGACGGCTGATCTCGTCGATGATCTGGTACACGCGGGGGAGCAGCTTGGAGAACGTGCCGATGGGCCACTTCTCCAGAGCCTCGGGCAGGATGGTGTGGTTGGTGTAGCTCACGACCTGCGTCACGATGTTCCAGGCGTCATCCCACTCGAGCTTCTTCTCGTCAATGAGGATGCGCATGAGCTCGGGGCCGCACATGGCGGGGTGCGTGTCGTTGGTGTGGATGGCCACAAACTGCGGCAGCAGCTCCCAGTTCTCGCCGTGCTCCTTCTCAAAGGTGTCGAGCAGGCTGTAGATGCCGGCCGAAACAAAGAGGTACTCCTGCTTCAGGCGCAGCAGACGGCCGTGCTCGCCGGCGTCGTTGGGGTAGAGGATGGCGCTGATGGCCTCGGCCTCGGCGCGCTCGGCATCGGCCAGGGCGTAGTCGCCACGGTTGAAGGCCTCCAGATCGAAGTGCTCCTCGACCGGCTCGGCGGCCCAGACGCGCAACTTGTTGATGGTCTCGCCGGCATAGCCCACAACGGGGATGTCATAAGGGACGGCCAGGATGTCCTGCGTGTCCACCGTGCGGTAGAACGTGCGGCCGTCCTCCTCAAAGCCCTCGACGTGGCCGCCAAACTTGATGGTCACGGCTTTGTCCTGACGACGGACCTCCCAGGGATAGCCGTGGGTGAGCCACTCGTCGGTGGCCTCGACCTGGCTGCCGTTAACGATTTCCTGCTTAAACAGGCCGTAGCGGTAGCGCATGCCGTTGCCGTAGCCGGCAATGCCCTCGGCCGCCATGGAATCCAGGAAGCATGCGGCCAGACGGCCCAGGCCACCGTTGCCCAGAGCCGGATCGGGCTCCTGGTTCTCGATGACGGACAGGTCAAAGCCCATGTCGTCGAGCGCCTCGGCGACCATGTCGCGCACGCCAAAGTTGAGCAGGTAGTTGTCGAGCAGGCGACCGATCAAAAACTCGATCGAGAAGTAGTACACGCGCTTTTTGCCCTCGGCGGTGGCGCGGGCGTCACTCTTGGTGGCAACGGTGCGCGCCTTCTCGGCCACGAGCTTGGCCAGGGCGTTAAAGCGGTCGAGGTCGCTGGCAGCCTCGACGCTCTTGCCGCTAATGCTCATGACGGCATCGCGATAGAGCTCAGTAAACTCCTGCTTGTTGTCGAAGATCTTATTCATACGTTCCTTTCCCCCGGGGATGTTTCTCCCGGAACGGTTATGACTTGTATCCTACGCCCCGCCGGGGCGGGTAATTACAGCGGTAACGGCTTTGTTACGCGTCCTTAGCAGTCGACTTAACAGAAGCAGACTTTGCCTTGGTAGTTGCCTTTTTGGCAGCCGGCTTCTTGGCGGCGGGCTTTGTCGCAGCCTTGGCCTTGGTCGTCGTAGCCTTCGCCTTTGCCGGAGCCTTCTTGGCCGCGGCCGCGGCTTTGGGCTTCACCGAAGACGTGCGCTTACGCGTAGCCTTCTTGGGCTCCTCGACGACCGGCGGCTTGTAGCTGCTGGGACCGCGGCGCTTGAGCACCACGCCTGCCAGGCCGGGCACCTTAATCTCAATAGAGTCCATCTGGCCGTTCCAGGGGTAGGGCTCGCTCGAGCAGGTGTAGGGCTCCTCGCCGGCATAGCCGCTGCCGCCAAACTCGGGACGGTCGGAATCGAAGATGACCTCCCAGTCGCCCTCGCGCGGCACGCCCACGCGGAAGCTCTCGTAGCTCGCCGGGTCAAAGTTGATCAGGATCACCAGGTCGTCGTCGACGTCCTCGCCCTGGCGAACAAAGCTCACGATGGACTGCTTGGAGTTGTCCGCGTCGATCCACGTAAAGCCGTCGTCGGTGTAGCCGCGCTCGTACAGGGCGGGCTCGGCGGTGTACAGGTGGTTGAGCGCCTTAATAAACGCCTGATGATGACGGTGGGTTTCGTACTCCTCGGTCAGGAACCACTGGATAGACTCGTAGTAGCGCCACTCAATAAACTGGCCGATCTCGTTGCCCATAAAGTTGAGCTTGGCACCGGGGTGCGTCATCTGGTAGAAGGCCAGCGTGCGCAGGCCGGCAAACTGGCGCCACCAGTCGCCCGGCATGCGGCCGATGAGCGAGCACTTGCCGTGCACGACCTCGTCGTGGCTTAAGGGGCAAATGAAGTTCTCGGTAAAGGCGTACATGATGGAGAACGTGAGCAGGCCGTGGTTGCCGGGGCGCCACGGAAAATCGGTCTGCATGTAGTGCAGGGTGTCGTTCATCCAGCCCATGTCCCACTTGTAGTGGAAGCCCAGGCCGCCGTCCTGCGGCGGATAGGTCACGAGCGGCCACGCGGTGGACTCCTCGGCCATCATCATCACGTCGGGGTAGTGTGCCTCCACGGCGCAGTTGACCTGGCGGATAAACGCGCTGGCGTCCAGGTCTTCCTCGGTACCGTACTTGTTGAACTTCTTTTGGCCGGGATCGTCGATGCCAAAGTTGAGGTACAGCATACTGGACACGCCGTCCATACGAATGCCGTCCACGTGGAAGTTCTCGAGCCAGTACAGCACGTTGGAGACCAGGAACGAGCGAACCTCGCCGCGGGCGAAATCGAACTTGTGCGTGCCCCAGTTGGGGTGAATCTCGTGCTCAAACAGCATGTGGCCGTTAAAGGTGGCAAGGCCGTGGGAGTCGGCGCAAAAACCGCCGGGCACCCAGTCCATGATCACGCCGATGCCTGCCTCGTGGCAGGCATCGATAAAGTGCATGAGCTGCTGCGGGTTGCCGTAGCGCGACGTGGCGGCATAGTAGCCGGTCGTCTGGTAGCCCCAAGAGCCATCGAAGGGATGCTCCATGAGCGGCATGACCTCGATATGCGTGTAGCCCATGTCGCGCACGTACTCCACGAGCTCCACCGACAGGTCGTCGTAGGTGTAAAACTCGCCGCGCTGCGCGGGGAAGGGGTCCATGGGGCCTGGGTAGTTGCCGTACTCGTCCGGCTCACCCTGCGGTGCATCGCCGTGGCGCTTCCACGAGCCAATATGAACCTCGTAGATGTTCAGCGGCTGCGACATGTGATTATGGCCGGCGCGGCGCTTGAGCCACGCGGCATCGTTCCACTTATAGCCGTCCAGGCTCCACAGCACGCTTGCCGTACCCGGAGGGCACTCGGCCTTAAAGGCGTACGGATCGGCCTTGTAGAGCTTTTCGCCCTCGTTGGTCTCGATCAGATACTTATAGAGCTGACCCTGCTCGGCTCCAGGAATAAAGCCTTCCCAGATAGCGCTCGTATGCACGGGCACCAGCGGGTTGGCTTGCTCGTCCCAGTCGTTAAATTCGCCAATGACGTGGACACTCTTTACATCGGGCGCCCAAACGCAAAAACGCCAGCCGCGCGTACGATTCTGCGTGTCGGGGTGCGCGCCCATCTTTTCCCAGCTGCGCTCCCACATGCCAATGCCAAACAGATAGACATCGTCCTTGGTGAGCTCCGGTGCGTGCGGGGCGGCCTTACGGGTAGCGGGCTTTTTGGTTGCTGGCTTTAGCTTTGTATCGCTCACGTTTGATCCCATCATGACGCGGCAGCGTGTTGCCTTGGTGACTAGATGCGAAAGGTCCAGGGCTGCACGAATCGAAGGGACGGCGATAGTTCTATGATTCGTTCCACCTCGCGTGCTCGGTGGAACTTTCGGCAGAAACTACCATAACACCTGTACATTACTTTTATGGAGGAAAGTGGTTTTGCGGCGGCTTTTAATCGGTGAGCGCCATGTTTAGACCACTGGCAGAATTACGATGGTAAAACTCTTGACAGTTTTACCAATTAGGGTTTCAAGATTGTTAGTTTGACGTTTGGTAAAACGTTTTTAGCAGGATGTTTACCATTTGACATCGAAAGGTTCGTTTATGTCCCAGACCGCCGCCCCCAATGTCGCTTTTATTTTCGATTGCGACGGCACACTGGTTAATAGCACCCCCGTTTGGGCCTATGCCCAGCCCGAGTTATTGCACCGCCACGGAGCTGACGTGACGGTCGACGATTTTGCCCAGTTTGAGCATCTTTCGCTCGAGGACGAGTGCCAGGCCTACCACGACACCTGGGACATTGGCGCGAATGGCGAGGAGCTGTATCGCGAGCTGAGCGACATCCTGATTGATGGGTACTCCAAGGTGCCGCCGCGCGAGGGCCTGCTTGCATTTTTGAAGCAGGCGCAGGAGGCTGGCATTTCCATGTGCGTTGCCACGTCCACGCCTGCCGAGCTGGTGCAGTCCGCGCTCGCTGGTGCCGGGCTCGATGCTTATATGGAGTTTGTTTCCACGACGGGCGAGGCGGGACGTTCCAAGCAGTTCCCCGATGTGTACGAGTTGGCGCTGCGTCGCTTGGAGGAGCGCCACGGGTGCAAATTTGAGCGCGTGTGGGTGTTTGAGGACGCCGTCTTTGGCCTAAAGAGCTCTGGAGCCGCCGGGTTTAAGCGTGTAGGTATTTATGACCCGCACGGCCGTATGAAGCGCGACGACGTGCGCGCCAACTGCGATATCTTTATCGACAGCTACGAGGACCTGGATGTGGCCCGCGTTCTTGAGTTTGAGGGCTAGGCGAGGACCGTGGCTTGTAAGGTTTTAGTGGTCTGCGGCTCGCCCGTGATGGCGAGCGCGGATCTGTTGCGTAGGCTAGCAGGGGAGTGCGACCACGTTGTCACCGTGGACCGCGGACTCGACGCGCTGCTGGGCGCCGGCCTGGGCTGCGATGTTTATGTGGGGGATGCCGACACGGTGAGTGATGCAGGTCGTGCGTTGGTCGATGCCGCCACCAACTTTGAAGTTGAGCGCCACGACCCATACAAGGACTATACCGATCTGGCGCTGGCGCTCGATTCCGTCCGCCGTCGCTGGCCGGGTGCCGAAGTGGTTGCGACCTGCGCCACCGGCGGTCGTCCCGACATGGCCCTGTCCGTACTAGGGTTGCTCGCGGGCTACGATGACGCCGCAGTCTGGATTGCCGAGGACAAGGTGGTCGCCCGTATTCTTCACGCTGACGAGTCGTGGACCATCGAAGGCCACGAGGGCAGCACCTTCTCCATCATCGCCATAGCTCCTGGGACGGTAGTAAGCGAACACGGCCTAGAATGGGAGCTAGACCATTCCCCGTTAGGTCTCTTGGCGGATTCGGGCATCAGCAACGTCATCAGGTCAACGGCCACGATCCAAGTCCACACCGGCACCGCCATCGTTTACCTATATCAATAGGTATTGGTTGATTTCCGATCTCAGCCGAACACATTGAGCAAATAGGCCATTCCCACAGCT